>JBKOVL010000261.1:0-14245 GCA_046723895.1 Actinomycetota bacterium | reverse complement strand
CCGAGCCTGCTCGAGCAACTCCTGGTACGGAACCTTCTGCGCTTCACCCATTGAGGCGTCAAGCCTATTTGACGGGCTGGAGCAGGCGGTCGGCGACACCGGCCCACGACCAGCGCTCCACCGCGACACCGCGGGCGGCCGCTCCGAGTGTCTCGCGGCGCGTCCGCGAGAGCGCCAGCAGATCGTGAAGCTTACCCGCCAGGTCGACGGAGTCGCCCGGCTCGAAGCTCGCCAGACGACGGAGATCCGGCGGATAAGCCTCCTCGAGCCCGACGGCGACCTCCTCGAGGCCGGAGTGCCGCGCAACGATCGGCGGACAGCCTGCGGCCGCGGCCTCGGCGGCGACCATCCCGAATGCCTCGGGGAAGATCGAGGGAACAACGACGGCGTCGGCGAGCGGGATCAGGTGGACGAGGTGGCGGTGACCGAGCGGTCCGGTGAAGAGCGTCCGCGGCGGTGCGATGCGCTCGAGCTCTCGGCGGTAGTCCCCGAAGCCGACGATGATCGCTCGCGCGTCGACGCGGCGCAGCGCCTCGAGCAGCACGTGGACGCCCTTGTTATAGAGGAGCTTCCCGAAGTAGAGGACGACCGGCCCGTCGCCGCCGAGGAACTCGGCGAGCCGGCGCGCGTTTCCCTCATCCGGCAGCCGCTCCTGGAGGTTGGCCGGGTTCGGCGGGTCCGCGCGACTCTGCTCGAGGAGCGCGGCGAGAGCCTCGTCGCGCCGCTGGGGCCGGAACGCGTCGACGTCGACGCCCGGTGGGACTTCGTGCACGCGGTCGACCGGGCCGACGACCTCCTCGAGCGCGTGGCGGATGTGGCCGGAGCCGACGAACACGGCCTCCGCGCGCTCTAGTGCGCGGGCGCCCAAGGCCGAGAGCTCGGGATCGCCCCGCATCGAGTACTCGAGCTCGGAGCCGTGCACCTTGACCGCATAACGGGCACCGGTGCCGGCGGCGACCGCGCCGCCCATCAGCACGTGGTTCGCGAAGACGAGGTCGGCGGGCAGGTGGGCGGTCAGGGCGCCGACGTTGTGCGCGACGTAGCTCTCGCGGTCGGCGTGCGACATGTCCTGGAGCAGGACCGGCTCGAGCCCCTCGTACCGGTCGAGGACGAACACCGGCAGCAGCAGGCCGATATTCGGTCGCACGACCTGGGCGCCGCCGAGGTCGAACCGCTCGGGCTCCGGGTCCTGGCAGAAGACGACGACCTCGTGCCCGGCCCTGCCCCACTCGCGCGCGAGCGCCTGCGTGTACTCGTTCGACCCCGTGCCCGAGAGCAGGTAACCGTGCCAGAGCAGGATGCGCACGGGTCGAGCTTATGGCCCCGAGGGCCATGTCTGGGGACTATTCGCAGACATGGCCCTCTTGAGCCGGGGCGATCAGCCGTTCAGTCGACCGCGTTGAGCGCGTCCACCCGAAGCAGGAGACGCCGTCGGCGAAGTCGACGTGGCGGCCAGATCGGGATGCGGTGTTTCCCCTTCTCCGTGAACAGAGCGAGGGCTCTCAACACAAAAGGGTCAGGCCAGGTGGAAGTACAGCGCGTGGAGCAGCTCGACGGCCGGGTTCGAGGTGTGCACCTGAACGTCGCTCGGCACGTCGAGGAGGCCTTCGCTGTAGTTGAAGATGATCTTCACGCCCGCGTCGACGAGGTCGTCGGCGACTCCCTGCGCAGCGGTCGCCGGTACGGCGAGCACACCGACGATGATGTTCTTGTCCCGCACTGCACCCTTCAGGTCCGCATACGGCTGCACCTCGACCCCGCCCGCGCGGCGCCCGACCACGCTCGGATCGCGGTCGAACACGGCGGCGATGTTGATCCCGTGCTCGGCGAAGATCGACGAGCTCGCGATCGCCTGACCGAGGCGGCCGGCGCCGACGAGCGCGATGTTGTGCTGGCCCTGCGTGCGGAGGATCTTGCGGATCTCGCCGAGCAGGCTGTCGATGTTGTAACCGACGCCGCGCTTGCCGAACTTGCCGAACGCCGACAGGTCGCGACGGATCTGCGTCGCGTTGATGTTGGTGTAGTCCGACATCTCCTGGGAGGAGATCCGCTCCTTGCCCATCTTCTTGGCCTGCGTGAGAACCTGGAGGTACCGGCTCAGGCGCGCGGCGACTCCGACCGTCAACCGATCCGCCACAGTCGCTCCTTGTGTCGCTGTTTGTAACACCCCGCCATTGTGCCAGTGGGCTTCGTTGGGTGCGTCAGCACCTCAGGAGGCCGAACTTTGTGCGTGCAATTTACGGACAAACGCTTCCGCATCGACGTGGTAGACGAAGGCCCGCGCACCGTCGATCTCGACCACCGGCAGCCACTCGCGGTAGCGCTTCTCGAGCTCTGGCACGCCCCCGATGTCCACCTCCTCGAGCTCGAACTCGTTCGTCCGCCGGACCTCTGCGAGTGTGCTCCGAGCCCGCTCGCAGAGGTGGCAGTTGTCGGCGTAGTAAACGGTGACCCTACGGATACAGACCCCGGGTCATCGTCGCTTCCGCGACTCGCTCGACCGCGAGCCCGTAGGAGGCGAGCCGCATGCTGATGTCGCGCCGCTCGTGCACCTCCCACGTCTCCTCGAACGCCTTGTCGACGATCTCCTTGAGCTTGGCGTTGACCTCGTCCTCCTTCCAGAAGTACTCCTGGAGGCCTTGGACCCACTCGAAGTAGGAGACGACGACGCCACCGGCGTTCGCGAGCACGTCGGGCAGGACGAGGATGCCCTTGTCCTCGAGGATCTCGTCGGCGGCCGGCGTGGTCGGCCCGTTCGCGCCCTCGCAGACGATCTTGGCCTTGACCCTCGCGGCGTTCTCCTCGGTGATCACCTGCTCGAGCGCGCAAGGGGCGAGCACGTCGCAGTCGAGGACCAGGAGTTCCTCGTTCGAGATGTGCTCGACCCCGCCGAGGCCCTTCAGTGTGCCGCGCTCCTGCTTGTGGGCGATCGCCGACCGGATGTCGATTCCCCTCGGGTTGAAGAAGCCGCCGGACGAGTCCGAGATCGCGATCACCTTCGCCCCCTCCTGCTGCATGAACAGGGCGTAGTAGCTGCCGACGTTGCCGAAGCCCTGAACGGCGACACTGAGCCTATCCATCCGGAGGCCGAGCTTGTCCACCGCTTCCAGCGTGCAGTAGAGCCCGCCTCGGGCCGTCGCCTCGAGGCGGCCGAGTGAGCCGCCGACGGTCAGCGGCTTGCCGGTGACGATGCCGAGCACGGAATGCCCCTTGTTCATCGAGTACGTGTCGAAGATCCAGGCCATCTCGCGCGGGCTCGTGCCGACGTCGGGCGCGGGAATGTCCTTCTCGGGGCCGATCTCGTTGATGATCTCGGTCGTGTAGCGACGGGTCATCCCCTCGAGCTCGCGCAGCGAGAGCTGCTTCGGATCACACTTGACCCCGCCCTTGGAGCCGCCGAAGGGAATGCCCATCAGCGCGCACTTCCAGGTCATCCACATGGCGAGCGCGCGGACCTCGTCGAGAACCACGTCCGGGTGGTAGCGGATGCCGCCCTTCGAAGGGCCGCGCGCGATGTTGTGGGTGACGCGAAATCCCTCGAACACCTCGACCCGGCCGTCGTCCATCGTCACGGGGATCGAGACGGTGACGGCCTTCTTACACGACGAGAGCACCCTGACCAGGTTCTCGTCGATGCTGAACGCGCGAGCGACGAGCCGCAGCTGGTCCTTGGCGATCTCGTATGGGTTCTCGCGCAGGTGTGAGACTGATTCTTGAACTGCAGTCACGGTCACGCTCCTTGTCTCAATGAGCAGTCGAAACGACCCGCGTAGGGCGGGCAGTGCAAGCCTCGCCCGGGTGGCGGAGACGAGCGTCGGTGAATCACCGGATCCGGAACCGCACCGATCGTGACGTCGGCGGCCCGCCGCCGGTGGGCCAGGCCACGATCCTGAGCCGGTACCGCCCTGACGCGAGCACTCGCCCGCTGGGGCCGCGGCCGGTGAGGCCGAACGCATAGCGCCCAGGGAGCACATCCCGAAGCCGGGCGAGGAGGCCGACGCGCCTCCCGTTCGGCGTTGAGAGCTCGACGTCCATCCGCAGCACCGGGATGACCTCATTCCCGTGTGACGAGCGCACGACACGTCCGGCACGAACGACGACGATCGCGGGCTTCGCCTCCGACGGGGCGAAAGCACGGCGCGACAGCGCGAGCGGGCCGAGCAGATCCGCGGGCGAGCGCAGTACGACCGCCCACGGAACCCGCACGGCCACGCCGCCCACTGGCGTGAGCGTGAGCGTCCCGGTGGCCGCCTCCGCGTGGACGAGCGCGACCAGCCGGGCCCGCACTTCCAGCCGCGCGGTCTCGCCGGGCCCGATCTCGATGCGGCGCGCCGGAAGGAAGAGCGGCACGTGCGGCTTCCGCTGGCCGGTTGTGACGAACACCGTCAGCCGCCGGCTCGAGACGTTGCGGAGACGGACGACCCGGGTGCCCTGCCAGCCGTCGCCGCTGCCGCGCCCGAACGTCAGCGCGGGCGGATCGGCGACGATCTCGCCGGCCGCGGCGCGACCCAGATCGAGCATGCCGGTTCCCTGGGCGGCGACGGGCACACGCCGGACGGGGTCGCTCCCGCCGACGAGCAGCGCGCGCAGCATCTCGGCGCCCGCGTCGGGCCGTGCTTGGGCAAGCAGCGCCGCGGCGCCGGCGACGACGGCGGCGGCCGCGCTCGACCCGCTCACTGCTCCGAAAGCCTGTCGTCCGTCCGGCGCCCGGCCCGGCTCCGCCGTGCCGAGCCCTACGCCGGAGGCGAGCAACTCGGGCTTGACGCCCCCATCGAAAGCGAGCCCCCAGGAAGAGAACGGCGCGACCACGTCGTGTGCGGGGCTCGGGCGCGGCGCGGCGATCGCGACGAGGGCGGTCTGCCGTGTCCGCAGCGCACGTGCAGTCGCCTCGGGCACGGTCAAGACGGGCACCCCGATCCGCTCGTCGAGCCCGATCGCGCCCGGAGCGATCTGCCGCCCGTGCAGCAGGACGGCACTCGCACCGGCGAGCGAGGCCCAGCGCGCGGCCGCGGCCGGGTCCGTTCCGCCGGCGACGACGGCCGCCCGCCCCGCGACGAGACTCACGCCGCGGTAGAAAAAGGACCGGGCAGACGAGACGGGCGTGCGCGGCGCCGCGGGCCGGAGGACGAGGGTGCCCGCAGGCAGAGTCGCGCCGGCGAGCGGAACGACCCGGTCGAGCAGGACGGAGAGCCCGGCCCGGACGACGAGGCGCACGTCGGTCGTCGCCGGCCGCGCGTCGACCGCGCCTACGGCGAGCGCAGCAGGCGCGCCGGCCGGGCCTCCGATACTGCCGAACGCGGGCCCGCCGGGGCCGTCGTTTCCGGCCGCGGTGACCACCAGCGTGTCGAGCCGTTGCGCTCCCTCGACCGCGCGGGCAAGCGGGCTGTCGCTGAAGGCGGCGAACGGCTCGACGAGGGGCACGAGCGCGATCCTGGCGGCGTCGTGCGCATCCCCGTCGCCGTTGGGGTCGACCGCGCGCTCGAGCCCGGCGAGCAGCTGGTCGGTTCGCGCGTACACCGCGTAGTCGCCGTGCTCGTCGGCCTGCCAGCCGGCGACCCGAATCGGGAGCACGGTCGCCCCGGGTGCGACTCCGCCCCTGACAGCCCCCGCACCGACGAGGAGACCGGCCATCTCCGTCCCGTGTCGCTCGAGCTGCGCCGGGTCGGTCGGCTTCGCCCGAGCCCGGGCGTCCGCCGAGTCGCCGACGACGTCGACGCCGTCGAGGACGTGCGCGCGCAGATACGGCTTGCGCAGGTCGACGCCCGTGTCGAGCAGCGCGATCGTCACCCCCCGGCCCGTGATTCCCGTGAGGCGGACCCCGGGGCCGAAGGCGCCGCGGGTCGGGGTCGCCGCCGCCGGGTAGGCGACGCGAACCGGGTAGACGCCCTTCACCCCGGCGCGCCGCTCGAGCGCCGCGATCGCGCGCGCGTCGAGCGTCGCCGAGAACGCGTTCAGCGTCCTCGTGAAGCGGAATTCAGGGCGGATCGAGACCCCCTCGCGGGCGAGGTTCGAGATGAACTGCCCTTGCGCGGCCAGCGCGGCGGCGGTCCACCGCCGCTCGTCGGCGTCACTCGCGAGGCCGCCGGCCCGGGCAACGCGGTCGGCGAGCGAGAATGCGGTCAGGACGACGAGGACGCGCTGGCCGGTGGCAACGGGCGCCCGCGGGCTGCCGACGAGACCGCTCCACGCCGCTGCGTCGACGGACGTGCGCGGCGGCGCGGCGGTGCCTCCGCCTCCTGTCGGCACGAGCAGGACCGCGACGACGGCGACGGCCCCGAGCGCTGCAACCACCGCCGCCTCACGCCACCGCATACGCGTCCAGTCTGAGCGGATCGGCGGCGGGGTCGAGGTAGCGGGCGGCTGAGGCGATCATCGCGGCGTTGTCCGTGCACAGCTCCAGCGGGGCGGCCTTCGCCTCCGGCAGCGCGGCGCGGAGCTCCGAGTTTGCCGCAACGCCGCCGACGACGGCGATCCGCTCCGCGCCGAGCTGCGCCGCCGCCTCCCTCGTCCGCTCGACGAGCGCGCGCACGATCGCCCGCTGGTACGAGGCTGCGAGGTCGGCTCGGCGCACGTCCAGCTCCTCGGCGTCGAGGTCGCGCACAGCGTAGAGCAGCGCGGTCTTCACTCCGGAGAAGGAGAAGTCGAGTCCCCCGCTTTTCGATGCGCGCCGCCGGGCTTTGCTCGGCGGCGCTGCTGACTGCACACGCGCGACCGGGAACGCCCATGCCTCCGGGTCGCCGTCCCTCGACAGCCGGTCGATCGCAGCACCGCCCGGGTAACTCAGGCCGAGCAGCCGGGCGCCTTTGTCGAACGCCTCGCCCGCCGCGTCGTCGAGCGTCGTGCCGAGGACTCGGAAGCCCGCGTGGTCCTGCACGTCGAGCAGCAGCGTGTGCCCACCGCTCGCCAGCAGGCAGAGGAACGGCGGCTCGACCGGATCGGGCTGGAGGTAGAGCGAGGCGACGTGACCGTGCAGGTGGTCGACTGCGACGAGCGGCAGCCCGCGCCCCCAGGCGATCCCCTTCGCGGCGGCGAGCCCTACGAGCAGCGCACCGACGAGGCCCGGGCCCTGGGTGACTGCGATCTGCCCGACGTCGGCCAGCGTCATGCCCGCCTGGTCGAGCGCCTCACGGACGACCGGCGAGACGAGCTCGAGATGACGGCGCGACGCGACCTCGGGCACGACGCCCCCGTATCGCGCGTGGAGCTCGGACTGCGATGCGACGATGTTCGCCTGGATGTGGCCGTCCTCGGTGACGAGGGCCGCCGCGGTCTCGTCACACGACGTCTCGAGGCCGAGGATCACCATGCGCCTTCGCTAGCGGTTCGCGACGGAGTCGCGAACCGCAGGATCCCGCCACATGATCAGCGCGTCCTCTCGGTTGTCGGTGTAGTACCCGCGCCGGACGCCGCGGCGCTCGAAGCCGAGTCGCTCGTAGAGCGTGATCGCGCCGGCGTTCGAGACCCGGACCTCGAGCGTGTAGCCGCGCCGCCCGTCCTCGCGCGTCCGCTCGAACAGCGCGCCGAGCAGCTCAGAGGCGACGCCCCGCCGGCGGTGGTCGAGCGCGACCGCGATGTTCATCACGTGCCAGGCGTCGACGTAGCGGGACACGATCAGGTAGCCGACAAGACACTCGCCCTCGAACGCGCCGAGGCAGATCGACGACGGCTTCGCGAGCTCGCCGGCGAACATCGAGCGCGACCAGGGGGTCGGATAGGAGCTGCGCTCGATCTCTTCGATTGCGGAGAGGTCGCGAAGCTGGAGCGGGCGGATATTCGTCATGCCGCCGCCTTGTCCACGTCGGGTACGCGGAGGTAGACGGGCTCGACGAGCTCGGCCGGACCGGCACCGCGCGCAAGCCGCGCAAGGTGTCGGGCCCAGGGGATGTGGCGCTCGTCGTCGTCGGACGGGACGATGCCGCCCCTCTCCTCGATCGTCGCGCGGTAGCGCACTGCGCCGTCGCCGACATACTCGCGCCCGGGCTCGACCTCGAGGTCGGCCGGCGCTAGGCAGCGCGGCTCGCTGCCGACAAACGCGAATACCTCCCGGCGGCGCGCGTCGATCACCGGGACCGCCCCCGGTGCGCCCGCGGCCAGCGCCTCGAGCGTCGAGACGCCGGCGACGGGGAGCTCCAACGCCAGGCCGAGGCCGCGCGCCGTAGCGAGCCCGATCCGGACGCCGGTGAAGCTGCCGGGCCCGACGCCGACCACGAGCAGCCCCAGATCCAACGGGCCGGCGGCGGCCTCCCGGGCGAGCTCGTCGGCGTCCGCGAGCACGCTCACCGCGCGCGTGCGCCGCTCTCCGAGCACCTCGCCGTCGCGCAAGAACGCGACGGTGGCGACGTCCGTCGCCGTGTCAAACGCCAAGGTCAGCATCGCCATCGAGCACGATCAGCCGCCGCCTCTCGTCCACGTGGCGTAACCGTACCCGCACGCGCGGCGTGGGCAACGCGTCCCCGGCGGCCTCGGGCCACTCGACGAAGCAGACGGCGTGCTCGAAGTACGGCTCGAGCGCACCCCAGTCCGCCTCGCCGAACCCCTCGAAGCGGAAGAGGTCGAGGTGCGAGACGGGCACACGGCCCTGATAGCGGTGGCCGATCGTGTAGGTGGGGCTCGTCACGGGCTGCGACACCCCGAGCGCCCGGCAGGCGCCGCGGACGAAGGTCGTCTTCCCCGAGCCGAGCTCGCCGGAGACCGTGACGACGTCGCCCGGAGCCAGCCGCACGGCGAGTCGCGCGCCCGCCGCCTCGGTCTCCTCGGGTGTAGTGGTCTCGAGCTCGGTCAGAACAGACCGAGTTGTACTGCGACCGGCGCGGGCTCCGGCTCGGGCATCAGGTCGGCGAGCGACGGAACCGGCTCGATCTCCTGCTCGAGGAACGCCGGAATCTTTGCGAAGTCCTCCTCGAGAACCTTCAGCATCGCCGGCGTGTAGAGGGCGGCCGCCGGGTGGTAGATCGGGAAGATCGTGACGGTCGTCGAGCCGTAGACCGCCTGCTGGGGCTGTCCGTGCACGCGGGTGATCCCCGACTCCTTGCCGGTCAGCTGCTTCGTCGCGTGGTTTCCGAGCGTCGCGATCACCTTTGGCCGGATCAGCTCGATCTGCCGGAACAGCCACGGCTCGCACTGGTGCTTCTCCTCGGGCAGCGGGTCCCGGTTGCCCGGAGGCCGGCACTTGAGGGTGTTCGCGACGTAGACGTCCGCCCGCGTCAGGCCGATGCCGGCGAGGAGCTTGTCGAGGAGCCTGCCGGCCTGCCCGACGAATGGAATTCCCTGCTGGTCCTCGTGGAAGCCGGGCGCCTCGCCGACGAACATCAGGTCGGCGTTCGGATGGCCGTTCCCGAAGACGACCTGCGTCCGCGTCTTGCTGAGCACACACCGCGTGCAGGACGAGGCTTCGGTCCTGAGCGCATCGAGCATCGACGCGAGAGTTTAGGCGAGCAGGCGGATGCGCACGCCCTCCCGCGCCAAGTAACAGTCTGTCACTTGGCGAAAAGAGGGCCAGGTGCAGGGCGAAACGGATCGGCGCATTAGTAACAGTCTGTTACTAGGTCGGGTTGGGCGCCTCAGTGTCCGCAGCCGCACGAGCCGCCGCAGCAGCCGCCGCCCGCCGCCGTCTGACCGAAGCTCGGCGCGGATTCGGCGCCGTGAGTCGCGAAGACGGAAAGCTGCTTCTGCACCCTCGAACCGCCGCAGTCCGGGCAGTCGGGCTCCTCGCCGTTCCGGACCAGCTCCTCGAAGTGCGACTCGCACTGCATGCACACGTACTCGTAGATCGGCACGAGAGAGAGTCTAGCGTCGGTGCCCGGCTTTAGCCTGGCTGCGACTCAGTTGGATAGACATTCCGCATGAACCTTCGGCCACGCCTCGAAGGCCGCATCGTCACACTCGAGCCGCTCGAAGAGCGGCACGTCCCCGGGCTGCGCGAGGCCGCCGCCGACGAGCGGATCTGGACCTGGATGATCACGACCGATGCGGAGGAGTGGATCCGCCGCGCGCTCGCGGCGACCGACATGTACCACTTCGTCGTCCTGCGCGACGGCGTCGTCGTCGGCTCGACGAGCTACCTCAACGTCGTCCCGGAGCACCGCCGCCTCGAGATCGGGAACACCTGGAACAACCCGTCCGCCTGGGGCACCGGCGCGAACACGGATGCGAAGTACCTCCTCCTCCGCCACGCGTTCGAGGAGCTCGGCATGCGGCGCGTCGAGTTCAAGACTGACGCGAAGAACGAGCGCGCCCGCGCCGCGCTTGCCGCTCTTCCCTCGGAGTTCGAGGGCATCCACCGCAAGCACATGGTCGTCCGCGACGGCGAGCGGCGGGACTCGGCCTGGTATGCGGTCATCGACGACGACTGGCCTGCCGTCAAGGCCGCGCTCGAGCAGAGGATCGCGGTCGCAGCGTAGAATTTGCCGTGCCCGGTATCCCGCTGGGGAACTGGAGCGCGCAGATGGTCGAGAGTGTCAACGTGATCGGTCGCGGCCGCGTCGGCTCGGCGTTGGCCACGCGCCTGCTCGAGCGGGGTGTCGACCTGCGGCATGAGGGCGCCGAGCTCGTCCTGCTCTGCGTGCCCGACCGTGCGATCGCGGAGGTCGCCCGCGGCATCGAGCCAGGCCCGTGGGTCGCACACGTCAGCGGCGCGACGCCGCTGAGGGCCCTCGACCCGCACGAGCGGCGCTTCTCGGTCCATCCGCTCCAGACCTTCACGCTCGCACGCGGGCCGGAACAGCTCGACGGAGCGTGGGCGGCGGTGACCGCAGAGAGCGACGACGCGCGCGCGCTCGGCTGGGAGCTTGCAGAGACGCTCGGCCTGCAGCCGTTCGACCTCGCCGACGAGGCTCGGACGCTCTACCACGCCGGCGCCGCGATCGCCTCGAACTACACGGTCACGCTCTACCGCGCCGCGTCGCGCCTCTTCGAACACGCCGGCGCGCCGGCGGAGGCGCTCGTGCCGCTGATGACGCGGACGATCGAGAACGGCTTCGAGCTCACGGGTCCGATCTCGCGTGGCGACTGGACAGTCGTCGACGCGCACCTCGCCGCGCTCCACGACGAGCACCCCGAGCTCGAGCCGATGTATCGCGTGCTCGCGGAGATGACGGCGGCGTGAGGATCACGCGCACGATCGCCGAGATCCGCGCCGCCCTGGGCGCGGGCGAGGTTGGCCTGGTGCCGACGATGGGCGCCTATCACGCCGGCCACCTCGCGCTGTTTGCCGCCGCCCGCGGGGAGAACGACGTCGTCGTCGCCAGCCTGTTCGTCAACCCGGCCCAGTTCGGGGATGCTCACGATTTCGCGCGCTACCCCCGCGACGAGGCCGCCGACGCGGCGATCGCCGAGGAGGCCGGCGTCGACGTCCTCTTCGCCCCGCCGGCCGAGGAGATGTACCCGCCGGGTTACGAGACCTGGGTCGAGGTCGAGAACGCCTCGCGCGGACTAGAGGGTGAGCACCGCCCCGGCCATTTCCGCGCCGTCGCGACGATCTGTCTGAAGCTCTTCAACATCGTGCGTCCCGAGCGCGCGTACTTCGGCCAGAAGGACGCCCAGCAGGTCGAGGTGATCCGCCGGATGGTGCGCGACCTCGATCTCGAGCTGGAGCTCCGCGTCGTCCCCACCGTGCGCGACGGTGACGGGCTCGCGCTCTCCTCCCGCAACACATTGCTCTCCCGCGAGGAGCGGGAGCGAGCGCTTGCGCTCCCGCGCGCGCTCGCGACGAAGGATCCGGTGCTGGCCCGCGCTTTGCTCGCCGGCCTCGATGTCGACTACGTCGAGGTCGCGCCTTTCGACCCCCCGGTGCTGGCCGCGGCCGTGCGCGTCGGCCCCACCCGGCTGATCGACAACGTCCCCCTCGGCGAAGGAGGCTCCCAGTGAGTACGCCACCGGCAGGCAAGCTGCCTCTGCCCGAGCTCGCCGCGATGAAGCGCCGCGGCGACAAGATCGTGATGGTCACCGCCTACGACGCGCCCGGCGCGCGCTTCGCCGAGGACGCAGGCATCGACGTCGTCCTCGTCGGCGACACGGCGGCGATGGTGGTGCTCGGCCACGAGGGGACGACCGTCCCCGTGACAGTCGACGAGATGCTGTTCCTGACGAAGACGGTCTCGCGCCAGGCGCGGCGCCCGATCGTCGTCGGCGACATGCCGTTCGGCTCGTACCAGGTCTCGGACGAGGACGCCGTGCGGAACGCGATCCGGTTCGTCAAGGAGGGCGGCGCCGACGTCGTCAAGCTCGAAGGGGCGGGCCCGATGGTCTCTCGCGCGCGGGCGATTGTCGAAGCCGGGATCCCGGTGATGGGCCATATCGGGCTGACGCCGCAGTCGGCGACGATGCTCGGTGGGTTCAAGACCCAGGGGAAGACCGCAGAGGCCGCACTGGAGCTCGTCGCGGGCGCGCACGCGCTCGAGGACGGCGGCTGCTGCTCGATCGTGCTCGAGGCCGTGCCGGCACCGGTCGCGGCGCGGATCACGGCCGAGCTCTCGATCCCGACGATCGGGATCGGCGCCGGGCCGGACTGCGACGGCCAGGTGCTCGTCTACCACGACCTGCTCGGCCTGACCGAGGGCCACCTGCCCCGGTTCGTCAAGCGGTACGCGAACCTTTCGCGCGAGATCCGCGACGCACTCGAGGCGTACGCGGCCGAGGTGCGCTCGGGCGCATTCCCCGGCGAGGAGCACACGTACGAGATGCCGGCGGAGGAGCTCGCGGTGTTCGAGGGGCTAGATAGCGCCGTACGCGCGCGCGAACGCTAGCGCCGGAACGATCGCGGGCACGGCCCCGGCGACGAGCGCGCGCCGCCACGACCACCCGTTCGCGGTCTTGATCCCGAGCAGGAGCAGGGCCAGGCACCACACGACCACCGCCGTCTCGATCCCCTCGAAGATCGCGCCCCCGGTCCCGGCGTCGCTTCCCCCCGAGCGAAAGTTGTCCTCGCCGTAGAGCGCGAGCCGGAGCGGCCAGACGACGATCGAGAGCGCGAGCGGCGCGCAGGCGAAGGCGAGGATGTGGCGGGCCCGCCGATAGGAGCCGAGCCCGTCCGCGAGCTGCTCCCCGATGTACACCAGGGCGCCGAAGGTGAAGTAGCCGACGATCCCGTAGACCAGGGACGCGAAGAAGACGATCACGGCGAGGTCGACGCCGTCGAGCCCGAAGTCGTCGAGCGCGTGGCTGATCCCGTTCGAGGAGAGCACGCCCGCGGCACCGGCGAGGAAGCCGACGAGGAGGACCGGCTCCTGACGTGCGGCCGCCGCGGCGTCGCTGTCGTCGCGAAGCCAGGCGAAGACGCTCGCCGGCGCGGTGAAAACGAGCCCGAGCCGCAGCCACCAGTCGCGTTCGAGCGAGGTCGTCGTCGGCTGCGCTTCCACGCTCATCGGTCGAGGGTAGTGAACTCGAGCTCGGCAAGCGGGCTGCGTGCAATCCACGTCTCGAAGTCGTAGCGGGTCGAGGCGAGGAGCCGACCGAACACCTCGCGCCGCTCGTGCCAATCCTCGATCGGTCGCGCCCGAGCGGGCAGGTCGACCGGTTCCCCGCGCTTCACGTGCACGACGAGCGAGGGGTTCGCCTTCAGGTTCGCGTACCAGTCGCGGCGACCCGGCGAGCCGGTCAGATAGACACGGCCGTCCGCGATCCACGTCCAGATCTCGATCCGCTGCGGCTCGCCGCTCCTCGCCCCGGTGGTGGTGATGTCGACGGTGCGGCTGCGGCCGAGCGCCTCCTCGACCCGCTTATCCACAGCTAGTGCCTGGCACTGGAGGCGTGACGAGACAGTGACTTTTCGTCCACGGGCCATTCTTTCGACGACACTGGTTGCTTATGCGGCCGCGGTGACCGCCGGCAGCAGGCCGCGCAGGAACCGGCCGGTGTACGAGCCTTCGACGGTTGCGACGTCCTCGGGGGTGCCCGTTGCGATCACCTCGCCGCCGGCCTCGCCGCCCTCGGGCCCGAGGTCGACGATCCAGTCCGCCTGCTTGATCACGTCCAGGTTGTGCTCGATCACGAGCACCGTGTTCCCGGCGTCGACGAGCCGCTGGAGCACCTCGAGCAGCTTTTCGATGTCGTCGAAGTGGAGACCGGTGGTCGGTTCGTCGAGGATGTAGAGCGTTCGGCCGGTCGCGACTTTCGAGAGCTCCTTCGCGAGCTTGACGCGCTGGGCCTCGCCGCCCGAGAGCGTCGTCGCCGGCTGACCGAGCTTGATGTAGTCCAGCCCGACGTCGTGGAGCGTCTGCAGCTTGCGGCGGATCTTCGGGATCTTGGC
>JBKOVL010000212.1:0-12198 GCA_046723895.1 Actinomycetota bacterium | reverse complement strand
ACGGCTCACTCCTTTGCCTTCGACTTGGCGGTTGAAAGCCGAGAGTGAGCCGAGAACCGGACGGCGCCCACACGGGCGCCGTCCTCGCCTACACGCTCAAAAAGAACCCGAGTGTCGGGACCACTCGGAGACAGTCCAGACTAAGGTGTCGCCGTGGACCGCGAGGCGATCGCACGTGCGCAGCGGCGGCGGCAGGCGAGCGAGTCCCTGCAGTTCGAGCGCGAGCGCTCCTCGGGGCTGCAGGAGCAGATCGACATCCTGGTCGCCGAGCTCGAGGGCGCGAGGGTTGACGAGCAGGCCTTCGCGAAGATGGCCTCCGAGGACGCGGAGCTCGCGCGTTCGCTGCTTGATCCTGCGGAGCAGCCCGCGGACGACGCCGACGAGGACGAGTGGCTGATTTTCGGAGCTGACCCGCCCGACGACGAGGAGCCCGACCCGCGCGAGGCGGCCGAGGAGGAGATCGCACGCCTCCAGCGGGAGATCGCGGAGAGCCGGCGACGCCAGGATGCGCTCGAGCGCTACCTCGAGGCGCTCGACACGCTGGACTAATCCGAAGTTTTCGCGGTCGAGTCAGCCGGGTCGCGCTTTCTTCCGCGCGAAAACTTCCGACTAGCCAGTCCTGCCGGACCTCCTCGCCGTTGACGATGACCTGATCGGCACGCGCAGCCTTGCGAACGGCCGCGTCCACCTCGGAGATGTGGATGCCGGGCTTGATCGTCTCGATGCCCGCGTACATCGACTCGTAGTTCAGCCGGTAGCGCTCCTTGAACTCGTCGGTCGGCTCGCCGGCGAACCCGGTGCGCATGCAGTCGCCGTTGTACCCCTCGTGGATCGGGCCCATGTCCAGCACGAGGGGTTCGCCGGCTTCCAGGATCCTGTTCGTCGGGTAGAGCGCGCCCTCTTTCACCGGCCCGGTCGTCAGGAACGGATAGAACCCGTCCCCCTCCGAGCCGAGCTCGTACATCCGCCCCATGAAGGCGCCGTAGATCTCGTACGGGAGTGGATGTCGACGAACCCGGGCGCGATCACGTGGCCGCCGACGTCGATCTCGCGCTCGGCCTGCGCGCCGTTCAGCTCCCCGATCTCGGCGATCCGTCCGTCCCGAACCGCGACGCTCGCCGCGTAGGCCGGCGCCCCCGAACCATCCACGACCCTGCCGTTCCGCAGGAGGACGTCGAACTGCGTCACGTCCTGACCACCTCTCTCTCGAGCAGATCCATCACCGCCCGGGAGCGCGCTCGGACGGGGCGAGTTCGACTCGGTGGACCCGTCCCCACTGTCCACGCGGCACCGTCCGCCCGCCGCTCATCGCTGGCCCTTTTATCACAGCTGAAGTCGCCATGCAGTCTGGTTAAAGTGCTCCCGCCGGCGCCAATCCGCGCTCGCGCAGGATCGGGAGGACGTCGTCGCGCCAGAGCGGCGCGACGAGCATCGGATCCGGGCTCATGTCCGCCCAGATGATGTGGTTGCAGCCCGCCTCGATGAAGCCCTGGAAGGAGTCGGCGACCTCCTGGGCGGTCGACGCGATGCAGAACGCCTGGCGAAGCGCCTCGTCGCGGACGAGGAGCGCCCGCTGCTCGATCACGCGCGGGTCCTGGATGTAGTTGTACGCCTCGGGGATCAGGAGGCCGCCGTACACTCGCGCGCCGTTTAGGGCCTGCTCGGGGTCGGGGTGGTAGGAGGTGCTGACCCAGGCGCACCGCATCAGCCCGGTCGTGTCCTTGCCGGCTTCGCGCGCCCCCTCCTCGAACGCCGGGATGAGCACGTCGCGGTGGTGCGATGGCGGAACGCCGACCGCGACGTAGCCGTCCGAGTACAGGCCGGCGTTGCGCGCCATGATCGGTCCCTGGGCGGCGCAGAGCAGCGGAATCGGCTCTGCCGGTTTCGTGTAGAGGTAGAAGAAGCTGTCGAAGTACTTGCCCTTGTGGCGGAAGTAGTCCTCGCTCTCCCAGGTCTTGCGGATCAGCTCGATCGCCTCGATGCAGCGCTCGATCCGCTCGCGGAGCGACGGCCAGTAGCCGGTCGTCGTCTTCTCGTTCATCGCCTCGCCGGTCCCGACGCAGAGCGCGACCCGCCCGGGATAGAGGAGGGCCTGGGTCGCTGTCTCGACCGCGACGTCGATCGGGTGGTGCCTGATCCCGATCGGCGGGATGACCATTCCGCCGACGACGGCGCGCTCGGTGCGCTCGAGAAACGCCGTCAAGGTGACGAAGATGCCGGCGCTGTGCCCGGACGAGTGCTGCCAGGGCAGCGTGTGGTCGCCCTCCCAGATGTACTGGAAGCCGGCCTCCTCCAGCGTACGGACGCGCTGGACGTTGTCCCGGACGTCGTGGCAGAGACACTCGGGGGAGATCCCGAAGGTCACGTCGCTCACGTCAGACTCTCCTTTCTCACCTGGGTGCCCGAATCGGAGGCCGTCCCGCTGGGCGAGCGCCGCCCGCGGCGGGCCCCGAGCCGCTCCTGGACCTGCGCCGGGATGCCCGCCAGGCCCTGCTCCGTGAAGAGCGTGACCGCGAGCATCAGCGCACCGATCGCGATGAACCGCGGCGGGCCGGCCGAGAGCCAGTGCTGGTCGATGAATAGCAGCAGCCCGGTGCCGATCAGGACCCCTCTGGCGCTCCACATGCCGCCGACGACCATCATCGCGAAGAGCAGGAGCACCTTCCCGAAGTCGAAGATCGACGGCGAGACGCCCTTGTAGTACGAGGCGTAGAAGGCCCCTGTCAGGCCGAGCATCGCGGACGATGCGACGAAGACGGCGAACCGCGCGCGCACCACGTCGACGCCGAGCGCCTTCGCGACGGGCTCGCTCTCGCGCGCGGTGCGGAGCAGCAGGCCGAGGCGCCCGTGCTGGATCGTCCAGTAGACGACCAGGGCGGCGACGAGCAGGCCCATCGCGGCGTAGTAGGCGATGATCGAGCCTGTGTGCGTCCCGTCGAAGCGCTCCGGAACGAAGCTCTTCGCGCCGAAGAGCCCGTAGGCGAGCCCGAGGTAGTCGCTCAGGGAGACGTAGGAGCGAAAGAGCTCGACCAGGCCGAACGTGAGCAGGGCGAAGTAGACGCCGCGAAGGCGAATCGCAGGTGCGGCGACGATGGCGCCGAGGAGAAGGCCGGCGGCGAGCGAGATCACGAACATCTCGGGCCAGTTCCACCCGTAGTGCAGCGACAGGTAGGTGGCCAGATACGCACCGACGCCCACGATCGCGAGCGTCGCGAACGAGAAGATCCCCGCCGTGCCGATGACGAGGCTCCACATCAGGTTGATCGTCGCGTACAGGCCGAACAGGACGAGCACGCTGTAGACGTAGTCGTCGACGTAGAACGTCGGCAGCACGCCGCCGACCACGATCAGCGCCGTCCAGAACCACACCGTCGGGTCGGTCAGCGAGACGGTGCGGAGGCGGTCAAGCACGGGCCGCCTCCAGCACCCCGCCGAGCCCGCGCGGCCGGACGAGCAGGACGACCGCGATCAGCAGGAACAGCGTGACCAGCACCCACTCCTGCCCGAGGTACGTCGCGGTGGTCGCCTCAACGGCGCCGACGAGGAGCGCAGCCATGATCGTGCCCGGGATGCTGCCGAGGCCTCCTAGCATGGCGACCACCAGCCCCTTTACGAGCGGCACGTAGCCCGCGTCGGGAACGACGTAGAACGTCTGCGCGAGCAGCGTGCTCGCCAGCCCGGCCAGGGCGCCGCTGACCGCGAGGATTGCGAACGCCGTCGTGCGCAGGTCGATGCCGACGAGGGCCGCGCCCTCGTTGTTCTGGGTGAGCGCCCGAACGCCGAGGCCGATGCGCGTCCTGACGAGCGCCAGGACAGCGACGGCGAGGACGACGACGGCGCTGATCACCGTGCCGGTCTTGTCGGCGGTGACGACGGCACCGGCGAGGCTGAAGTGCCCGGACCCGAAGATC
This sequence comes from Actinomycetota bacterium, assembly GCA_046723895.1. Classification (GTDB taxonomy): domain Bacteria; phylum Actinomycetota; class Thermoleophilia; order Gaiellales; family Gaiellaceae; genus DATBLE01. Next base: position 8,287 of record JBKOVL010000212.1, on the reverse strand, counting down.
GCGGGGATCGCCTTGTACGTCGGGCCCCACGCCTCGAGGAGGATGTTCGTCCCGAGGAAGCTCAGCGCCAGCGTGGCGGTAAGGGTGCGAATCTCCCAGTTGCGCCGCCCGTACAGGGGCAGGAAGACGGCAACGCAGATGATCAGTCCGCACAGGGCACCGGTGACGACGCCCGCCAGGATCACGACCGGGCTGCTCGTCGAGATGTGCTGCGACGCCCACCACGCCCCGTAGCCGGCGAACGCGAAGGTCGTGCCGTGGGCGAGGTTGAGAAACCCCAGGCCTGCCCAGGTGATCGAGATTCCGATTCCGACGAGCCCGTAGATCGCCGCGAGGTTCAGCGTGGTGACGACGACGTCCATCAGGCCTCGACCGGGGGCTCGCTCTGCCCTGGTCGTTCCACTCGGACGACCTGCCCGCCGTGGATGTGCACCAGCGTGTCCACCCGTCCTTCGATCAGGGTTCGGTTCTGCTCCGCGACGACGAGGGCACCGCTCTCGACGGGCACGGAGAACAGCGAGTCCATCAACGCGGCCACGAGCCCGGGTGCAAGCCCGAGCGACGGCTCGTCGATCAGGTAGACGTCGGCCTCGTTCATCAGGCCCCGGCCGATCGACACCATCCTGCGCTCGCCGCCGCTCAGAGTTCCCACCGGTTGCTTCAGGCGCGGGGCGAGGCGTGGGAAGAGGTCGAGCACGAGCTCACGGCGCTCGCGCCTGGCCCGCCAGGCCTTCGCGGGGAAGGCACCCGCATCGAGGTTCTCGCGCACAGTCAAGCCGGGAAAGAGCGCGTCGCCCTGCGGGATCATCACGACGCCTGCCCGAGCCAGGCTGTGCGTCCGGCTCTTCGTGACTGAGCGGCCGTGCACCTCGATCGCGCCCGCACGCCATCCGACGAGACCGACGATCGCCCGCAGGAGGGTCGTCTTGCCGTGACCGTTCAGCCCCAACAACCCGAGGCGCTCCCCGAGCGCGACCTCGAGGTCGATGCCGTGCAGCACCCGGACGGGCCCGTAGCCGGCCGAGAGAGCGCGAACGGACAGAGCGGCGGTCATGCGACTCGCTTCGGGGCTTCGAAGTACGCGACCCGGACGGCGGGATCGTCGAATACCTCGGCCGGGGGGCCTTCAGCGATCTTCCGGCCCTCGTCGAGGACTGCGACCCGGTCGGCGATCGCGGTCAGGAGCTCCAACCTGTGCTCGACCACGAGGACTGCCGCGCCGGTCTCGTCGCGGATCCGGCGAATGATCTCGTCGATCTCGTCGATCTCCTCGCGGAGCAAGCCGCTGCACGGCTCGTCGAGCAGCAGCAGGATCGGTCCGCGCATCAGCAGGCAGGCGAGCAGGAGCTTGCGGCGATTGAGCGTGTCGAGCTCGCCCGACAGGCGGTGGTCAGACGCGTCGAGTCGGGCGAGCGCGCGGCCTTTCGACACCTCGTCGGGACCGAGCTTCGGCGACCACGCGACTCGCGATGCCTCGAGTGTCTCGCCTACAGTCAGTGCCGCCGGCACGATCGGGGACTGGAACGTCCTCGCGAGCCCGGCCCGCGCACGTGCGTACGCGGGCGCGCGCGTGATGTCCTGCCCGGCGAGCTCGACGGATCCGCCGTCCTGCCTGGCGTGCCCGGAGAGGATGTCGAACAGCGTCGTCTTCCCCGCGCCGTTCGGCCCGGCCACGCCGAGGATCTCGGTAGCGCCGATTGCCAGCGACACGTCGTCGAGGACGACGAAGCCGCCGAAGTGCTTCCGGATCCCGGAGCAGGTGAGAACCGGTCTATTCGGCACCAGGGCTGAGCTTATTTCTGCCAGGGCGCCTTCTTGTAGCGAGCCTCCGCATAGGGCGACGGGAAGATGATCGTCTGCTTGCCGTTCTGGATCTGGAAGTAGAGGTGGGCGTTGCCGAGCGATGGGTCGTCGGTCTCGAACGGGAAGAGCAGGTTGTACTGGCCCGACCGGTTCAGATGGATCGACCCGCTCACGCCGCGGTGGATCATCGTTCGGATCTCCTTGCAGACGGCCTTGAAGTTCCGCGGGTTGCCGACCTTCGCCCACGCCCGGGAGAGGATGTAGACCTCGTCGTAGCACTGGCCCGCGTTCGCAAAGCCGGGCTCCGACTTGTACTTCGCCCGGTACTTGTTCTGGAAGGCCTTGCCGACCGAGTCGTTGTACGTGCCGACGACCGTCGACCAGATCGCCCCGTTGGCGGACTTGCCTGCGAGCTGCAGGAACTGCGGCACCGACGGGCCGTACTGCAGGTAGACCAGCGCGTTGGTCGGGTTCGCCGCGAACTGCTTCATGAACTGGGCCAGGTCCGCGGGAGCAGGGTGGCAGTTCATCACGACGGCGGCGTTCTTGCCGTGAAGCTTGCCGATCACCGGAGTCCAGTCGTTCGTCGGGGTGACGACCTTCTCGACGCCGACCACGTTCCACCCGGCCTTCTTGAACGCGTCCTGGCCCGCCCTGGAGATGTTCTGGCTGTAGCCGAGGTCGCCCTCGATGAAGTGGATGGTCTTCGCCCGCGGACGGAACTGACCCGAGGCGGCCAGCCGAGCGAGGTAGAGCGGGAAGTTGATCCCGTAGTGGACCTCCGTCGAGTCGACGTTGAAGATGTTGTAGTACTTGACCGGGTTCGCCTTGACCCGCTGCACGCCGGCGTCGAGCGTGTTCCCGTGGATGTACGGCGCGCCGTAGGCGGCCGCGATGTCGTAGCTCGGGGCGTCGACCTGGATGTAGCCGACGAGGATGGCGTCCACCTTCGCCGAGACGAGCTTCTTGAAGGCAGTGGTCACGCCCTCCGGCGTGGCGACGTCCGCGTCGATGACGATCCGCTTGATCTTGCGGCCTGCGATGCCGCCGCTCGAGTTGATCTCGTCGATTGCGAGCCCCGACCCGTTCTGCATCTGCTTGCCGTCCGCGGCGTAGAAGGAGTGGAGCGGGAATGGAGAGCCGATCAGGAATCCCCTCGCCGCCTGGATTCCCGCAGCGGTCTCGGGCCTTCCCATCGCCCTGGCGTAGCCGGCGAAGCCGAGGCTCCCAGCCGCTGCCGCACCTGCCGCGGCAACCCCAGGAACCTGGTCCGGTCCAGCTCTCTTTTGTCTGCCACGTCACCCTCCTCTCGAATGGATCCTGCCAGCGTGGTTGAAGAACCCGATAAGGAGAGCGGCAGCCGGTTGTGCCTGCCGCCCTTGGCCGATGCGGGGGTCGAGCGAACCCAACGCCGTGGCGGTTTCTAACATCCCTGAAGACAAATTGCAATCCTGTTGAAAAAGGCGCGCTTCCGGCTATAGTCCGCGGTCGATGACCGCCGAACGGGCGCGCCGGCTGGAGCACTCCGACGGTGACGCGCTCGAACTGGGGCGCCGCATCCGGCGGATCCGGCTGGAACGCCGTTTGACCCTCCAGGCTGTCGCCGGACTGGCCCGGGTGTCCCAGAGCCTGATCTCCCAGGTCGAGCGCGGCCTCGCGAGCCCCTCGATCAGCACGTTGCGCAGGATCGCCGGAGCGCTGGACGTCCCGATCGCCGAGCTCTTCGTCGGCGGCGAGGTGTCTGAGGACGAGAGCGACCGCGCCGGGCGCAGGCTCGTCGTCCGCCGCCACGAGCGCAAGGGGCTTCACGTCCCGCGCTCGAAGGTCGACTACGAGCTGCTGACGCCCGACCTGAACCGCAAGATCGAGTTCCTCTGGATCGAGTACGAGCCGGGCGCGATCACGCATCCCGATCCCATGGCCCACCCCGGCGAGGAGAATGCGGTCTGCCTCGAGGGGTCGGTCGTGGTCACGATCGACCGCCAGGAGTTCGTGCTGACCGAGGGAGACAGCATCTCCTTCGACAGCGGACGGCCGCATCAGGTCGAGAATCGGACGGAGAAGCGCGCCGTGCTCGTGTCGGCGATCACGCCGCCGTCCTTCTAGTCGTCGCGGCGCCTGAGGTAGTGCGCGCCTGCCCCCCGGGCGGCGACCTCGTCGCCCGGGTTGAGCAGCCCGCATGTCCGGAGCGACAGGCAGCCGCAGCCGATCACGTCGTCAGCCGGCCGCCGGATCGCCTCGAGCGTCGCATCCGCTCGCCGAGCTCGCGCGCACGTGCTCTGGGTGCTCTAGGACCGCATCCTGCGGCACGCAGTCGCGGCGCACGGAGCTGACCGCCTCGACCGGGGCAGCCCGGCCGCCGCGAGCAGGCCACAGAGCTCCGAGCGCACGCCGGGCGCGAGCACCTCGGGCCCGTTCTGGAGCCCGTCGCGCGGCCGACGTCGCAAATCGTGATCAGCGCGTCTGCGGGAAGCCCAGGTCGACCTTCGAGGTTGCCGGATCCGGCCAGCGCGAGGTGACGACCTTGCCGCGCGTGTAGAAGTCGACGCCCTCCGGCCCGTAGATGTGCCGGTCGCCGAACAGGCTCGCCTTCCAGCCGCCGAAGGAGTAGTACGCGACGGGCACCGGGATCGGCACGTTCACGCCGACCATGCCGGCCTGCGCGTCGAACTGGAACCGGCGGGCGACGCCGCCGTCGCGGGTGAAGATCGCCGTCCCGTTCCCGTACGGGTTCTCGTTCACGAGCCGCACCGCGTCGTCGTAGCTGTCCGTGCGGACGACCGAGAGGACGGGCCCGAAGATCTCGTCGCGGTAGGCATCCATCTCCGGCGTCACCTCGTCGATCAGGGAGACGCCGAGGAAGAAGCCGTCTCCCCCGATCTCGAGCTCGCGGCCGTCGGCGACGACCGTCGCTCCCTGCTCGGCCGCGGTGTCGAGGTACGACGCGACCTTGTCGCGGTGCTCGCGCGTGATCAGTGGGCCCATCTCGTTGCCGGGCTCGAGGCCCGGGCCGACCTTGACGTTCGGCAGGCGCTGCTTGATCGCGTCGATCAGCGGGTCGGCGACGTCGCCGACCGCGACGACGACCGAGACGGCCATGCAGCGCTCGCCGGCGGAGCCGTAGGCGGCCGAGACCGCCGCATCCGCGGCCATCTCGATGTCCGCGTCCGGGAGGACGACCATGTGGTTCTTCGCGCCGCCGAGCACCTGCATCCGCTTGCCGTTGCGCGTGCCGGTCTCGTAGACGTAGCGAGCGACCGGGGTCGAGCCGACGAAGCTCACCGCGGCGATGTCCGCATGCTCGAGAATCGCATCGACCGCGACCTTGTCGCCGTGGACGACGTTGAAGACGCCGTCCGGGAGGCCGGCCTCCTTGAGCAGCTCGGCGACATAGATCGACGCGGACGGGTCCTTCTCGGACGGCTTGAGCACGAAGGTGTTCCCGCAGGCGATCGCCGGGGCCCACATCCACATGGGCACCATCGCGGGGAAGTTGAACGGCGTGATCCCGGCGACGACGCCGAGGGGCTGCCGAATGGAGTAGACGTCGATCCCGGTCGAGGCCTGCTCGGAGTACTCGCCCTTGAGGAGAGTCGGGATCCCGCACGCGTACTCGACCACCTCGAGCCCGCGGGCGACCTCGCCGAGTGCGTCGGAGGTGACCTTGCCGTGCTCGAGCGTTAGGAAGCGGGCGATGTCCGCGCGGTGCTCGTCGACGAGCCGGCGGATGCGGAAGAAGAGCTCGGCGCGGCGGGCGAGCGAGACCTCGCGCCACGCCTTGAACGCCTCCTTGGCCGCCTGGACTGCAGCGTCGATCTCCTCCACCGTCGCGAAATCGACCGCCCCGGCCTGCTCGCCCGTTGCCGGGTTCCAGACCGGGCCGCTTCGCCCCGAGGTCGAGGGAACGCTCTTGCCTCCGATCCAGTGGTGGATCGGCTTTGCGGTCGGCGGTGCGATCGTCTCCGTCATGGTGCCCTCCTTACAGTGCCAGGCACTGTTAAGACGCCTTCGTGCCCTGCCAGCCTAGCGCGTAGGATTGGGCTCGATGGCCGTCACGGAGTCGAGGAAGGCCGAGGGCGAGCGCGTCGTCGCCGAGGACCGGCAGTACCTGATCCACTCGTGGTCGGTGCAGTCGGCGCTCGACCCGCTCCCGGTAGCGGGCGCGGAGGGCCGCTACTTCTGGGACTACTCCGGCAAGCGCTACCTTGACTTCGCCTCGCAGCTCGTCAACCTCTCGATCGGGCACCAGCACCCGAGGCTCGTCGCCGCGATCAAGGAGCAGGCCGACCGGCTCTGCACGATCGGCCCGCCGATGGCGAACGACAAGCGCTCGGAGCTCGCGCGGTTGATCGCGGAGGTGATGCCGGGCGACCTGAACCGCACGTTCTTCACGAACGGCGGCGCGGAGGCGAACGAGAACGCGATCAAGACGGCCCGCTGGGTGACTGGCCGCGACAAGATCGTCGCGCGCTACCGCTCCTACCATGGGGCGACCGCCGCTGCGATCACGCTCACGGGCGACCCGCGGCGCTGGTTCGCCGAGCCGGGGATTCCGGGCGTCGTGCGGATGTTCGACCCGTATACCTACCGCTGCCCCGCCGGTCACCCCGATCCCTGCCCGGTCTGCAGCGGCGGCCCGCACCTCGAGGAGATCCTGATGTACGAGGGCCCGCAAACGGTCGCGGCGGTGATGCTCGAGACGGTGACCGGGACGAACGGGATCATCGTCCCGCCGGACGGCTACCTGCAGTCGATCCGCGAGGTCTGCGACCGCCACGGGATCCTGCTGATCTGCGACGAGGTGATGGCGGGCTGGGGCCGCACCGGCCGCTGGTTCGCCTGCGAGCACTGGGACGTGGTCCCGGACATCATCACGACCGCGAAGGGGATCAACTCGGGCTACGTCCCGCTCGGGGCGATGACCGTTCGCGACGACGTCTACGACGGGATCAAGGACAAGTTCTTCGCCGGCGGGCTCACGTACAGCGGCCACCCACTCGCATGCGCAGTCGGCGTCGCCTCCGTCGAGGCGTTCAGGGAGGAAGGCGTCGTCGAGAACGCGGCTGCGCAGGGCGACTACCTGCGCGGCGCCCTCGCCGAGCTCGCCGAGCGCCACGCGTCGGTCGGCGAGGTGCGCGGGCTCGGCCTCTTCTGGGGCCTCGAGCTCGTCCGCAACCGCGAGACGCGCGAGCCGCTCGTCCCGTTCAACGCGGGCGGCGAGGATGCCAGGCCGATGTTCGAGCTGACGAGGGCGTGTCTCGAGCGCGGCCTCTACCCGTTCGTGCACTGGAACGTCTTCGCGATCACGCCCCCGCTGACGATCACGCGCGAGGAGCTCGACGAGGGTCTGGAGATCCTCGACGACGTGCTCACCCTCGCGGACGAGCACTCGAGCTGAAGGCGCACCGGCTCGCGCTCGCCGGCCTCGTCGCCGGCTCGGCGGCGCTGCTCACGCTCGGCACCATCCGCGTCAAGGAGTGGACGGTGATGACGGACGAGCTCCTCTACACGAAGCTCGCCCGGCATATTGCGGACACGGGCTCGCCGCTTCCTGTCCTCCACGGCGAGCACGTCGGCTTTCTCGGCGTCGTCTACCCGATCCTGCTCGCACCGTTCTACGGCACGCTCGACAGCGTCGCCGCCTTCGACGCGACGCACGCCCTCAACGCGGTGCTGTTCGCGAGCGCGGCGATCCCGGTCTTCCTGCTCGCGCGACGGGTGGTCCCGCCCGAGTGGGGACTCGTCGTCGCCGCGCTCTCGATCGCGATCCCGTGGGCGGTGAACACGGCGACGGCGATGTCGGAGGCCGCGGCGTACCCGGTCTTCGTCTGGACCGTCCTCGCCTGCCACACGGCGCTCGCCCAGCCCTCGCCCCGTCGGGATGCACTCGCGATCGGCGGACTCGCGCTCGCGTTTTTCACCCGGCCGCAGTTCCTCGTGCTCGCGGCGGTGCTGCCGCTGGCGGCCCTCGTCGTCGACGGTCCGCGGCGGGCGCTCGACCGGCACCGCGTCCTGGCCTGGGCTTGCGTGGCGGCGGTGCTCGTCGTCGCACCGCTCGCCGCGCTCGGGCAGGCGCACCGGCTGCTCGGCGACTACGGTGTGACGGCGACGCAGGGCTCGCTGCTCCCGCACGGCGTCTGGAAGTCGGCGGCGATCCACCTCGACAGCCTCGCGGTCGGGCTCGGAGTCCTGCCGTTCCTGCTCGGCGCCGGGTGGACGTACTCGAACCTGCGCAGCGCATCCGCGCCGGCGCGCGCCTTCGCCGCGCTCACGGCCTTCGCGCTGCCGCTACTCGCGCTCGAGACCGCTTCCTACGACCTCCGCTTCGGCGGTACCGGCGTGATTAGGGACCGCTACCTCTTCTACCTCGCACCGCTGCTCCTCGTCGCCTCGGCGGCCGCGCTGCTCGGCCGCCTCCCGATCTGGGGCATCGTCGGCGCGACAGCGTTCTTCGCGGTTACCGTCGCGTTCGCAGACTTCAGGC
>JBKOVL010000276.1:0-5137 GCA_046723895.1 Actinomycetota bacterium | reverse complement strand
CGACATCACCGGAACGATCCTCGTCACAGCCGGCACGGCACTCGCCACCTGGCTCGCGCTGAGGAGGCCCGCTCGAGAGGCGGCGACGGCATGACGGCTGTCGCTCCCGGAGCACTTCTGTTTGCGCGCTATGCGTACCCGCCGAACGCGCTCGGCCTGTGTGGCGCCGACACGCCGCGCACGCTGCTCGAGTACGGCGACGCGCACGAATCCGATCCCGGCCTGTCCGAGCTCGCGCGCACCTTCGAGGGTGCTTGGCCGTACCTGAGGCTGATCGCGGGCGCCAACGGCCTCGACAACCCGCTCGACCCGCGCGTGGTCGAGGCCTACTGGGTCGGCAACGCTCTCCTCGACCGCGTCGAGCCCGCAGCGCTCGCGCGGCACGTCGAGGATCGTTTTCGCGGCCGGATCGGGCGCAGCTGGGAGCATCTGCTCGATGCCGTCGCAGCCGGTGCCGTGCCGCATCACTGCTTCCACGTCTTCGCCGTGTACCCCTGGCTCGGCCTGCTCAGAACCGGCGTGGTCGACGAGCCGCTGCGTGTGCTCGACCTTTGCCGGACGACTCCTGGGGTTGTTGCTTCGCTGGACGGGGACAGAGCCAGCGTCTTCCTCCGCCCGCTGGAATGGAACGGCCGCACGCTCGAGCTCGGCTCGTGGAGGACTCGCGAGGTCCGCTGGCGGCAAGATGGGCTTGGGTTCGTCACGCCGGGGCCCGGCGAGTGGGTCTCGCTGCACTGGGACTTCGTCTGCGATCGGCTCGAACCGCGTGCTGCGGTCGAGCTCGACCGCGCGAACCGGCGCGCTTTACGAGTCGTCAACAGCGCGGCGTCCGCATCCGCCGCTCTCTCTTAGCCGTCGCGCCGCATCGCTGCCGTCCCGCCGCGCTGATAACCACCTTCCATGCTCTTCGCGGCCGCCAAACAACTCCGACGGCGGCACGGCCACCCGCCTCTCGGCGCGACGCTGCACCGTCTAGGACTACCCGCATTCGTCGCCGTGCTTGGGCCGGGCTTGCTGGCTGGACTGTCAGACGACGACCCGGCCGGAATCACCACGTATTCGATCGCCGGTGCGCGGTACGGCTACACGCTGCTGTGGGCCTTGCTCCTTTCCGTTGCGGCGCTCGTCGTCCTCCACGAGCTCGGCGCGCGGCTTGGCCTAGCCACCGGTCAGGGGTTGGTGTCTCTCGTTCGTTCCTCCTACGGGCGCCGCGCGACGTTGCTGGTCACAGGGACCCTGGTGGTGGCCAACGCGGGCACGACGTGTGCTGAGTTCGCCGGCATCGCCGCCGGGCTCGAACTCGCCCGCGATCGCGCTCAAGGCTGAGCTCTGCCCCGGGCGCCGCCTCGCGGTTGTCGGCGGTGGTTTCGTCGGCGCGGAGGTCGCATCCACGGCGCGGATCCTCGGCGTCGACGTAACCGTAATCGAGAGCGGGCCAACCCCCTTCGCATCAACGCTCGGCGCCGAAGTCGGGGACGTACTCGCCCGCCGGTACCGCGCTCACGGAGTCGTCCTGCGCATGAACACCACCGCCTCGTCACTGCCGGCGCAGCGTGTCGTCCTGGCTGACGGAGCCGACGGCTGAGGCGATCTGGTCATCCTCGCGGTCGGAGCCCAACCGGCCCGCGAGCTTGCCTGCGAAGGCGTCGACGTGTGTGGCGACGCCGCCGGCGGGGCCGGCCACTGGACGAGCGCGGCGAGCGACGGCGTCGCCACCGCCCACCGCATCCTCGGCCTCGAGCCCCCACCAACGCAGCCGCCGTTTTTCTGGTCGGACCAGTTCGGCATCCGTCTCCAGCTGGTCGGCGACCCGCGGTCCGCGGCCACCGTCGACCTGGACGGATCGGAAGAGAGCTTCACCGCACGCTACTTCGCAGAGGACGGACGGCTCGTCGCGGCACTCGCCGCCAACGGGTCCGCCACGATTGCCGCTTTCCGCCGCGAGCTAGCGTACGCTGCATGACGCGCCTCGTCGCGACCGTCCTCCTCGTTGCAGCAGCCGCCGTGGCCGCGATCGCCGTCAACGTGGCGCTGCTCAGCTACGGATCTTCGAACAACGACCCTGTCGGAAAGCTGCGGCCGGTCGCGCACTTTCCGCCGGCCCCCGCCGACGTAGTGCGCCCGACGACCGGCCCGCTCGAGCATGAGCGCTCAGACGACTAACCGGCTGCGTCTTTACCGCAACCGTTTTCGGGGATCGCGCCGATGTGCCGGGGGGAGTGCGGGCGAAAACTGAGTCTGAAAGGCATCTGGTCGTAAGGAGTCACGTGGCTACAGCCTGCATCTCGCGCCGTTATCGCAAGGAGGAGCCGTGACCGCCACCCTTGCCGCAGCCCTCTGGGTCTGGCGGACCGGCGCGCTCCTCCTCTGGCTCGCGGGCGCGGTGGCGATCGTCGAGGTGGTCGTTCACGTCATCCGGCCGCCGCGGCACAAACCGCATCATCACGACCCGGCGAGCTAGGTCTCGACGTGCATTCGGCTTCGGCAACTGCCTCCCTGATCCCGATCGAGCAGCGGCGTACCGTTTGGGATGTGGCCTCTGAGGTCGCCTCTTTGCCAGATGGCAAGCCGGAGCCTCTAGCGCGCCGACTGCACATCCCCGAACTGGACGGTGCGACCTCACATTGGCAGCTTGCCTTGGACGCCGCCCAGCGCGCGCTGAGCGCGGCCGGCGGTTCGTTGCCGCCGTCGGAGCTCGCGCAGCGCGGGCGCTCCCTCGCGCACGAGCGACAGGAGACAGCGAGGATGCTCGCGCGGCTTGCGCAGCTCACCGGCGTGCGGCCGCTTCCCTGGCTTTCGTCTGTACCCATGAGCACGAACATGCTCGGACTGCCTGCGGGAGTGCATGCATGTCTGTTCGACCTCGATGGCGTGCTGACGGACAGCGCAGCGCTGCACGCGTGGGCCTGGGGCGAGGTCTTCGACGAGTTCCTCATGCGGGTGAGCGAGCGAGTCGGTTGGCACTACATCCCCTTCGATCGTGTGGCCGACTACCGCGCTTACATCGACGGGCGTCCAAGGCTCGACGGCGTCCACGCGTTCCTCAACAGCCGCGGCATCCGCGTCCCCGAGGGAAGACTTGGTGACTCCGCGCCGGCCGAGACCGCGCTCGGAATCGCCAGGCGAAAGGGCGAGGTGCTCGCTCGAGGGTTGCTCGAGCGCGGCGTGATCGCGCTTACCGGTGCGCGCCGTTACCTCGAGGCAGCGGGCCACGCGGGGTTGGCACGCGCGGCCGTCTCGGCGAGCACCAGCATGTCGCCAATGCTCGAGCTCGCCGGGCTCGCAACGCTGCTCGAGGACTCTGTCGACGCCGAGGACATGCGGGCCGAGGGCTTGCGTGCCCGTCCTGCAGCAGATCTCCTTCTTGCCGCTTGCCGCCACCTCGGAGTCCGCCCCGAGGAGGCGGTGACCTTTACGCATAGCGATGCGGGGGTCGCCGCCGGCCATGCGGCCGGGCTCACAGTCATAGGTGTGGGCGACGGAACGGAACGAGAGCTCCTGGAGAGCGCCGGAGCAGACCGGACCGTATCCTCGCTGAGCGCGTTGCTGGATGCTCAGTTGTTGGGCACTCCAAGTCAGGGACGTCCTTAGAGCGGCTGAGGCCTTCAGGCGATGGCCGCCGCACGTGATCCATTCCGCGCGACCTCGTCCTCGACTTGATCGCCACGGACGACCAGTACCGGACATTTCGCTTGGTGAAGGACGCCGGTGGAGACGCTGCCGAAGAGGGCGCGCTTCGTCGCTCGCCAGCCGTGCAAGCCGATGACGAGGAACTGCGGCGCGAACTTCTCCGCCGCGTTGCAATGACCTCAACGGCTCCGCCCGGCTCCCAGAAGGCACATCGTTCGCGCGGGCACTGCTCGGACTTGCCTTCGGCAGCGAGACGAAGGATGCAATTGACGGGCTCGATCTGGTTCACGACTCAAGCCTCGGTTTCACGACTGCGCCGGACATCGGGCGGGGTACGGATTCCGTTGCGGCGTTCTACTGAAGCGTCCGGGAACAAAAAGACCGCCCCACCGAAGTGGGGCGGCCTCCTGGTGGGGCCGGCGCCTTCCTCGAAACCACCAGGCGCCGGCCCAGCCGGTGCGCGCCTCGGCTACAGCGCGCGCGTCCTTCGGTGGAGCACTGCGAAGGCGAGGATGATGAAGCCGATCCCGCTCAGCAGCAGTGCCACACCGACGACGATTCCGAACAGTCCAAGCCGGTCGGCCATATAGGACGTGTTCAGTGCTGTCGTCAGTGCGGTCTCGGTCACCCAAAGGTCGCGTGCGCCGTTCGAGACGGGCTGCTTGGTCGCGGTGTCCATGACGGCCCACTGCGGGTTGTCCGTTCCGCCCCCGGCTGCCAGCTCTGCCTTGGGTGCATTCGGCTTTGCCTCGAACCGGCCCATCTGGGCATACGTGTAGCCACCCGTTGCCTCGAGCGTGTGGATTCGCATGTAGCTCGCGAACGCTCGTGCCCTCGGGCCGGTGTCGATCGCCTTGCCGGCGACGGCGACGGTCGGCAGGTCGACGCCCTTGAGCCCTGCCTGCTTCGCCTCCTTGGCGATGAGTGCCGGGGTCATGTCGGTTGTGCCGACGATGTTCTCCTGCTTGAGGCTGTCGGCCACCGTCGAGCGGCCGCTGAAGCCCATGACGATTGCGACAACTCCGAACGTGATCAGGACCGCGCCTGCCGCGAATCCGCCCCACTCGAGGAGCGTCCGTAGCCAATCGCGCTTCCTTGGAACTGCCGTTGCTACCCGGTTTTCAGCTGTAACGGTGCTCACGGGTGCCTCCAATCCTCGTGGTGGTTCCGGGTTGCTCTCACTCAAGCTCCGTGCCGCTGCTGTGCCATCCGCGTGAGACCGCCGAATCGGTGAGGCTGAGCCGCGGATTCGCTGCGGTTTTTCCGCAATGCCCGTCGCGATTCAGAGCCGGGGTCGGTTTCTGCGAGCATTGCCCCGGATGACGACGACGCGGGAATCCGGCCGTCTGCGGGCGCTCGTGGAGACGGGAATAGCGATCGGCTCCGAGCTCTCCCTCGACGTCGTGCTCCAGCGGATCACGGAGGCGGCGGCCGAGGTGACAGGCGCGCGCTACGCCGCGCTGGGGGTGATCGATCCGAGCGGCACCGGTCTCGAGCGCTTCGTCAC
>JBKOVL010000298.1:0-5428 GCA_046723895.1 Actinomycetota bacterium | reverse complement strand
GAACAGAGTGGGTCGAAGTATCCGAACCTGATCATGGTCGGCGCCCTCGCCGCTGCGCTTGGCGAACCGCCCGTGACCTACGTCGCCGACGCCGCGGTCGAGCTCCTCGGCAAGAAGGTCGTGCCCGACGAGGTGCGGGCTGCCGTCGAGAGGGGGTACCGATGTCTGAGCTGAAATCCTGGTCAGCGCTTCCTCCCGGCGGCGCAGTACTACCGGCTGAGGCCGAACGACCTCGCACCGGCAGCTGGCGGACCGGGCTGAAGCCTGAGGTCGACCTCTCCGGCTGTGTCAACTGCCTGCTGTGCTGGCTCTACTGTCCTGATTCCGCCATTCGACTCGAGGGGACGACGTTCGTCGGGTTCGACTACGACGTGTGCAAGGGCTGCGAGCTCTGCAACGTGGTGTGCCCGGCTGGCGCGATCCGGATGGTGCGCGATGACGACTGAGGCGCTTGCAGCACGCGTGCTGACCGGCGGCGAGGCCGTCGCGGAGGCGATGCGTCAGATCGATCCCGATGTCGTGCCGGTCTACCCGATCACACCGCAGACGCCGATCATCCAGGGCTTCGCGAAATTCGCGGCCGAGGGACGCGTGCACGGCGAGATCATCAACGTCGAGTCGGAGCATTCGGCGATGAGCGCGGCGATCGGCGCAGCCCTGGCCGGCGCCCGCACGATCACGGCCACCTCGTCGCAAGGGCTGGCCCTGATGGCCGAGGTGGTCTACATCGCGGCGGCGCTGCGCGCCCCGATCGTCATGGCGCTCGGCAATCGCGCCCTCTCCGGGCCGATCAACATCCATTGCGACCACTCCGACAGCATGCTGGTCCGCGACTCGGGCGTGGTGCAGCTCTTCGCGGAAAACGCGCAGGAGGCGTACGACCTGATGGTGATGGCACCGCGTCTGGCCGAGCATCCGGACGTGCTCCTGCCCGTGCTCGTCTGTCAGGACGGGTTCACGATCACGCATTCAGCGGAGCCGGTCGTGCTGCTCCCCGACCGACGTGTGAAGCGGTTCGTGGGCAAGTACTGCATCCCGAATCCGGTGCTCGATCTGAGCCGGCCGACGACGCAAGGAACCTTCACCATGCCGGACTACTACTACGAGGTCCGCCATCAGCAGGTCGGCGCCATGGCAGCCGCGCTCGAAGTGTTCGCCGAGCTCGCGCGCGAGTTCGAGACTCTGTCCGGTCGATGCTACGAGGCGGTCGAGCCTTACGCCTTGGACGATGCGGACCGTGCGATCGTCTGTTTGGGCTCCACCGCCGGAACCGTGAAGGACGTCGTCGACGAGTTGCGGGCAGAAGGCGAGCGCGTCGGCCTCTTGGAGATCCGATCGTTCCGGCCTTTGCCACTCGCGGCAATACGGGAGGCTCTCCAGTCCGTTGAGCACGTCGCTGTGCTGGATCGGGCAAACTCGCCCGGTGGACCAGCGCCTCTGTTCGCAGAGCTTGCGGTCGCGCTACGAGAGACGGACGTACGACTCCACAGCTGCGTCTACGGCCTGGGCGGCCGCGACCTGCACCCCGACGGGATTCGCGAGGTCTTCGGCGCTGCGAGCTGGGACGAGGGGCCGATCTTCCTCGGCCTGAGAGGAGAGCCATGTCCCGTTTGAAGACACTGGTTCGCAACGAGGCTGGACAGCCGCCTCTTCGAGGGGGGCATGCCCTCTGCCAGGGCTGCGGCGTGCCGATGGTCGTGCGCACGATCGTCGACAGCATCGAAACCCCGGTCGTCGTCGTCAGCGCGACGGGCTGTCTCGAGGTAGCGACCACGAGATTCCCGACCACGGCATGGAACGTGCCGTGGGTGCACGTGGCATTCGAGAACGCGGCGGCAGTCGCGAGCGGGGTCGAGACCGGCTATCGCGCGCTCGCCAAGCGAAATGCTTTGCCACAGGACGGTCCGATCACGTTCGTCGCGCTCGCCGGGGACGGGGGCACCTACGACATCGGCCTGCAAGCGCTCTCCGGCGCGCTGGAGCGCGGACACCGCTTCATCTTCGTCTGCTACGACAACGAGGCGTACATGAATACCGGCGTCCAGCGCTCGGGCGCGACACCTTTCGGCGCCAGCACGACCACGAGCCCGGCCGGAACCGCCAGCCTCGGCAAGGCGCAGCTTCGCAAGGACATGACGGCAATCGCCGTGGCTCATCATGTCCCGTACGTCGCGCAGGCTGCGGCGGTGCACTGGCACGACCTGAGCGAGAAGGTCGAGCGAGCGGCGGCTGCGGACGGTCCGGCTTTCCTCAACGTTCTGACGAACTGTCCGGTCGGCTGGGGACACGAGCCGCGCGAGTCGCTCGAGATCATGAACGCCGCGGTCGAGACGTGCTTCTGGCCGCTGTACGAGGTCAATGCCGGCCGCTACCGCCTTACCTACGTCCCCGAGCGAGTCAGGCCGATCGAGGACTGGCTCCGCGGGCAGAAGCGATTCGCCCATCTGCATCAGCCGGAGGCGCGAGCTGTGGTGCGTCAGATCCAGCACCAGGTCGACGAGGAGTGGGCTGCACTACGGCTGCGTTGTGCACACGATGCAGTAGCTGCGTGAAGAGAGGCGGCCTTGCGGGTCCGCGTGATCGGAAGAGCTCGCCGGGAGACGAACGCAACCTGGTGGCCGCATGGTGTGCCGCCTATTGAGCCTGGGCTGCGCCTACTGGAACCCTTGCACCGGCGCGGCGTCCGAATGCTGAATGGCCCGCCGCGCTGACGCGGGTCCACGACAAGCTCGAGACGACTCGCAGGCTTGCTGCGGCAGGGTTCCGCCGGCCGGCGTACGTCCATGTGACCTCGCTGACGAGCGCTACGCGCTCACTGGCAGCGACGCCTATCTCGCCGCCGCTGCCGCGGTTCAGCTCTTACCGGCGGAGATCTCCGCGACCTCTGCACCAGAAAGTGTCAAGAGATCGCTGGTGCGCATCTTCACTGACTGATCATGTGAGCCGGCCTCGAGCACGACCTCGTCGAGCTCGGCCAGCATGCGATCGACGATAACGCGGTCGCCGGCCGGCCCGCCGAACGGAGGAACGGCTCCAAGCTCGAACGCGGGGTACGCGGCTCCAAGCTCTTCTTCCGTTGCCAGCCTCGAGTGCGGGTCGTCGAGCAATTCGCGCGTCTTCGTCAAGTCGAGCCGCTCCGATGCGGGCACGACCGCTCTTACGTAGCCGGCTTCAGTGGTCAATATCACCGTCTTGGCGACGTCGCTCGGGGCGATTCCCACCGCTTTCGCTTCAGCCCGGGCGGTCTGGGTCCGGTCGTGGGGCAGCAACTGATACGTGAGCCCTTGGCGCTCGAGCTGCTCGATGGCCTCCGTGATCATCTTCGCCTCCCTTCTCGGTCTCTAGCGCGACGATCATCTCGCGCCCCTTCGCTCCGCATCATCGGGGCAATCACTGATGCTGGCGAATCGGCAGTCGCCCACACACGATCTGCGGTTTGTCCCTGATGCGCGATGCCAGCCGCCGCGCGAACCTTGCAGCGACAGCGAGTAGGAGGTGCCCAATGACAACACACGAGATCGAGACCGTACGCGAGGGTCACTTCAAGCTCCGCCATGACGTCGACCACATCCGGCTCGCCGCCAAAGTGCTTCCGACGGCGTCGGCCGAGGAGCGGCATGTGATCGTGGGCCGCATCCTCGACTACCTGCGCGGGACGGTTCTTCCACACGCCGCCGAGGAGGAGCGGTCGCTGTATCCGGTCGTCGGCGAGATCCTCGGAAACCCAGAGGCAACGCGCACGATGATCCACGATCACCTTGCGATCCGCGCGCGGGTCATTGAGCTTGCCGCGACCGACGAGAACGACGTCGATCGCCTCCAAGAGCTGCTCTATGGACTCTACGCGCTGATCACGGTGCACTTCTGGAAGGAAGACCAGCTCTACCTGCCGCTCCTCGAGCGGCCTCCGTGGCCCGTGTTTGATGGCTGATCCGAAGAACGGCCGGATGCACCCGTCGGCTTCGTTCAGCGCGACGCTTCGCGCTCATCTGGACGACCGTCCGGGTGCATTCGCCGATCTCGCTCGCGCAATCGCCGACGCCGGCGGGCTATTGGGCGCGATCGACCTCGTTCGCGTCGAGCACGGCAAGAAGGTGCGTGATGTCACGGTCTTTGCCGGCGGCGCCGATCACATCGAGCGCATCGTCGCGGTTGCACGCGCGGTGCCGGGAGTGGAGATCGAGCACGTCTCCGATCGGACCTTCCTCATGCATCTGGGCGGCAAGATCGCCGTCACCTCGAAGACGCCGCTGAAGACGCGCGATGATCTCTCCATGGCCTACACGCCGGGAGTTGCACGCGTGTCGATGGCTATCGCGGAGGATCCTGAGCTCGTCTGGAACCTGACGATCAAGAAGAACGCCGTCGCGATCGTCACCGACGGCACAGCTGTGCTTGGACTCGGTGACATCGGCCCCGAAGCGGCGCTTCCGGTCATGGAGGGCAAGGCACTCCTCTTCAAGGAATTCGGCGGCGTCGATGCCTGGCCCGTGTGCCTCGCGACCAAGGACGCGGACGAGATCGTCGCCGCGGTCCGGGCGATCGCGCCGGTGTTCGGCGGCATCAACCTCGAGGACATCTCGGCACCGCGCTGCTTCGAGATCGAAGAACGACTCCGTGACGAGCTCGACATCCCGGTGTTTCACGACGATCAACACGGCACTGCCGTCGTCGTGCTGGCGGCGTTTCTCAACGCCCTTCAGGTCGTGGACAAACACCCGGAGGAGGTCAAGGTCGTGATCACGGGCGTGGGCGCCGCCGGAGTCGCGACCACGAAGATCCTCTTGGCAGTAGGCGTCCAGAACGTGATCGGCGTCGATCGTCACGGAGCCCTGTGGCGCGGCGATCCGTCTCTCTCGCCGGTGAAAACCGAGTACGCGGAGCTCACGAACCCGAACCTGGAACGCGGGCGAGCGGACGACGTCCTCGAGGGGGCGGACGTCTACATCGGGCTTTCGGCTCCCGGTGCGGTCTCTGCGGCCGGCATCGCGCGAATGGCGGACGACCCGATCGTCTTCGCGATGGCCAACCCCATGCCGGAGATCTCTCCCGAAGAGATCGAGGACCTCGTCGCGGTCATTGCCACCGGTCGCTCCGACTATCCGAATCAGATCAACAACGTGCTCGCGTTTCCGGGCATCTTCCGTGGCGCGCTCGACGCGCGTGCACCGGACATCACCGAGGAGATGAAGATCGCTGCGGCAAGGGCGATCGCCGGCGTCATCCCCTCGGAGGAGCTAGGCCCCGACTACATCGTGCCGAGCGTCTTCAACGAAGAGGTTGCGCCCGGGGTCGCTGCGGCCGTGAACGCGGCGGCGAAACAGGGCGCTCGTCACTCAGTAGAACCCCGTAGTCGAATCGGGCGCCGCGCGGATGTGGACGGCGGGCGGCGCGGAGACACTGGAAGTGAAGCAGATCGAGACGGCCC
>JBKOVL010000032.1:0-4205 GCA_046723895.1 Actinomycetota bacterium | reverse complement strand
GATCCCGCAGCTGGGCGATCTCGAGAACGCGGCGGAGATCCTGAACGGGGGGAAGAAGGTCGCGATGCTCGTCGGCCAGGGCGCGCTCGGCGCCGCCGACGAGATCGTCGAGACGGCGGAGCTGCTCGGCGCAGGCGTGGCAAAGGCGCTCCTCGGCAAGGCCGTCCTCCCGGACGACCTGCCGTTCGTCACCGGCTCGATCGGACTGCTCGGGACGACGGCGAGCTACGAGCTGATGTCGAACTGCGACACGCTCTTCATGATCGGGACGAGCTTCCCGTACGCGGAGTGGCTGCCGATGGAGGGCCAGGCGGCGTGCGTCCAGATCGACCTCGACGGCCGCCGCGTCGGCATGCGCTACCCCGTCAACGCGCCGCTCGTCGGCGACGCGAAGGAGACGCTGCGCGAGCTGAACACGCTGCTCGAGCGCAAGGAGGACCGCTCCTGGCGGAAGAAGGTCGAGGAGCAGGTCGCCGAGTGGTGGCGCGTCGTCGAGGATCGCGCGATGCTCGACGCCGACCCCATGAATCCGCAGCGCGTGGTCTGGGAGCTGAATCCACACCTGCCGGACGGCGCGATCCTCGCCGCCGACTCCGGCTCCTCGACCAACTGGTGGGCCCGCGACCTGAAGATCCGCAAGGGGATGCTCGCGTCGCTCTCGGGGACGCTGGCGACGATGGGCCCGGCGACGCCGTACGCGATCGCGGCCAAGTTCGCCCACCCGCATCGCCCGGTGCTCGCCTTCGTCGGCGACGGGTCGTTCCAGATGAACGGCATGGCCGAGCTGATCACGGTCAAGCGGTACTGGGAGCAGTGGCAGAGCCCGACCCTCGTCTTCTGCGTGTTCAACAACCAGGACCTGAACCAGGTGACCTGGGAGCAGCGCGCTCTCGCCGGCGACCCGAAGTACCCGGCCAGTCAGTGGATCCCGGACGTGCCGTACCACCGGGTCGCCGAGCTCTTCGGGCTGAAGGGCATCTTCTGCGACTCCGGCGACGCGGTCGGCGAGGCGTGGGCCGAGGCGCTCGCCGCCGACCGGCCCTGCGTGCTCGAGGTCAAGGTCGACCCCGAGGTCCCGCCGCTGCCGCCGCACATCACGGTCGAGCAGGCGAAGAAGATGGCGCGCGCGATGGTGAAGGACGACCCGGAGCGAATCGGCGTGATGGAGAAGTCGCTGCTCGGGAAGTTGATGGAGTACAAGGAGTCGCTACCGGGGCGTAAGTAGTGGCCGTAGCCGTCGGCACCGCGGTGGAGCGCCTGCAGGCGGCCGCTCACACGATCCCGACCGACCGACCGGAGTCGGACGGCACGCTCGAGTGGGAGTCGACGACGATCGTCGTCGTCGAGGCCCATGCGGACGGCCGCACCGGCCTCGGCTACACGTACACGGACGCGGCGGCGGCCGACGTCGTCACCGGCAAGCTCGCCGGGGTCGTCGAGGGGCGTGATGCCCTGGCGGTCGCGGCGGCGCACGAGGCGATGGGGCGGGCGCTGCGGAACGTCGGCCGTCCGGGGTTGGCGTGGTGCGCGCTCTCGGCCGTCGACCTCGCGCTCTGGGACCTGAAGGCGCGGCTGCTCGACCTGCCGCTCGCCCGGTTGCTCGATCCGGTGCGCGAGGAGGTTCCGGTCTACGGCAGCGGCGGGTTCTGCTCCTACGACCCTGGCGAGGTGGCGGAGCAGCTCGGCGGCTGGGTCGACGCCGGCATCCCGCGCGTGAAGATGAAGGTCGGGCGCGATCCCGACGTCGACCCGGCGCGCGTCGAGGCCGCGAGGGAGGCGATCGGGGCAGACGCGGAGCTCTACGTCGACGCCAACGGCGCCTACGGGCGCAAGGAGGCGCTCGCGTGGGCGAAGCGATACGCGCTCGACTGGGGTGTCACGTGGTTCGAGGAGCCGGTCTCGTCCGCCGACGTCGCGGGCCTGCGGCTGCTGCGCGATCGCGGCCCGGCCGGCCTCGACATCGCGGCCGGCGAGTACGCGTACGTCGCGCGCGACTTCGTCAACCTGCTCGGCGCGGTCGACTGCCTGCAGGCCGACGTCACGCGTTGCGGCGGCATCACCGGCTTCCTGCGCGCCGGCGCCCTCGCCGCCGCGCACGGGCTCGACCTCTCCGCTCACTGCGCGCCGGCCGCAAGCGTCGCCGCGTGCTGTGCCGTGCCGCGCTTCCGGCACCTCGAGTGGTTCCACGACCACCTCCGCGTGGAGGCCCAGCTGTTCGACGGGGTGCCGGAGCAGACGGGAGGCGTCATCCGGCCCGATCTGTCGCGCCCGGGGAACGGGCTGGCGCTCTCGTGACCGAGATGATCCCCGCAAAGCCCGACAGCCGCTTCCGCACACGTCCGGTCGCGGCAGCGGAGCTCGACCCACGGCGACTGGCACGGGAGCTTGCCGCCGTCGTCGACGGCGAGGTCCGCTTCAGCCCCGGCTCGCGCGCGCTGTACACCACCGGGGGCTCGAACTACCGACAGCTGCCGATCGGGATCGTGATCCCGCGGACGGTGGAGGACGTCGTCGCTGCGGTCGAGGTCTGTCGTGCGCATGAGGCGCCCGTCGTCTCGCGCGGCGGGGGCACGAGCCTCGCCGGTCAGGTGACGAACGTCGCCGTCGTGCTCGACTTCTCCAAGTACCTGAACCGGGTCCTCGAGATCGATCCGGAGCGGCGGGTCGCGCGGGTCCAGCCCGGTGTGATCCTCGACCACCTCCGCTACGCCGCCGAGGATGCGTATCAGCTCACCTATGGGCCGGATCCCTCGACGCACACCCACTGCACGCTCGGCGGGATGATCGGCAACAACTCCTGCGGCGTGCACTCGGTGATGACGGAGTTCCACGGCTCGGGACCGCTGACGGCGGACCAGGTGGTGGAGCTCGAGTGCCTCACCTATCGCGGCGAGCGGTTCCGGGTGGGTCGGGACGGCGCCGGGCTTCCGGAGCAGTTCGCGGCGCCGCTGCGCGAGCTCGCCGACCGGTACGGCGACCGGGTTCGCGAGCGCTATCCGCAGATCCCGCGCCGCGTGTCGGGCTACAACCTCGACTGGCTCCTGCCCGAGCACGGCTTCGGTGTCGCCGCCGCGTTGACAGGGACCGAGAGCACCTGCGTGACAATCCTCGAGGCGACGGTCGAGCTGGTGCCCAGCCCGCCGGCCCGCTCGTTGCTCGTGCTCGGCTACGAGGATGCGCCGACCGCGGGCGACCACGTCATGGACGTCCGTGGGCACGAGCCGCTCGGCCTGGAGGGGATCGACGAAACGCTGATCGAGGACATGACGCTGACCGGGCTGCACGAGGAGGATCTCAGCCTGCTGCCGGAGGGCCGCGGCTACCTGCTCGTCGAGTTCGGCGGCGAGACGAAGGAGGAGGCGGACGCGAAGGCGCACGACCTGATGGCGGCGGCGAAGAAGCACCAGGGCCTGAAGGGGATGAAGCTCTACGACGACCCAGAGTCGGAGCAGCACGTCTGGGGGGTGCGCGAGGCGGGGCTCGGCGCGACGGCGTTCATCCCCGGGAAGCCCGACACCTACGAGGGCTGGGAGGACTCGGCCGTCCCGCCGGAGCGTGTCGGCGACTACCTGCGAGAGCTGCGCAAGCTGGCCCTCCGCTACGGCTACCAGAGCGCGCTCTACGGGCATTACGGCCAGGGCTGCATCCACGCGCGCTGGAACTTCGATCTCGTCACGCGCGAGGGAATCAAGACGTTCCGCCGGTTCCTCGACGACGCCTCGGATCTCGTCCTCTCGATGGGCGGGTCGCTCTCGGGCGAGCACGGCGACGGCCAGTCGCGCGCGGAGCTGCTGCCGAAGATGTTCGGCGAGGATCTCGTCGAGGGGTTCCGTGAGTTCAAGTCGATCTGGGACCCGGACTGGAAGATGAACCCGGGCAAGGTCGTCGACCCGTACCGGATTACCGACAACCTGCGGCTCGGCACCTCCTACAACCCGCCGCGGGTGAAGACGCACTTCGCCTACCCGCACGACGGGGGCTCGTTCGCGCATGCGACCGTGCGCTGCGTCGGGATCGGCAACTGTCGCCGGACGGAGACCGAAGGGCAGGTGATGTGCCCGAGCTACATGGTCACCCGCGAGGAGATGCACTCGACGCGCGGCCGCGCGCGGATCCTCTGGGAGATGCTGAACGGCGGCGAGCTCGAGCTCTGGCACGACGACGAGGTCTTCGAGGCGCTCGACCTCTGCCTCGCGTGCAAGGGC
>JBKOVL010000086.1:0-8144 GCA_046723895.1 Actinomycetota bacterium | reverse complement strand
CTGCTGCTTGGCCGGCGTCGACTCGGCCCAGTGGTTGTTCTCGAGCACGAACACGGCCGGAACCTTCCAGAGCGAGGCGAGGTTGAGCGACTCGTGGAAGGTGCCGATGTTGGTCGCCCCGTCGCCGAAGAAGGCAACCGCAACGCGCGGTTCGCCGCGCAGCTTGAACGCGAGCGCCGCACCCGTGATCGCGGGCAGGCCGCCGCCGACGACGGCGTTCGCGCCGAGGTTCCCGCGCTCGATGTCGTAGAGGTGCATCGACCCGCCGTAGCCGTGGGAGCAGCCCTCGATCTTCCCGTAGAGCTCCGCCATCACCTCGTTCGGGGGCGTTCCGCGAGCCAGCGTGTGGCCGTGGGCGCGATGCGTGGAGGCGAACACGTCGCCGTCTTCCATCGCCTGGCAGACGCCGACGGCGACCGCCTCCTGGCCGATCGCGACATGCAGAAATCCTGGCAGCTCGCCCGCGCGGAACCGCTCCTCGACCTTCTCCTCGAAGTGCCGGATGAGGAGCATTTCCTGGAGGAACTGCCGCAAGCGCTCCGCCGACAGCGACCCCCGCTTGCTTTCGACCTTCGCCACGAGCCTGAGTTTATGCTCCGGGCCATGAGGCTCGCGATGCAGTGGAGGCGCATCCAGGCGCGCCTGTCCGAGGACTGGGTGGACGTGAAACTCGCGCTCACGGTCACCGACCCACGCAGGCTCGATCGGGCCCTATTCCTGCTCGGGCCCCTCCAGCCCGGCCGCGCTGGAGACGAGCTGCGCTTCTTCGCAGCGCGCGGCGGTGCCGGCCCGTCGCCGGCCGCGGTCAGCCGCGCCCTCGCTCGGCTCGACCGAGAGCGCATCGCCGGCGAGCTACGCCTCGTCGGGGTCGCCGAGCCATCGACCGCTGCGCCGGTCGTACGCCGGTCCGCTGCCGAGGCCTGGGACGACGCGCTGGAGATGCTCCCCCCGGACTGGAGCGACCTCTACTGCGAGTTGGAGCTCACATCGAGCGACCATCTCGAGCCCGCCGCCCTGGCGCTCGCCCCGCTCAACCCGGCGCGCTTCGGCAGCACTCCGGGCTTCCGCTTTCGGTGTGCGCGCCGGTTCGGGTACGGCGCCTCGCAGGAGATGGTGAGCCGCTGCCTGGAGCGCCTCGACGAGCGAGATCTGCCGGCGGACGTGCGCGTCCTCGTCGCGCTCTCCGACACGAAGCCGGTCGGAACGCAGGGCCCGGTCTGGTACGTCGCCGGACAGGCCGTGTGATGGCCGACCCCACCTCGTGGTTCGTGGTCGAGCCGGGCTGGAAGGTCCTGGCCGCCGACGGAAGCGAGGTCGGAACGGTCCACGAGACGCTCGGGGACACGGAGCTCGACATCTTCGACGGGCTCGCGGTCTCCACCAGCGCGCTGTCGAAGCCCTCCTACGTGCCGTCCGAGCATGTCGGCGAGATCCGCGAGGGCGAGGTCCACCTCGCACTGACCTGCGAGGAGGTCGCAGCGCTCGAGTCTCTCGACTGAGGCAAGCCCCCGGTTGCCGCCCGCGGCCGCGCGTTTGTCGCTCAAGAACTGAGGTAATGTCCTCCCGATGCCTCTCTTGAAGACAAACGGCGTCGGGTACGCGGCGAAGGAGTTCGTCGAGCGCGCCCGGTCGATCGTCCGGCTCGAGATCGAGCTCGCGCTGCTCGAGATCAGGGACAAGCTCACGCGGATCGGAGTGGGCGTCGGGCTCGCCGCCGCCGCGGCCGTCGTCGCGCTGTTCGCATTCGGCTTCCTCGCAGCAGCGGGCGCGGCCGGGCTCGCGCTCGCGGTTCCGCTCTGGGCCGCGCTGCTGATCGTCAGCGGGACGCTGTTCGGGCTGACGGCCCTCCTGGCGTTCCTCGGCGTCCGCTCGCTCAAGGCCGGCACCCCGCCGATCCCGGAGGAGGCGATCGAGGAGGCGCGGCTGACGACGGAGGCGGTAATCGATGGGAGATAGGTCGACCGCGGAGGTGAAGCGCGAGCTCGAGTCCGAGCGCGAGGGCCTCGAACGGGCCGCGACGACCCTCCGGAGGCAATCCGGCAATGTTGCGAAGAGGCTCGCGTTGACGGCGGCAGCCGCCGTCGCGGTCGGTCTCGCGGTCAAAGCCGTCGCGTCGCACGTTTTCGACCGGGACGCCAAGGGGAAGCAGGGGCGTGCGCGCCTTCCCTTTCCCGACCGAGACTGAGCCCCCGCCCCGGCAGACGCCAGCGCGCCGCCTGAGCTCGCCCTACCGCCTGCCCCTGAAGGAATGGGGCTCCTCGTTCAAGGCGGCCGCGAAGGAGTTCCTCGCGGACGATTGCCTCGGGCTGGCGCAGGAGATCGCGTTCAGCTCGCTGCTGGCGTTCTTCCCGAGCGTGATCCTCGTCATCGGCCTGCTCGGGGTACTCGGGCCGGGCGCGTACGACTCGCTCACCCACCTGCTCGGCACCGTCGCCCCCAAAGCGGTGCTGGACGCGATCAACCTGGCCAAGAAGAGCTCGGCGAACAACAGCGCCGGCTCCGCGATCGCCCTCACCGTCGGTGTCATCGGCGCGCTCTGGGCGGCGAGCGGTGCGACGAGCTCGATAATCAAGGCCGTCAACCGCGCGTTCGACCTCGAGGAGACCCGGCCGTTCTGGAGGGTCCGGCTGCTCGCGCTGGCCCTCGTCGTCCTCATCGGTCTCGTCACGGCGGCGGTGTTCGTCCTGATCGTCTTCGGCGGGCCGCTCGGAGACGCCGTCGCAAGGCGTGCCGACCTCGGCCACGAGTTCACGGTCATCTGGGACGCGCTGCGCTGGCCGGTTGCGTTCGGCGGGCTCCTGCTCTCCAACGCCGCCGTCTACTGGCTCGCCCCGAACCGGACCCCGCGGAACTGGAAGTGGCTCACGCCGGGCTCCATGCTCGCCGCACTGCTGTGGCTCGCGACCTCGGCGCTGTTCTCCCTCTACACGAGCTATTCGAGCTCCTACAACCGGACCTACGGCTCGCTCGCCGGGGCGATCATCCTGCTGCTGTGGCTGTACTACTCGGCCGTCGCCCTGCTGCTCGGCGCCGAGCTCAACGCCGAGCTCGAGCGGCGGGCGACAGCTAGGTCACGCGGAACGAGCCCCTGAGCCGCGGGTCGCATCCTACGCCCGTAGCTCGGCGTCGAAGCGGTCCGCGAGCAGGGCCACGATCCGCCCCCGCAGCGCGGCGGCGTCTTCGTCGGAGAGGGTGCGCTCCGCCGACTGGAAGACGAGCGCGAGCGCGACCGATTTCCGCCCCTCTCCCACCTGCTCGCAGCGGTAGACGTCGAAGACGTGCGCCTCGCGCAGCTCCGTGCCCGCAGCCTCGCGCGCCGCATCGACGAGCGAGCCGGCGGGAACGTCCTCCGCGACGACGACGGCGATGTCCTGTCGAACGGGCGGGAAGGTGATCACGTCCTTGTAGGTCGGGACCGGCTCGACCGCCGCGAAGAGCGCGGCGAGCTCGAGCTCGAAGACGCCCCACCTGCCGTCGAGGCGCGCAGGGTGCAGCTCCCCGAGCCACCCGGCGTTCGTACGCGCCGCCTTGCCCGGATGGAGCCATGGCTCCTGCGTCCGCTCGACGCGGAGCTCCACCCGCAGCGCCTCGTACAGCGTCTCCAGCACGCCCTTCAGCACGGGGAAGCCGCCCTCGACGACCCCGCCGACGTGCAGGCGCTCCTCGGGTAGGTAGACACGGGCGATCTCGAACAGGGCGATCCGCTCGTTGCCGGCGTCGACGTTCCGCTCCGCAGCCTCGACCAGGCCGTCGAGGAGCGTCGTCCGCAGCGCTGCCTGAGTGGCGTTCATCGGGTTGAGGATCCGCACCGCACCATCGGACGCGAAGCTCAACGTGTACGCCTCCGACAGCCCGGCCCCGGCCAGAACGTCCTCGACGACGCGGCGGAGACGCTGCTCCTCGGTCAGCCGGCCGAACATCTCCCGCCGCAGCGGCAGTGTGAACGGCACCTTCTCCAGACCGTGGACACGAACGACCTCCTCGATCACGTCCACCTCGCGGGTGACGTCGCGCGCGCGCCAGGTCGGGACGGTGACGGCAGCCCCGGCGGCGTCCTCCTCGACCTCGAACCCGAGTCGCTCGAGGCTCCGTTGCTGCTCCGTGCGCGGGATCTCGAGCCCCGCGACCGCGTCGGTGCGCTCGGGTCGGAGGTGCGTGACGGGCCGCGGCGGCAGGTCGCCCTGTACGTCGGTCCCGCCCGCGTAACGTGCATGGGTCAGGTCGACCAGCAGCTCGGTGGCGTAGATCGCAGCCTGGCCGGCGAGGTACGGGTCGACGCCCTTCTCCCAGCGGTTCGAGCCCTCGGTGCGGAAGGCGAGCCGTTCGGACGTGCGCATGATGCCGACCGGCTCGAAGTTCGCCGCCTCGAGGAGGATCTCGGTCGTGTCCTCGCTCAGCTCCGTCTCCTCGCCGCCCATGACCCCGGCGAGCGCGACCGCGCGGTCGGCGTCGGCGATCACGAGGTCGGAGGGATCGAGCCGCCGCAGCTCTCCGTCGAGCGTGCGCAGCTCCTCCCCCGGCTCGGCGCGCCGGACGACGATCCGGCCTTGCGCGAGCTTGCGTTGATCGAACGCGTGCAGAGGGTTCCCGAGCGCGACCATCACGTAGTTCGTCACGTCGACCGCGTTGGAGATCGGGCGCAGCCCGGCGGCGGTGAGGCGGGCCTTGAGCCACTCGGGCGAGGGGCCGATGCGCGCGTCGCGGAAGAGCCGGCCGATGTAGCGGGGGCAGCCGACAGAGTCGTCGACGCGCACCTCGACCGGCTCGGGATCGACGGGAGGATCCGGCTCCCGGCCGGGCATCGGCCGCAGCTCGGCATCGAACACGACCGCGACCTCGCGCGCGATTCCGTAGATCGAGAGCAGGTCGGGGCGGTTGAAGCCCGTCTCGGCCTCGATCACCTCCTCGACGAGCGGGAGCACGTTCGCGAGCGGCGTGCCGGGGTCGTGGGGCCCTCCGAGCACGATGATCCCCGAGTGGTCAGGGCCGATCTCGAGCTCGCGCTCGGAGAGGATCATCCCGTCGGAGACGACGCCGCGGAGTCTCGCCTGCTCGAGCCGCCGGCCGCCCGGGAGCACGGCGCCGGGGAGCGCGACCGCGACTGTCGCGCCGGCGCCGAAGTTCCACGCCCCGCAGACGATCTGTCGCGGCTCGCGTTCGCCGACGTCGACCGTGCACAGCTGGAGCCGGTCGGCGTTCGGGTGCTTCCCGGCCTCGAGCACGCGCCCGACACGGAAGCGGCCCAGGTTCCCGTCCTGGTCGGGCACGCCGCGGTTCGAGATGCGCTCCAGCTCGAAGGTCGAGATCGAGAGCCGCTCGGCGATCTCGCGCGTCGTCGCGTCGACCTCGACGTACTCGCGGAGCCAGGAGACGGGGATCTTCATCTCACTAGAACTGCCGCAGCAGCCGCAGGTCGTTCTCCCACAGCATGCGCAGGTCCGGGATGCCGTGGCGGAGCATCGCGATCCGCTCCAGGCCGAGCCCGAAGGCGAAGCCGGAGACCTCCTCGGGGTCGTAGCCGACGTAGCCGTAGACGTTCGGGTCGACGACGCCCGCGCCCCCCATCTCCAGCCAGCCGCTGTAGTCGCACGACTGGCAGCCCTGCTGACCGCAGCGGAAGCAGGAGACGTCGAACTCGATCGAGGGCTCCGTGAACGGGAAGTGGCTCGTCCTGATCCGGACGGTGCGGTCCTCGCCGAAGAGCGCGCGCGAGAGGTACATCAGCGTTCCCTTCAGGTCGGCGAGCGTGATCCCCCGGTCGACCGCGAGGCCCTCGACCTGGTGGAAGATCGGGCTGTGCGTCGCGTCCGGCGTGTCGCGCCTATAGCAGCGGCCGAGGCTGACCATGTAGACCGGCGGCTCGTGCGTCTCCATGAACCGAACCTGCCCCGGCGAGGTATGCGGCCGCAGGACCTGATCGTCGTCGACGTAGAAGGTGTCGTTCGGCGAGCGCGACGGGTGATCCTCGGGTGCATTCAGCGCCGTGAAGTTGTGGAACGTGTCCTCGACCTCGGGCCCGTCGAAGATCTCGTACCCCAGCCCGACGAACACGTCCTCGACCTGCCGGCGGATCTGGGTGATCAGGTGGAGATGCCCGCGCGGGATCTCGACGCCGGGGAGCGTGACGTCCACCCGCTCCTCGGCGAGCGAGCGGTCGAGCTCGCGGGCGCGGATGGATTCGCGCGCGGCGGCGACCGCGTCCTCGAGCGCGACCTTGGTCCGGTTCAGCTCGGCCCGCTCCTCGACCGAGAGGTCCTTCGCGGAGCGCAGGGCCTCGGTCAGCCTGCTACGGCGGCCGAGGTAGGCGATGCGCGCGTCCTCCAGCTCCTGCTCGCTCGCAGCGCCTACGATCGCAGCCCGTGCCTCAGCGAGATAGTCGGCCTCCCAGCCCATCGAACGAATCTAGCACCGGTAATCGGAGCCCCTACGACCGCATTGCCGGGTTCTACGACCCGTGGAGCCGGAGCGTCGTCGAGGACATCGGCTTCTACGTCGCGGAGGCGCGGAAGGCCCGCGGGACCGTCGTCGAGCTCGGCGTCGGCACCGGCCGGATCGCGGTCCCGACCGCACAGGCAGGCGTGCGCGTGATCGGCGTCGACTCCTCCGCCGGGATGCTCGAGGTGTGCCGGGCCGCGGCCGCCGAGGCGGGCGTCGCCGACCTGCTCGACCTGCGGCTCGGCGATCTCCGCGACCCGCCGGTCGAGGAACGTGTCCCGCTCGTCACGTGCCCGTTTCGCTCGTACCTCCACCTGACCGGCGACGAGGACCGCCTCGCCGCCCTACGTGCAGCCCGCGGGCTGCTCGTGCCCGGCGGGCTGCTCGTCTTCGACGTCTTCGAGCCCTCCGCGGAGGATGTCGCCGAGACGGACGGGCGTTGGCTCGAGCGCGAGGCCGGCATCTGGGAGCGCGCGGACTGGGACACGCTGGAGCGCACGCTGACTCTCACGCTCGCCGTCCGCGGGGAGCCGGGCAAGCCGCGGCTGGCGCTGTCCTGGATCTCGCCGCCCGAGTGGCAGGCGCTCCTCGAGCGCGCCGGGTTCCAGGTCGAGACCTGCTACGGCTGGTTCGACCGGCGGCCTTACCAGGGTGGCGAAGACTCCATCTGGCTCGCGCGCCGCGCTTGACGTAGGGTTGGCCTCGTGACCTGGGTGGTCATCGCGATCGTCGTCGTCATCGTCCTCCTGGCGCTCTGGCTGGTGGCGATGTTCAACAAGCTCGTCCGCCTGCGGAACCGCTCCGAGAACGCGTGGGCGCAGGTCGATGTCCAGCTCCGGAAGCGGTACGACCTGATCCCGAACCTGGTCGAGACGGTCAAGGGCTACGCGGCCCACGAGCGCGAGACGTTCGAGGCGGTCACGAACGCGCGAGTCGCGGCCCAGCAGGCGCAGGGCGTCGCCGCGCAGGCACAGGCCGAGAACATGCTGACGGCGGCCCTCGGCCGCCTCTTCGCCGTCGCCGAGGCCTACCCGCAGCTCCGCGCGACCGAGAACTTCCAGCAGCTCCAGGCGCAGCTCGGGGACGTCGAGCAGAGCATCGCGATCGCGCGCCAGGTCTACAACGACACGGTGCTGAGCTACGAGAACGCGCTCGAGACCGTCCCGACGAGCATCATCGCCGGCGTCTTCAACTTCCGGCCCCGCGAGTACTTCGAGACCGAGGACGTGACCCGCGAGGCGCCGCGCGTCGACTTCGGTCAGCGGGCGGCGGCCTCGACGCCGCCGGCCCAGCCTCCGGCGCCCGAACAGCCCGCCAGCTGACGCATGCGGAAGGCGCTGCCGGCGGCGGCGTTGTTCGTCGCGCTCGCGCTGCCGGGCGCGGCGGGCGCGTACTCGCTCCCGGCCGCGGACATCGCCGTCCGCGTCGCCCCCGACGGCTCGCTGCTCGTCGCCGAGAACATCACGATCGAGGGCGCCTTCCACGGGGCATACCGCGACATCCCGCTCCGCAAGGGCGAGTCGATCGACCGCAACCACGTCAGCGAGCAGGGCGAGAGGTACACCCGCGGGGGCAGCACCGAGCTCGGGAGCATCGACACCCCGCACACGTTCAACTACGAGACGAACGGGAGCCGCGTGCGGATCGTCTGGCACTTCTCCGCCGGCGGCGAGCCGCACGCCTACACGGTCTCCTATCGCTTCCGCGGC
>JBKOVL010000144.1:0-10425 GCA_046723895.1 Actinomycetota bacterium | reverse complement strand
TCTACATCCCGACGATGCTGGTCGGGCCGCTCTTCCAGATCCTCTTCTTCTCCTACCTCGGTCGCTACAGCGGGGTGAAGGACGACGCGTTCTTCGTCGTTGGCAACGCCGTGCAGGCCTCGGCGATGTCCGGGGTCTTCGCCGCGACGATGGCGATCGCGAACGAGCGCCAGTTCCAGACGCTCTCGCCTCTCCTCGCCACGCCCGCGACCCGGTTCGCGATCTTCATGGGCCGCTCGCTGCCGGTAATCGCCAGCGGCCTCCTCGTCTCCGCCTGGGTGTTCGTAAAGGGGCGGCTGCTGCTCGACTTCGACCCGCCGGCGTCGAGCATCCCGGCGCTCCTGTTCGTCACGGTCGTCAGCGTCGTCTCCTGCACCGCTTTCGGGCTCGCGCTCGGCTCCGTCGGGATGCGGGCGCGCGACGTGTTCATGATCGCCAACGTCGCCTACTACCTGATGTGGCTGCTCTGCGGGGTGAACATCCCGCTCGACGCGCTGCCGGGCTGGCTCGCCCAGATCGGCCGGCTGATGCCGCTCACCCACGGCATCGCCGCGGCACGCGAGATCGCAGCGGGTGCGAGCCTCTCGTCCGTCTCCGGGCTCGTCTGGACGGAAGTCGCAGTCGCCGTCGCCTGGGCCACGGTCGCGTTCGCGCTCATCCGCTGGTTCGAGTACGAGGGACGCAGGCGTGCCTCGCTCGAGTCCTACTGAGCGGCGACCGTCTCCAGCTCCGCGCGCGGAGCGAGCCGTGCGGCCCGCTCGAGCCAGGGCTTCGCCGCGAGCCGCGCGAACGTCTCCCGTGCCTCGTCGACCAACGCCTCTGCCTCTCCGGCGCGGCCGTGCGCGTGCAGCCACTCGGCATGCTCGAGCTGGACGACGGCGAGGTGGAACGGAGCCTCCAACTCGCCTAGGAGGCGCTCGGCGGTGGTGAGCTCGCTCTCCGCGTCGAACTCGGGCAGGCGGGCTCGCAGGCGCGCCTGCATCGCCCGCCCCGAAGGCGTGAGCCGGTCCGTGCTGAGCGTTTCGAAGCGCCTGAACAGCTCGCGGATGTCGTCGTCGCCGGCAACGGCTGCGCTCTCGAGCGCATAGAAGAGGATCCAGGGGGGCGGCCCGCCGACTGCGTCGTGGATCTCGAGCGCACTGCGGACTGCTGCGAGCGCCTCCTCGGATCGACCCTCCATTCCCAGGACGGCCGCGTCGAACAAGACCCACTCGGCGGCGAAGTCGGGGTTCTCGGAATCGGCGATATCTGCGTGGCGGGTTAGAAGCTCTCGCGCCCGCTCGACCTCCCCCCGGTGGCCGTGAACGAGTGCGGCACTGAGCGCCATTCCCTGCGCGAACTCGGTTGCGGCCAGCTCCTCCGCTACGGCGGCCCGCTCGAGCGCCTCGTCCCACTCGCCGCGCATGATCAGGGTGCCCACCGAGCGGGCCAGGAAGGTGGATTCCCATTGCCGGTCGCCCACCCGCCGAGCCAGCTCGAGAGCACGATGTTCGAGTGCGTTCTGGTCGTGCCAGCGGTCCTCCATCGTGAGGCTCACGGCCAGGTTGTTGTAGGCTCGGAGGGCTGCGCGGTGGAGGTCGTGCTCGAGCGCGATCGCCAGCGCGCCCTCGACCAGGATCAGTGCCTCTCGGGGCCGGTCCCACCGCATCATGAGTACGGCCTTGGTGTTCAGCGCCTCTGCGAGCGTCTCCGGCAGGTTCGCTGCCTCTGCGATCCGGAGCGCTCGCTCGAGGTGGGGCGCGGCTCCCTCGTAGTCGCCGGTGAAGATCAGAAAGCGGCCGAACTGGGCGGCGAGCGCGGCGACGTCGGCGTCGGAGGCCAGCGGCTCGAGGGCCGCGAGCGCGGGCGCCAACCGGGCGACGGCCTGCGGTGGGTGCCCCTCGACGAAATCGATCTCGGCCAGGCGCGCCTCGACCATGGCGGCCGCGGCCGGATCGCTCTGCTCCTCGTAGCCGGCCCGCGCCCTTTCGAGCAACGCCCGCGCGTCGCCCGGTTTGTCCGCAACCCAGGCCATCTGACCCGCTCGGTCGGTCAGCTCCGCCTTCGCGGCGGGATCCTGGCTGAGCGCCGCTGCCTGCTGGAAGTAGCGCTGCGCCTCTTCGGGCGCCGCCAGGGACGCAGAGCGCTCGCCGGCCCGGACGAGCATCTCGCGAGCCATGGCACGCACGGTCTCGGCATCTTCGGCCTCGGGGGCGGCGTCGACGGCGGCCAGGTAATGAGAGGCCAGCACCTCGGCCACCTCGTCCTCGGGGAGGGCGGTACGGAGGTACTCGGCGGCGGCCAGGTGCCGGCTCTTCCGGTCGCGCTTGGAGAGGGTCTCGTAGGCGACGTGGCGGACGAGGTCCTGGAGGAAGCCGTACTGGCCGTGCTCGGGCGAGCGTGGATCGGACTGGACTCCGAGCACCTCCTTGCGCACGAGCGAGGAGAGCAAGGTCTGGAGCTCGGACGGCGGCAGGCCGGAGAGCGCGGCCAGGGCACGGGCGGTGAACGTCTTGCCCAGGACCGCACCGTCCTGGAGCAGGCGCCGCTCTTCGGGAGGGACGCCGTCGAGCCTGGCGGCGATCAGCGCGTGCAGCGTCTCCGGTACCTCGAGGGTCTCGATCTCGCCTGTCGGCCGGTAGACGGGTCCGTCGGCGACCAGCAGGCCGCGGTCGAGGAGCATCCGGACCGTCTCGACTGCGTAGAGCGGCACGCCTTCGGCCCGGGCGAGGATCTGCGCCTGCAGCTGCTCTGGGAGGCCCGGCACCAGGCCGTCAAGGAGCTCGTCCATCGCCTGTTCGGAGAGCGGCTCGAGGTACAGGGAGGTGAAGTTGCGCTGCCCGGCACCCCATCCGGGCCGGCGCTCATGCAGCTCCGGCCGGGCGAGCGTGATCACGTAGAGCGGGTAGTCGCGCGACCACTCGAGCAGGTACTCGACGAAGTCGAGCAGGCTCGTGTCCGCCCACTGCATGTCCTCGAAGGCGAGCACGACCGGGTTCGAGTCGGCCAGGCGCTCGAAGAACAGCCGCCAGGCGGCGAACAGGTCCTGGCGCTCGTATCCCAGGCGCTCCTCCAGTCCGAGCAGGTGCGCGAGCCGGGGCTCCACGAACCTCCGCTCCTCGACGTCGAGCAGGTGCTCGGCCAGTGTCGCCTCCAGTTTCTGCCGAGCCCGGTCGGGCTGGTCGTCCTCGGCCATCCGACAGCGCATCCGCACCATGTCCGCGAGCGCCCAGTAGGCCACGCCCTCGCCGTAGGCGAGGCAGCGGCCTCGGTGCCACCAGATGTTCTCGACGATCCCGTCGAAGTACTTGTAGAACTCCCAGGCGAGTCGTGATTTGCCGATTCCGGCGATCCCCGTAACGGAGACCAGGTGGGCGCGCCGATCGTTCGCGCCCGCGTGAAAGAGCTCCTTGATCAGCTTGAGCTCCCGCTCGCGGCCGACGAACGGCGCCTCCAGACCGGCCGATTTGAGTGCGCCGGCTCGTCCGGACACGACTCTGAGAGCCCGGAAGAGCGCGACCGGCTCGGTCTTCCCCTTCAGCTCGTGCAGACCGGCTTCTTCGTAGGCGATTGCCTGCTCCGTCGTCCGCCTTGTCGTCTCTCCCACCAGGACCGATCCCGGCTCGGCCGAGGACTGGATCCGCGAGGCCGTGTTGACGAGGTCTCCGGCGACCATGCCCTGTCCCTCGGCCCCGATCGTCACCGCCGCCTCCCCGGTGAGCACCCCGGCGCGAGCCTGGAGGGCCGGGTCGAGATCGGGGACCGACTCGACGAGGTCGAGGGCCGCCCGGACCGCACGCTCTGAATCGTCCTCTGTCGCCGTCGGCGTGCCCCAGACCGCCATCACCGCGTCCCCGATGAACTTCTCAACCACTCCGCCGTACCGGCTGATCAGCTCCCGAGCCAGCTCGAAGTACCGGGAAAGGAGCTCGCGCACCTCCTCCGAGTCGCGCGCCTCCGAGACCGAGGTGAAGCCGACCAGGTCCGCGAACATCACCGAGACGAGCCGGCGTTCGGCAGCCGGAGGCTCATGCGGCGGCGCCGGCGGAGCGGCGGGCGAAACCACCGCCTGCGCAAGCTGAGACCCGCACTCGGCGCAGAAGAGATCGCCCGGCTGGAACGGCGCGCCGCAGGTCGGGCACGCGCTCGACAGCGCGGCTCCGCACTTGACGCAGAACTTCGCGCCCTCCCGATTCTCCGCGCCACAGCTGGAACACGACATCGTTCTCAGCCTACTCTGGTCCAGGAGGGCTTCCTAGGCCTGGAGGGCGCTCACAACGGCGACTCCGACCGTGATCACCGCGACCCCGACTACCCCTTTCCGGCCGAGGCGCTCACCGTAGAGGAGCGCCGCGGCGAGCGTGGCGAGTGCCGCGAACTGGGAGGCGAGGACGGCGGCGACCGCGATGCCGTGACGTGCGCCGAGGGCGTAGCAGGTGAACCCGGCCACTTCGGCGAGGCCGGAGCCGACCACGAAGGGCGCCGCAGCACGTGTCAGCCGGAGCCGGCGGACGAGAAGCAGCGGGAAGAACACGACGACGACGCCGAGCAGCCTGGGCGGCAGGATCGCCCAGGCGATTGGGAGATCGAGGCTCGCGCGGCCGGTCGCGTACAGGCTCGTGCCGAACGCGCCCGCGGCGGCCAGCCCGAAGAGCGCCGCGCGTGGGTCGACGTGCTCGAGATCGGGCACCTGCGACTGTGCGCCTGCGACGAGGACGACGCCGGCGACGATCGCGGCGAGTGCGAGCGCGGTTCCGGTCCCGAGCTCCTCCCCGGCGGCGACGGCGATCAACGCCGCAACCGCACCTTCGGTCGAGGAGATCGGGGAGACGACACCGACGCCGCCGAGCCGAAAGCCCGTGTAGAGCAGCAGAAGACCGCCGACGTTGCCCGCTCCGGCGAGCGCAAGCCAACCGAGCGCCGCGCCGTCTAGGCCGGCCGGCTTGCCCTGGGCGAGCGCGACCGGTCCGACGAGGAGCAGGCCGGTCACCATTACCCACGCGAGCGTGGACGGCGAGCCGATCAGCCTGCTCGACCTGGCGGCAGTCAGCGCCGTGACAGCCCAGGCGGCCGCGGCCCCGAGACCGCCGAGAATCGCCCACACGGCCGGAAGCTGAGGTGCGCCTCAGCGCCGCTCGAGCATCGGCTTGACCTCGCGCACAAGGCGCTCGAGACTCTCGTGGTCGAACGGCGCAGGGCAATCGACGTAGATGTGCTCGAAGCCGAGATCGAGGTAGGGCGCCCAGGCTTCGGCGACGAGCTCCGGCGGGCCGAAGGGACCCTCGTACAGGTCGTCCTCCCCGTACCCGTTCCGCTCCGCCATCGCCTCGACGACCCTCCTCGCCTCGCTCTCGTTGTCGCGAATGATCGGGATCCCGCCCTGGAGCGTGCGCTCGATCTCGGACTCGTCGCGGCCGACCTCGTCGCACCAGCGCCGCAGCACCTCGTCCTTGTGCCTGACGCGCTCGAGGTCGCCGGCGGTGTTCCAGCCGTCGGCGTACTTCGCGACCGTGTGCAGCGTCTTTCGCTCGCCACTGCCGCCGATCAGGATCGGCACCTTCTCCTGTACGGGCGGGGGGTTGTTGAGGGCGTCCTTCGCATGGTAGAAGCGGCCGCGCGCCGACGCAGGCCCGCCGGGCAGCAGGTCGCAGATCAGCTCGACGGCCTCGTCGAACCAGTCGAGCCGCTCGCCGAAGCCGGAGCCGAACTCGATCCCAAGTGCCGTGTGCTCGGTCTCGAACCAGGCGCCGCCGATCCCGAGCCACATCCGGCCGTCGCTCATATGGTCGAGGGCGGTAATCATCTTGACGACGAGTGTCGGGTTCCGGAAAGTGTTGGCGCCGACCATCAGGCCGAGCCGAACCCGCTGGGTGTTCTGAGCCCAGCCGGCGAGCGTCATGTAGCCCTCGAAGATCGGCCCCTCCGGGTCGCCGACGATCGGATACAGGTGATCCCAGGTCCAGAGCGAGTCGTAGCCGAGGCGGTCGACGAGCGCTCCCGTCTCGCGCAGCGACTCCCAATCCGTGTACTGGGGCCAGACGAGCGCGCCGAGCTTCACCCCCTGGACTCTACAAACCCGCGCCCACCGTCAGCAGCTCGCCTAGATCGCTCACGACGACATCGGCGTCCCGCGCGCGCAGCTCGTCGGCCTCACCGGACCGCGCGACGCCGACGACGAACGCGAGCTCCGCGGCTCTCGCCGCTGCGACCCCGGCCGGCGAGGTCTCGAACGCGACTGCCTGCGAAGGCTCGACCCGCAGCTCGCGGCAGGCGACCAGCAGCAAGTCCGGCGCGGGCTTCGCCTCGAGCTGCCCGGCGGCCATCGTGTGCCCGTCGACCCGGACGTCGACGAGCTGCGCGAGGCCCGCACGCTCGAGGATCGGCACGGTGTTGGCGCTCGGCGAGACGACCGCGCGCCCGAGGCGCGCCATTCGCGCGGCCTCGAGGTACGAATGCGATCCCTCGACGGCGGCGACACCCTGCCGGTCCAGGTACCGGCGGAGCAGCTCGTTCTTCTTGTTCCCGAGGCCGTACACGGTCTCGATGCCAGGCGCGTCGGAGGGGCTTCCCTCGGGGAGGTGAACCCCGCGGCTGGCGAGAAACGCGCGGATCCCGTCGCGGCGAGGCCGGCCCGCGACGAGCTCCTCGTAGTCGTGCCTGGGATCGAAGGCAACGAAAGGACGCTGGT
Organism: Actinomycetota bacterium; assembly: GCA_046723895.1. Classification (GTDB taxonomy): domain Bacteria; phylum Actinomycetota; class Thermoleophilia; order Gaiellales; family Gaiellaceae; genus DATBLE01. The sequence goes on along the minus strand of JBKOVL010000144.1, from coordinate 3,758 downwards.
GGCGCTGCGCGTGCTCGACGAGAAAGGCGTCGAAGACCTGTGTCCAGGCGGCGGCGTGAGCCTCGGCGCTCATCGTCAGCACCCCGTCCAGGTCGAACACGCAGGCGAGCGCGTCGTTGGGGAGGCCGAGCATTCGAGCGGTCACGGCCGGCCCGCCGAGCCACGCGACGAGCGGGCTGTGCGCCCCTAGCTCGCGGCCGAGCCCTCGGAGCAGGCGCGCCGTCTCCGCCCGCTCCTCCGCGAGGTGATGACTTCGGGCCGCGACCTCCTGCGACCCGAGCGCTCGCACCCCGGCGCGCAGCGCGGAGTCCTCTGCCGCAAGGGCGTCCCACCACTCGGCCGCCAGCTCATCGAGATCGACGGGCTCCGGCGCGTGCCTCGCCGAGCTGGATGGCCTCGTCGCAGTCGTTGCCGCCATCGGTTTCCACCTGAAGGATCCAACGGAAGCCCGCCTGGGCCATCCGTGCCGGCCACGATTCGCAGTTCGGAAACCTCCTGAGGCTCCGTCGCCTTCTCGTCCTTGCGCGAGCGACCCTGGGACCGTGGTTGCGTTCCCTTCCCGACTGCCGCGGCACGTCTGCGAGGGGTCGTGCGGGCACGGCTTACCTTGGAGCGTCCAGCGCAGCCTCCTCGGCGTCCTGCTTCTGCACGCGAACGAGACCGTCTCCGTCGATCGGCTAGTCGATGAGCTCTGGGGCGAACGGCCGCCGGCGCGCGCCACCAAGTTGGTGCAGGGCTACGTCTCGGCGTTGCGCAAGCGGCTCGGGCCTGACCGGCTGGTTACGCGGCCACCTGGCTATGCGGTCCGCGTCGAGCCATCCGAGCTCGACTCCGTTGAGTTCGAGCGCCTCGTGGCGCGGGCCGCCCCACCGCTCAGCGCTCAATGGTGACGGCCAGGAGGGAAGCGACGCCCGCGTCTGGGGCGGGATGCGCTAGCCGAGCACCGTCGCCATCAGCGACGCCGAGGGCGAGGCGATCGGCAGACACGTCAACGCGAACTCGACGCAGCCACGATCAACGCAATCGTGGATGCGACGCCGATGGCGCCCGTCGAAAGCCCTTCCAGGTCGAGGCCGATCGCTCGTCGTTGCCGCGCCGAGCACGGTCACCGTGGTTCCCGACACGGCGAGGACGGGCCGAAACAGCGCCTCGTCTTCCCCGTGGAACCGGGTCACGATCTGCCCGCCGCAGCCAGGGCGCCGAAAGGCGTCGGCTGCGAACCGCGGACCGCCGCCGGGCGTGGGGCTGCCGCCGTCAACGACGTCACGCGCGAGGTTCCCGATCACCGCGACCCGGGGCACTGCGCCAACCTACCCCGCCCGCGAGGGTGCCCCCGAAGACGCCGTCCCATTCTGCTTTGAAAACCCTCAGAAGCTCGTCGAGCGGCGGCGGCTCGCGACCGAGCGTCCGCGCAGTCGCGCGTGCGTCCAGGCTGGTGTCGTACGGCACACGGCCGGGCGTGAGAGCGGCCGGATCGGGTGGGCCAGCGCGCAAGAGGGATGCGTCGAGCCCGAAGACGTCGGCCGTGCGCCGGGCGAGATCCATGCGCGTGGTCGGCTCGCCCGAGCAGCAATGGAAGATCCCGCGCGAGCCGCGCTCCGCGAGTTCGAGCATCCACTCGGCCGCCAGAGTCGCGAGACTCGGGGTCGCGACGCTGTTGATCGCAGCGCTCTCCCAGACGGTGAACGGCTCACCTGCAGCGAGTGACGCGACGACGGCGTCGACGAAGTAGCCGAAGCCCGCATCCTGCCGGCGCGGTGTCCGGCGGCCCGCGCGGTTGACGCCGAGCACCCCGGCGACGCGCGCGACGATCGTTGCACGCGCCCGCTCGCGCGTGACGAGCTCGCTCGCGACCTTGAGCACGCCGTAGTAGTTGACCGGGTTCGGCGGCGTCGATTCGTCCGCCATCGCCTGCGTGCCGTCGAAGACCCAGTCGGTCGAGACGGTGACGAGCACCGCGTCCGTCTCGCGCGTGGAGTCGGCGAGCGTCTCCGTGATGCCGACGTACGACGCCCAGGCGCGGCGACGGTCTGCGTAGATGCCTGCGAAGTCGTTCCAGATCGCCGTGTGCACGACCACGTCGGGCCGGACGTCCATGACCGCGGCGCGGACCGCCTCGGCGTCCAGGAGGTCGAGGGCGAGGTAGCGGCAGCGACGGTCGGGGCGCGGCGGCGGTTCGCGCACGACGGCTGCGACGTCGTCACCCCGCTCCGCGGCGACGGCGACCACGTTCGAGCCGACGAAGCCCGCGCCGCCCGTGACGAGGACGCGCATCAGCCGATCTCGGCGAGCCGGACGGGTCGCTGCTCGTGCAAGGAGCGGCCGGCCGCGAGGCCAGCGACGAGCGCTGCGCGGCCGTCTGCGCCCGGTACCGGGGAAGCGGATCCGTCGCGCACCGCGGCGACGAACGCGCGCCACTCCTCGACGTAGCTCTGCGCGTAGCGCTCGAGAAAGAAGTACGGCAGCCGGGGCTGCCTCGCTCCAGCCGCGGTGCGGAGGACACCGGCATGCTCCGGCGCGTTCTCGGAGGCGGCCAGACCGTCAGAACCGAATGCTTCGACGCGCTGGTCGTAGCCGTAGACGGCACGGCGGCTGTTGTCGATGAGCGTCAGCGCGCCACTCTCGTGCACGAGCAGGACCACCGCGGTGTCGACGTCGCCTGCCTCGGCGAAGGAAGGGTCGACGCGCACTCTTCCCTGCGCGGTGACCTCGACCACCTCGCTCCCCGTGACGTAGCGCGCCATGTCGAAGTCGTGGATCGTCATGTCGAGGAAGATGCCCCCGGACACGCGGACGTACGTGAGCGGCGGCGGCTCGGGATCCCGGCTCGTGATACGGAGGATGTGGACGTCGCCGACCGCGCCCGAGGCGACTGCGTCGTGCACCGAGCGGTGCGAAGGATCGAAGCGCCTGTTGAACCCGACCATGAACAAGACGCCGGCGCGCTCGACCGCGCCGAGCGACCGATCGACCTGCGACAGGTCGTGCGCGATCGGCTTCTCGCAAAAGATCGCCTTGCCCGCGTCGGCGGCAGCCTCGATCAGCTCCACATGCGTGTCGGCGCTCGTACAGATCGCGACCGCGTCGACGTCCTTCGAACCGATCAGCTCATCGGCGTTCTCGGCCGCGGGCACGCCCAGCCGCCGTGCGACAGCGCCGGCCGCCGAGATGTCCACGTCGAAGACGCCGGCGAGCACCGCCCCCGCGACGCGGTGCGCCAGCAACTCGGCGTGCATCCGGCCGATGCGGCCGGTACCGAGCAGTCCGATCCGAAGCGGCGCCTCCGTCGTGGTCACCAACCGACGCGCTGCCGGCGCTTGCCCTCCAGGAGCTGCTCGTGCGCCGCTGCGATCGCCTCGCGCTCCGAGACCTCGGCGACGCCGACCTCCCAGAACGCGCCGCCCGGCGTCCACCGGTCAGGCGCCGTCTCGATCGCAATCACCGTCGTCCGGTCGTTGGTGCGAGCTCGGGCAAATGCCGCCTCGAGATCGCCGATCGTCTCGACGGCCTCGGCGCGGCAGCCGAGGGAGATCGCATGCGCTGCCCAGTCGACCTTCACGCGCTCCTCGCCCGTGTCGTCGAACATGTTGTTGAACGAGCGGCCGCCCATGCCGGTCTGCAGTCGCTCGATCACTGCGAAGCCGCCGTTGTCGCAGACGACCGCGATCAGCTTCTGGCCGGTGATCACCGAGCTGTAGAGGTCGGAGTTGAGCATCAGATAGGAGCCGTCGCCGACGAATGCGATGACCTCTCCCTCG
>JBKOVL010000274.1:0-5365 GCA_046723895.1 Actinomycetota bacterium | reverse complement strand
CCCCAGATCGTGAGACGCGGCGAGGCCGAACACGGCGGCCGAGACCCGCACGTCGAGCGGATGCAGCCGGGAGGACGCGTAGCGGAGGAAGCGCGCGATCGTCGTCCCCTTCGGCTCGGCGCGCTTGTGGCGGTAGACGATCTGCGAGACGTCGCCGTCGCTCGGAAAGCGGACGTAGTCGAACTGGATCTCGTCGAACCCCGCCTTCGCCGCCGCGGCCCCGATTCCCACCACGTAGCGCCAGACTCGCTCGTCGAAGACGAAACCGACCTTGCCGTTCTCGTCCTTGACGTCGACCTCGAGCGTGTTCAGGCCGTGCGCCTTCAGGGCGACGTACTCGTCTATCTTCCCCGCGATCCCGGCGAGTCCCATCGTCACGTGGACGCCTCGGACCTCGCCCGGGTAAGGGCGCGGCAACGTCGGCTGGTCGACTCCTGCGGGCGCCTGCGAGATCGCCGGCGTCGAGGAGGTGGAGTGCTTCTTCCCGCCGATCACCGTCGCGCCGGCACCGAGCCCGGCGCCGACCGCGAGCAGGATCGTCACCGCCGCCAGTCGCCGGCGCCGCCGCTTGATGATCGATTGGCGCCGACGCTCTCGAAACCGCTGGTTCGGGTCCAGCCGCGGATGGACGTAGTTCGGCACCGGGCCTTGAGAACCGTATGCCCGCCAGGCTAGGCGTGCAACCGTCGAAATCCGTTCCTGGTGGGGCTCATTGGCTCGCCAGCACGACGACGACGAACGCGACGTACAGGGCCACGATCGAGACGCCCTCCCGGCGGCGCAGCTCGCTGCCGCCGTAGGCGAGCGCGACCGAGGCCACGGTCATCCCGAGCAGCCACCAGGCCGCGAACGTCTCGATCCCCGACGCCGACCCGATCGAGAGCACGAGGGCGGGAATCGAGATCCCGGCGAGGATGTTCAGGCTGTTCGAGTTCAGCGCCTCGCTGACGACGGCGGCGCCGCGCCCGTGCAGTGCGAGGCGAACTGCTGTCAACAAGTTCGGCAGGCTGGTCAGCGAGGCGAGCACGACCGTCCCGACCACGATGTCGGAGGTGCCCCAGGCCCGGCCGAGGTCGGTCGCCGCGTCGACCATTCCGACGCTCGCGCCGACGATCACCGCCAGCGAGGACGCGAGCGCCACCGCGTCCGCGCGCGTGCCCTTCCGGGGCGCTTCCCCGGTCTGCAGGTCCTCGATCTCTTCCCGGACCGCGGCGACCACGAAGTGCCGCACCGGGCCCGCAGGGACCACGCGGCGGAGCCGTGCGGTTCGGCTGGACAGGAGGAAGACATACGGCGCGAGCACGGCGAGGACCAGGATTGTCGACCAGACCGCCCTGATCGCTTCGAGGATGAGCGCAACCCCGACCCCGGTCACGGCGAGGGCGACGCCGCCGTTGAAGAGGAGGCCGTGCCGGTGTATTGCGACGCGCCCGGCGACGATGGCGCTTAGCCCGAGCAGGGCCGCGAGGTTGAAGACATTCGAGCCGACGACGACGCCGACGCCGAGGTCGCCATGGCTCGCGGCGAGGGCTGCGATCGCGGTCGAGATCTCCGGCGCGTCGGCGCCGAGCGCGGTCAGGATCCCGTGCAGGCCCTCCGAGGCACCGAGGCCCTCGCTGACCCGGTCGAGTCTGCGCCCGAACACGAGGCTCGCGACAAGGCTGGCCGCCACGCACACGCAGAAGACGGGAATCGCCGCCGCGACCGACATGGGGCACTCTATTCAGAGCCCCGTGAAGATTCTGGTCCACATCGGCTACCACAAGACGGGGACGAGCTGGCTCCAGCACTTCGTCTTCGAAGATCCGGCCAGTGGGTACGGCTCGGTCGGCCACGAGGCGCCGAGCCATCCGGTCCGCCGTCTCGTGGCGGAGCATCCCTTGCATTACGACCGGCGGAAGATCCGTCGAGCCTTCGAGCGGCTGATCCGCAAGGTGGAGGCGCAAGGCTTGCTGCCTGTCGTCTCGCTCGAGCGGCTTTCCGGCAACCCGTACGCTGGCGGCCACGACAGCCGCCAGATTGCCGACCGCTTGCACAACGCGCTGCCCGACGCACGCGTCCTCGTCGTCATCCGAGAGCAGCGCAGCATGCTCGCCGCGATCTACAAGCAGTACGTGAAGGCCGGCGGCACGGCATCGCTGGAGCAGTTCCTGCGACCACCGACCGACCGCTCCGCGCTCCGAAACCTCTTCGACTTTCGCTTCTACGAGTACGAGCACCTGATCGGCTACTACCACCGCCTCTACGGGCCCGAAAACGTCCTCGTCCTCCCCTTCGAACAGTTCGTCCGGGACGGTCGCCGGTTCGTCGAGCGAATCGCGGCTTTTGCGGGCCGGCCGATCCCACAGCCGGTCCTGGCAGCGCTTCCGTACGAAAGCCGCGACAACCGCTCCGTCTCCGCACTCTCGATCGCCGCTCTCCGGCACGTGAACAGGCTGGCGCCCCGCACCGAGCTCAATCCCGGGCCTGCACTGGAGTCCGACGCGGCGCAGTGGCTCACCAAGCGGCTGAAGAAGCCGAACGTGCTCGAGCGGTCCTTCGCCCGTTCGGTCGCGGCGAGTGCGGACTCGAGGCTGCGCCGGATCGTCGACGAGACGGTCGGCGACCGCTACGCCGAGAGCAACCGGAAGACGGCCGAGCTCACGGGGCTCGACCTCCCGTCGTACGGCTGGCCTATCTGAGCCCTACCGTGCCCCGAGTACCAGTGACGCGAGCTCGGACGTGCTCGACCCCGCGAGGTGCCGGAACGGCGCCTTCTCCCGGTGGTCGTTCTCGAACCGGAACGAGTACGGCGTCACGTACTTCGCGAAGAACACGCGCCTGACGGGACACCCCTCTTCCGCGCGGCTGCCCATGTGGAAGCAGCGGCTCGTGTCGCAGAAGTCGATCTGCCCACGCGGCCCGTCGAAGATCGTCAGGTCGTCCTCGCCGATGAACGTGTTGATCTTCTCGTCCGGGATCCGGTATTCGACCGACGAGTCGTACTCGGTGTGTTCGGCGAAGTCCTCCGAGAGCGAGGCGTCCAGCGCGGTCAGCGGCCCCGCTTCCGGGACGACGTCGTTGAGGTGGATCCAGACCTTGACCTGCGTCGTGTCGTCGCCGTCGAGGTGCCAGAGCGACGCGTTGATCGGCCCCCTCTTGCTTGGGGGCGCGTACGCGTACCAGATGTCGATGTTGAGGAGGATCGGGACGACGCCGAGGTACGCCGACGCCGCGCCGACGACGTCCTCGTGCAGCGCGAAGTTCATGTACGGCGACCCGAGCTCGTGCGCCTCGGGCGGCAGGAACCCGCGCGACATCGTGTCGTGACGCGGGTTGAACTCGGCCAGCAGCCGCTCGTGGCCGATCGAGTCGACCACCCCGTTCCCGGCCTCGATCACGGGGCCGGCCTCCGGGATCGAGCCCGGCGGCATGATCAGGTACCCCTTCTCGTCGGGGATCGAGAACCTCGAGCTCTCGCCCAGCTCGGCCGCGAGCCGGAACCGCATGTCGTCGCGCTCGCGCGCCGCCTCGCGGCGGGACGAGGTTCGGGCGCGCAACTCTTCGAGCGTGCCTCTGTTCAGCGTCGTCTTGGCCATGTCCCGAGTCTATCCGCCGATTTGCGCGTAGAGGTCGCCTGCCAGCTCGTCCACGCGCGCAATCGCCGCGGTGTCGAGGACCTCACGGTAGGCCTCCGTCCGATTCTTCAGGACGCCGTACTGCGCGACCGGGTCGCTCGAGTTCGCGCGGACCGGCCGGCTGTTGAAGGTCGGAACGAGCAGGATCGGATCCCAGACGATCCCGAACCGCTCCGCGATCCGCCGCATCGTCGCGTCGGTCTCCTGTGCCAGCTCGTCGTAGGTGAGGACGACGACGCGTTCGCCGTAACGCTCCCGCGCCTCGATCGCCGCGATCGCCGATGCCCGCCAGAGCTCGAGCGCAGCGTCGAGATCCTGGTACTCGCTGCGGTGCCGGAACGCGGACGCGTACCACGCGCGCGGCTCCCGGACGATCGTCACGAGCCAGCCGTCCGGATAGTCGCGGAAGAAACGCCTGATGCTCTTGCGGTCGAGGTTCGTCCGCGGGGTGAACGCCGTCAGGAGCCGCTTCGGCCCCGAGTACAAATTCTGGTTGTCGACCCAGGCGTTGAAGTACGCCGTGAAGTAGCAGTCGAGAACGTCCCGCTGGCGTTCGATCGTCCGCTCGGCGAGGCAGGCGTCGAAGAGCTGCTTCTGCAGACGCGGCAGGAAGAGGAACGGGAAAACGTCGACGTCGGTCTCCTTCAATCCCGGTTTGCTCCAGCCTGAGACGAGGTGGACCGCGACCTTGTGCTCGTAGAGCGCCTCGAACCAGGTCTCGGGCGCCTGGAGGTCGAGCTTCGGCCACCGTGCCTTGCGCCCGATCTTGAGCTCGTACGGGTGGGCGTGGCACTCCGGATGCCCGTCGAACAGCCGGCTGAGGAGTGTGCCGCCCGAGCGCTGGATCTGCGAGACGAGCACCATGGGCTCGCGGACCTGCACGACGTGGTCGGTGCGGACCTGACCGAGTTGCCGGTACTCCTCGAGCTCGTTCAACTGCTCCCACAGCGCGCGCTCCACTACTGCCTCCGGCTGTGAACCGCGTTCAGCCCCGCCTCGAGGGACAGGACCCCGCGGAGCAGGAGCGTCCCGGGGCGGGTTCCGTTCCGGACCGGCAGGTCCGCGAGCTCCTCGATCGCCTCGGCGCCGATCGGAGCCGCCGGCCGGTCGAGCCCGCAGGGGCGGACGAAAGACTCGACGAACGAGCTGCGGCGTTCCGCCCCGGCCGCGTCCTCGTCGAGCACGCTCGCCAGCTGGTGAACGTGCTCGTCCAGATCGGAGGCGACGTGCAGGAAGCCGCCGTTCTCGTTCAGCAGGTAGTGGAAGTGGAGCGTCGTCTCCTGCGCGAACTCGGGGACGCGAACCGTCAGCACGCTCTTGCCGAGGATCGCCGCCTCGATCATCGCCGTCGTGTTCATCCCGACCACCGCCGCGCCGTGCGCGAGCGTGTCGAAGAAGTCGTCCCGTGCGCTCGAGGCGACCGGATAAGCGCCCTCCGGCGGCCAGACGACGACGTTCTCGTGGCCGAGGTCGGTCGGCCGGTTCCGGACGTTCGGGTGCGGGCGGACGACGATGTTGATCCGCCGTAGCCGCTCGTCCCCACTCGACCGGATCGCCGCCACCCAGCGCTGGATGAACTCGGGCTCGTCGTTCCGCGCGACGTTCCCGCTCGAGCAGAGGTAGACCAGGTACGGCCGCGTCGGGTCGAGCCCGAGCTGCCGAAGCAGCTCCTCGCGCGTCCGCGTCGGCTGCCGCTCGAACCACTCGTCGAACACGTGCGCCCCGGTCAACACCACCCGCTCACGCGG
>JBKOVL010000190.1:0-4574 GCA_046723895.1 Actinomycetota bacterium | reverse complement strand
CCTTGTCGGGCCTTCACGTTCGGATTGACTGGAACTCCCGGAGTCTCCGCGTGTGTCACCTCCTTCCGGGCATATCGCGACCTCGTCCACGGCAACCCGCGGTCCTGGACGCCCCGCATCAGGTTGCCGGCGAGGATCGCTCCGACGAGGAGCCCGCCGATCACCATGTCCTGCGTGGCGCCGCCCAGGTTGGCGAGCTGCATGCCGTTTCGCAGCACCGCGATCAGAATCAGCGCGAGCAACACTCCGACGATCGAACCCGACCCTCCGAAGATGTCGACGCCGCCGAGCACGACGGCCGTGACGACGTCGATGAGCTCCGATCCCGAGGCTGCATCAGCCTGGACGGAGCCGAAGAAGCCCAGGTAGACGATTGCCGCGAACCCCGCCATCAGACCGGAGATCGCGAAGACGGTCACGCGGACCCTTGCGACGGGGATGCCGGAGAAGCGCGCGACCTCCCGGGTCGACCCGATCGTGTAGAGGTAGCGGCCGAAGCGCGTCGCTTGCAGGAGGACGCCGAGAACGAGCGCGAAGGCAAACAGCACGAGCAGCGCATCCGGCAGCTCGTTCGAGATGTAGCCGCCGCCGACGTTGGTGAACCCGGTCGGCAGCCCGCTGATGCTGCTCCCGCCGAGGATCACGTAGGCGAGTCCGCGGTAGGCGGCCAGCGTCCCGAGGGTGACCGCGAGGGAAGGCAGATCCAAGAGGCCGACGAGGAGCCCGTTCGCGAGTCCGAGGACGACGGCGACACCGAGCCCTGCGACGCCCGCCAGCCAGATATTCACCCCGGCACTCCAGATCTCGCCGATCGACACGGCGGCGACAGCCATGATCGACATGACCGAGATGTCGATCTCTCCGGCGACGACGACGAAGGTGAGGCCGAAGGCGGCGAGGCCGATGAAGATGTAGGGCGTCGCAAGGTCGAGCAGGTTGGCGCGCCGGAGGAAGAAGCTCGAGAGCGTCCAGCTCCAGACCCCGGCCGCCAGGATCAGCACGACGAGCAGCGACTCCCAGCGCCCGATCACGCGGCGGGTAAGGCCTGCGGCCGTGCTCATGAGGCCGCCTCCGGCTCTTGAACGATGAATCCCGCCCGCCGGCGCCTGCGCAGGGCTTCCTGGACCCGCCGCTTGATCAGAGCGTCTACGGTCACGGCGACGACGATCGCCGTCCCCTCGAAGAAGATCTTCCAGAACTCCGAGAACTTGAGCAAGGTGAAGCCGTTGTCGATCACCGCGACGAGCAGCGCTCCGAGCGACGCCCCCAGGATCGTGCCCGAGCCCCCGAAGACGTTCACGCCGCCGATCACAACCGCCGTGACGACGTCGAGCTCGAAGCCTCTGGCCGAGTTCGTGTCGACGTTCGCGAAGCGGACCGCGAACATGTAGCCGCCGAGGCCGGCCAGCGCTCCGCTGATGGCGAACGCCGTGATCACGCGCCGCACCACCGGCACCGCGACGAGCCGAGCGGCATCGGGATTCGAGCCGATCGCGTAGAAGTCCCTCGCCCAGGGAGCCCAGCGAAGGACCGCGGCGCCGGCGAGTGCCACACCAAGGGCGACCCAGGCAAGGAACGGAAGACCGAGCGGCTTCTCGGCGGCAAGGTTCTGGAACGACTGGGGCAGCTCGTTCGGAAAGACGTAGTCGCCACCGGTGGCCTCGAAGACGAGACCTCGGTAGATCGAGAGCGTGGCCAGCGTCGCGATGATCGCCGGGATGCGCCCGACGGCTACGAGGAGGCCGTTCACGAGGCCGGCGGCGAGGCCGACGCCGACGGCGATCAACGCGATGACGACGATCGGAACTCCGTTGTGCGTGGCCAGCGTCTCCGCCGACAGGTAGGCGCTCAGGCCGGCGATCGAGCCGACGCTCAGGTCGATGTTCCGGGTCAGGACGACCATGGTCTCGCCGACCGCGACGACGATCACCATCGCGACGTCGGAGGCGATGTCCTGCCAGTTCCCGACCGTTGCGAAGTTCGTCGCGCGCAGCGAGAACAGCAGGACGGTGACCACGAGCGCGATGCCGATGCCGAGCTCGCGCAGCCTGAAAGCGGCCGACACGATCGCCTGGGGGGAAACCGTACGCCCGAGCGCCTTCATGCGACCGCCCTGTCCATACCGGCGGCCGCTTGGATGATCCGCTCCTCCGTCGCCTCCGCGCGCGAGAGCTCCGCCGCCAGCCGTCCCTCGCGCATGACGAGCACCCGGTCGCTCATGGCGAGGATCTCGAGCAGCTCGGAGGAGATGAGCAGGATCGTCAGCCCGCCGGCGGCGAGGTGGGAGATCGTCCGGTGCACGTCGGCCTTCGTCCCCACGTCGACGCCGTGCGTCGGCTCGTCGAGGATGAGGATCCGCGGCTCGGCGGCGAGCCACTTGGACAGAACGACCTTCTGCTGGTTGCCGCCGGAGAGGCTGCGCACGACCTGCGCCGGCGAGGTCGCCTTGATCCGCAGCTCCTCCATGAACCGCCGCGCGAGGGCGCGCTCCCGGCGCGGTCGCAGGAGTCCGGCCGGCGTCAGCTCGGGCAGCACGGCCATCGCCGTGTTCGCCGCGACCGACATCGGCTGGACGAGGCCCTGGTTGAGCCGGTCCTCCGGGAGGTAGGCGAGGCCCCGGCGGAGAGCCGCGCGCGGAGACGAGGGCCGGAACCGCCGCCCGTCGATCCACAACCTGCCGGCGTCGAGGCGGTCGATCCCGAAGATCGCCCGCGCGATCTCGGTGCGCCCGGAGCCCACGAAGCCCGCCAGGCCGACGATCTCGCCGCGGCGCAGCTCGAACGAGACGTCCGAGAAGACACCGCGACTGGCAAGGCCCTCGGCGCGGAGCACGACGTCTCCGATCTCGGCCTCTTCCTTCGGGAAGAGCGCGTCGAGTGAGCGCCCTACCATCAGGCGCACGATCTCGCCGTGGGGAAGCTGGTCCGCCGGCCGTGTCGCGACGAGCCGCCCGTCGCGGAGCACCGTCACCGTGTCGGCGAGCGCGGCCACCTCCTCGAGCCGGTGGCTGACGAAGACGATCGCGACGCCGCGCGCCCGCAGCCGGCGAACGGTCACGAACAGGTTGTCCACCTCGTGCGGCGAGAGGGCCGCGGTCGGCTCGTCCATGATCAGGAGCCGGGCGCTGGACGAGAGCGCCTTGGCAATCTCCATCAACTGGCGGTCGGCGACGCCGAGTCCCCGCACAGGCGTGTCCGGACCGAAGTCGACCCCGAGCTCGGCCAGCAGCTGCGCGACTCCGGAGCGCATCGCGTGCCAGTCGACGGAGTGGAGGCGACCGCGCGGGTGGCGGCCCGCGAAGATGTTCTCCGCCACCGTCAGATCGGGGAAGACGGTCGGCTCCTGGTACATCGCGACGATCCCGAGCCGGTGCGCGTCGTGCGGGCTGCCGATTCTCTGCGGCTCGCCCTCGACGAGGAGCCGGCCCTCGTCGGGGTGGACGACCCCGGTCAGGATCTTCACGAGGGTCGACTTGCCTGCGCCGTTTTCGCCGACGAGCGCGTGCACGGTCCCGGCCTCGATTGCGAAGCTGACGCCGTCGAGGGCCTGCACGCCGCCGTAGCCCTTCGTGACTCCGACGAGCTCGACGAGCACGCTCATCGCGGGTACGCGGCGGTGACGCCGCCGTCGACGTTGAGGACGTTGCCGGTCGACTTGGCCGAGCGGGGGCCGGCGAGGAAGGCGATCGCCTCGGCGACGTCCTCCGGGTAGACGTTCACGCCCAGCTTCGTCCGCCCACGGTAGAAGCTCTGGAGCTCGTCTGCGGCTACGCCGTACGCGCTGGCGCGCTCGGCCTTCCAGTCGGACGACCAGATGCTCGAGCCTCGGATGACTGCGTCGGGATTGACCGTGTTCACCCTGATCCCGTGCGGGCCGCCCTCCTCGGCGAGGCACCGGGCGAGGTGGAGCGACGCGGCCTTCGCCGACGAGTACGCCGCCGCGTTCGCGCCGGCGACGAGGGCGTTCTTCGACGCGACGAACACGATCGACCCGCCGCGACCCTGCTCCTCCATGACCCGGAACGCCTCGCGCGAGGCGAGGAAGTAGCCGCGGGCGAGCACGGCGTAGTTGCGCTCCCACTCCTCGAGGGTCGTCTCCGTGATCGGCGCGCTCGTCGCGAGGCCCGCGGAGGAGACGAGGATGTCGATGCCGCCGTACTCGAGGACTGGGAGCTGAACTTCGCCGTCCTCGCCCACGGCTACTTCCTGGCCGCGCGGGAGACCTTCCGCGTGCTCATCGACCAGGGCCGCGGCGGGTCGGTGGTCTTCGTCGTCTCCAAGAACGCCCTCGTGGCCGGCGCGAACGCGGCGGCCTACTCGTCGGCCAAGGCCGCCTCGCTCCACCTGGCGCGCTGTCTGGCCGAGGAGGGGGGACCGCACGGCATCCGGGTGAACGTCGTGAACCCGGACGCCGTGATCGCCGGCTCGAGCATCTGGTCGTCCGACTGGAAGGCCGAGCGGGCCCGTACCTACGGCGTGGCCGAGGACGACCTCCCGGCCTACTACCGGGGGCGCACGCGCCTGGGGGTCAACGTCCACCCGGAGGACGTCGCGGAGGCCATCGCCTTCCTGGCC
>JBKOVL010000113.1:0-5257 GCA_046723895.1 Actinomycetota bacterium | reverse complement strand
CCGCCCTGCCGCTGACTTTCTCGTTGCCGCGGCAGCGGAACAGGCCGGCTCTGACGTGACGCTGTGGTTCTACGACGAGGATCTACGCGTCATCTGCGAGCACACGGGCCAGCCGTACGAGGCAGAGAAGGCCGCTTAGGCAGCGACCGCAGACGCCTGCACGAAGCTCGCTTCGTGCCCACGGGCGTTCGCCTGGTACAGCTCGTCCTTGTCCAGCGCACCGATCCGCAATAACAGCTCGAGCTCGTCGCGGAGGTGCGTGCGCATCATCTCCGGGCCGTCCGTCGCGATCGTGAAGCGCACGCCGTGCTCGACGAACGCCCGGAACGTGTCGCGCACGGCCGCCTCGTCCGGCAGCGCCTTCGTCAGCAGGTTCGACGTCGGGCAGATCTCGAGGACGATCCCGCGCTCGCGCAACTCGGCCATCAGCGCCGGCTCGCGTGCCGCCAGGATCCCGTGCCCGATGCGGTCCGGGCGCAGCGCCCCTACCACCTCGGCGATCTCCTCGACGCCGTACTCGCCGCCCTCCTCGCCGACGTGGATCGTCACGCCGAGCCCGGCCGAGCGCGCTTCCTCCACGAGCGGCGCGAGCGCGGAGTACCGATAACGCTCGCTTCCGGGCCGCGGGCCGGCGATGTCGATCCCGACGATCCCGCGCGCGGCGTAGCGGATCGCCTTCTCGACGATGATCGCGTTCTGCCGCTCGTCGAAGGTGCGGTCCATCATCAGGATCAATCCGGCGCGCACCTGGGGGTACTCCAGGCTCGCGCGGTCTAGCCCGCGCGCGGCAGCCATGATGATGTGGTCGAGGTCGCGCTCGCCGCCGCGGTTCCGCTTCATCGGGTTGAAGCGCAGCTCGAGCGTCGTGATCCCCTGCGAGCGGTACGCGCCTCCGATCGCCGCGTGCACGGAGCGCTCGACCGCGAGCGGGCTCGACTGGATCAGCTCCGTCCAGTGGTAGATGGCGTCGAGCGCGTCCAGGTCGGGCACGCCGCGCGGATCGGAGACGGTGACGAGCCGATCGAACTCCCAGTAGTCCTTGACCGGAAGAGCGATCCCCTGCTCGTGCGCGATCGACCAGAGGATCTCCGAGGCCACCGACCCGCCGAGGTGGGTGTGGAGCTCGGCGAGCCCGTCCTCGAACACGAATCGAGCATAACGGCAGCGCGTAGGCTCCCCAGAGGATGAAGGTGGGCATCGTCGTTCCGTTCTCGTGGTCCTTCTGGGGAGCCGTGCTCGAGCACGCAGAGCTCCAAGCGGAGGCGTTGCGCGCGCGCGGGCTCGACGTGCGGATCGTGATCGGCAACGATCCGCCCGGGACCTTCACGCGCGCGCTCCACCCGCGCCACGGCCGCCACGACGACCCGCCCCCGGATGTGATTCCGGTCGGGCGCACGGTGATCGTGCCGGCCAATGGCTCGCTTCCGAACATCGTCCTCAGTCCGAGCGTCCCCTTCAAGCTGAAGAAGCTCTACGCGCGCGAGCGCTTCGACGTGCTCCATCTGCACGAGCCGATGACGCCTGCGATCTGCGTCTCGACGCTCGCGGTCGCGAAGTGCGCGCTGGTCGCCACGTGGCATTCGGCCGGCGGGCTCGGCTGGATGCGCGCAGGCCTGCCCTCGTGGGGGTTCTTGCTCGACCGGATCGACCACTACATAGCCGTCTCCGAGCAGGCGAAGGTCTCAGCAGAACACTGGATTCCGTACGACTTCGAGGTGATCCCGAACGGCGTCCTCATCCCGCCTGGGGCCGACCCCACGAACCGCGAGAACACCATCGTCTTCATCGGCCGTCACGATCCGCGCAAGGGGATGCCTGTGCTTCTGCGCGCGTGGCCCGACGTGCACCGCCGAACGGGGGCGCGCCTCCGGCTCGTGGGTGCCGATCCGCTCGCCGTGCAGCTCCTCCTCGCGCGGACTCGCGTGTCGAACGAGGGCATCGATGTGCTCGGGTTCCTGCCGCAGGACGAACTGACGGCGGAGCTGCTGCGGGCGAAAGCGCTCGTCGCCCCTTCGATCGGGATGGAGAGCTTCGGAATGGTGCTGACGCGCGCGTTCGCGTGCGCCGTGCCGGTCGTCGCGTCCGACATTCCCGGGTACAGGGCTGTAATGACCGACGACGCAGGAGTGCTCTTCCCGCCGGGCGACCCCGATGCGCTCGCGGAGGCCCTCGGCAGCCTGCTCGAGGACGAGCCGCGCCGCCGGGAGCTCGGCGAGCACGCACGCCGCATCGCGGTCGAGTGCTACTCGTGGGATCGGATCGCCGTGCGGCTCGAGCAGATCTACCGCGAGGTCGCCGCGTGAAGTTCCGCCCGCGCATCCCGCGCTCGCCCTGGACGCGGTCGGGCATCGCGCTCGCGTTTCTCTGCGGAGTGGGAGCGCTGCTCTGGTGGCACGGGCCGCACTGGGGCGACTTCCGCGACGCGTTCACGTCGGTCGACTGGAAGTGGGTGGCGGCGGCGGTTGGGCTCAATCTCCTCTCCGTCGTCGCGCGGGCGGCCGCCTGGAACACCGTGATCCACTCCGCGATGCCGCCGCCGCATCCGCGCTTCTCGCTCGTCTTCTCCGCGTTCTCGGTCGGTCTGCTCGCGAACGCGGTGCTCCCCGGCCGGGTCGGCGAGCTCGCGCGCGTCGGAGTGCTGACCCGGAGGATGGACGGGCGCCGCCAGGGCCTCTGGCCGACGCTCGTCGGCACCGTCTTCGCACATCGTGTCTTCGACCTCGTCCCCGTCGGGATCCTCGTGGTCTGGGTGCTCGCGACCGCGAAGATCCCCGGCTGGGCGTTCACCAGCCTCGCGATCGTGCTCTCGATCGGCGTCGGGCTCTTTCTGTTCGCGTTCGCGACCGCGCGGCTGCCCGGGCGCACTCGCCTCGAGGGAATGGGCACCGTCAGGCGCGTCCTCGAGATGGCTCGGCACGGACTCGGCGTGATGCGGAGGTTCCGGCCGGCTGTGCTCGCGGTCTCCGGCCAGTGCGCGGGGTGGACGTGCCAGCTGTTCGCGGTCTGGACGGCGATGCTGGCCTTCGACATCCACGAAGCGCTGCCTGCGGCCGGCCTCGTCCTGCTGCTGATGAACGTGGCGACGATCGTCCCGCTCTGGCCCGGCAACGTCGGGCTCGTCCAGGCGGCAATCGCGCTGCCGCTCGTCCAGTACGGCGTCCCTTACGGGAAGGGGTTTGCCTTCGGTCTCGGGCTGCAGGCGATCGAGGCCTCGGTCGGCGTCGGCGTCGGTCTGCTCTTCCTCGGCCGTGAGGGAATCTCGTTCGCGCTGCTGCGCGAGATGCCCGGGGCGGCGACCGCCGAGGTGCCCGACAGGGCGCAGGCGCCGGGGGAGCCTCCCGAGCGTGAGCACCCGCGCGCTCGCGTGCCCGGCTAGCCTCAAAGGCTGCGCTTCCGCCGCTCTCGCCGCGGAGGCGCTGGCCGTCGGCTTTCGACGCGTCGGCGTTCGTGTGGACACGATGCCCATTGCGGACGGGGGCGAGGGAACTCTGGACGTGCTCTGCTCCGAGTTCGACAGCGTCGACGTACTGGACGCATTCGGGCGTCCGCGGATCGCGCGCATGGGCCTGCTCGCGGACGGCACGCGCGTCGTCGAGGCGGCGGAGGCGATCCCGCTCGATCCGCAGCGACTCGACGTCATGGCCGCGTCGAGCCGCGGCCTCGGGCAGTGGATCCGCGACCTCCCGCCGGGCCCGCTCGTCCTGACGGTCGGCGGCACGGCCACGATGGACGCCGGCGCAGGCCTGCTGGAGGTGCTCGACCGTTTGCCCGACGGGACGCGCGTCCTCTGCGACGTGACCACACGGCTCTACGACGCGCCGCGGCTCTTCGGGCCGCAGAAGGGCGCGAGCCCGGAGCAGGTCGCCGAGCTCGAGGCGCGCTTCCGCGCGATGACGAACCTCGCGCCGTACGCAGACGTCCCCGGGTCCGGGGCGGCAGGCGGGCTAGGCGCCGCGCTCGCCTCGCTCGGCGCCGAGCTCGTACGCGGGGCCGAGGCCGTTCTCGACCTGATCGGTTTCGATCCTCTGCCCTACGACCTCGTCGTCACGGGCGAGGGCACGGTGGACGGGACGACGTGGGAGGGGAAGGCGCCGGCGGTCGTCGCGCGGCGCTGCGCGGAGGCGGACATTCGCTGCATCGTCTTCGGCGGGCGCGTCCTCGAGGGCGACGCGGTTACGCTCAGCGGCGACCCGGCGCGGGCGGAGCAGGACCTCGTCGAGCTAGGCGAGCGGCTAGGCGTCCTGGCTCGCGGCACGTAGCCGCTTTGCCATCCCTTGGAGGAGCTCCCACGCCATCGCCGCGTTCTCCTCGACGAGCGGCTGGAACTCCCAGGACACGAGCCCGTAGGCGACCACGTCGGTGTCGGCGGTGACGGTCGCCGTGCGCGGTCCGTCGTCGATCAGGGCGATCTCGCCGAAGTAGTCGCCCGGGCCGCCCAGGCCCCTGTCCTCGCCGCCGACGCTGTAGCGCACCATCCCCTCGCCGATCACGAAGAAGCCGACGCCGCGCGTGCCCTCGGCCGCGATCGTCTCCCCGGCCGCGAACCGGCTCTCGCGGAAGGACTTCGCGAGCCGCCCGAGCTCGCGGTTCGACATGTCCTCGAAGAGGTCGACGGTGCGCAGGAGCTCGATCGGGACCGCCACGGCCGCGAGCTTACCCGGGCGGGCGCGCGGCGTCGACTCGTTTCGCCAGATCCTCGATCTTCCCCTCGGCGGCGTCGAGCTGATCGAGACAGAAGCGGTGGAGCTCCTCGCCGCGCTGCCAGAGAGCGAGCGCCTCGTCGAGGCTCGCCTCTCCGCGCTCCAGGCGCTCGACGATCTGCGTCAGCTCTTTCTCCGCCTCTTCGAACGTCATTCGACCCGTGCTTCGAAGGTGCCGTCGGTGACCTCGACGGCGACCTGGTCGCCTGTCGACACCGAGCGCGCGGAGCGAACGAGCTTGCCGTCGCGACGGACGATCGCATAGCCGCGCTCGAGCGTCGCGCGAGGGGAGAGCGCGCGTAGACGGCCGCCGGCCTGGGTGATTGCCGCGCGGCGACGCTCGACGAGGAGAGCCGGGGCGCGGCGTAGACGCTCGTGCGTCTGCGAGAGCCGCGCCGAGTGACGCTCGAGCGTCCGGCGCGTCCCGCGCGCCAACCCGTCACGCGCCCGGGCGAGGCCCGCGCGCAGTTCGTCCAGGTCGGGCACGACGAGGCGGCCGGCGGCAGTGGGCGTGGAGGCTCGGCGGTCCGCGGCGAGGTCGCACAGCGGCGTGTCCT
>JBKOVL010000138.1:0-4608 GCA_046723895.1 Actinomycetota bacterium | reverse complement strand
GCGCCGTTCGACCGCCGGGTCGTCGACTACTGGTGCCCGATCTCGCACTACATCGGCGGGATCGACCACGCGACCGGGCACCTGCTCTACTCGCGCTTCTTCGTCAAGGTGATGAACGAGATCGGCCTGCTCGGCTTCCGCGAGCCGTTCGCGCGCCTCTTCCACCAGGGCTGGGTGCAGATGGGCGGCACGAAGATGTCGAAGTCGAAGGGGAACGTGAGTGGCCCCGACGAGCTGGTCGACGAGTACGGCGCCGACGCGGTGCGCCTCTACATCCTGTTCATGGGCCCTGCCGACCAGGACATGGAGTGGACCGATGCGGGGATCGAGGGGATGAGCCGGTTCGTGCGGCGCCTGTGGCGCATCGTCAACGACCTCGCTGCGCGCGCGCCGGCGGATGGGGCTGGAAGCCTCGCCGGCGAGGCCGGCGACGCCCGGCCGGAAGACCGGGTCGCCCCGGGCGACCTGGGGGAGATGCCGCTCGTCCGCCGGGCGCACGAGACGATCCAGCGCGTCACCGACGACATCGACCGCCGGATGCAGTTCCACACGCCGATCTCGGCGGTGATGGAGCTCGTCAACGACCTCGCCGACGATCCCACCGCGCCGGGTGCGCGGTTTGCCGCCGAGACCGCGGTCTCGCTGCTGCAGCCCTGGGCGCCGCACGTGACCGAGGAGCTGTGGCAGCGGCTCGGCAACGAGCGACTCTGGGAGTCGCCGTGGCCGCAGGCGGACCCCGCGTCGCTCGCGCGCACGACCTTCGTGCTCGTCGTCCAGGTGAACGGCAGGGTGCGCGACCGGATGGAGGTCCCGGCCGGCCTCCCCGAGGCCGAGCTCGTCGAGCGGGCGAAGGCGTCAAAACGCGTCCAGGCGCATCTGGACGGCAAGGAGATCCGGCAGACGATCGTCGTGCCCGGCAAGCTCGTGAACCTCGTCGTCGGCTAGCCCCGCAGCCCCTCGGTTCATGGGGCGGTCGTCGACGGCGCCGCTCGACGCTGACCTGCATGGCGGAAGGTCGCGAGCGTCACCGCGCAGATCGCCGCGCCGACGAGATACGGCACCACGTCGCTCGTCAGCTCCGCGAGCCCGCCGCCGGCAGCCGGCCCGACCGCGTTGCCGATCGCCCACGCTGCGTTCACCACCCCGAAGCTGAGCGCCTGCGCGAGTCCGATCTCCTCCGCGGCGTGCGACAGCATCGTCAGGCCCGGCGCGTAGAAACCGCCGAAGGCAACTGCGGAGGCGAGGACGAGCGGGACCAGCGCCCAGGGCTGCTCGGTCGCGGCGAGGCCGAGCGAGACGACGATCGAGCCGACCAGGGCGAAGCGGATCGGCGCGGCGGGCCCGCGTCGGTCCGTGACGCGCCCGAGCACGGGGTTGATCGCGCTCTCGATCGCAGTCGCACCGATCCACACCGCGCCGATCTGAACGGCGGAGAAGCCGTGGTCGTCGAGCGCGAGCGTGGCGAGCACGAGCAACGTGCCTAAGAGGAGCGCCGGGAGGGTGATCACCCAGAGCCCGCGCAGGAATTCGCCGTTGCGGAGGGCGCCGAGGATCGTGCGCACCGGCTGCCGCTCCGGCGGCGAGGGCTCGAACGCGAGGACGAGGGCCGTAAGCACGACGCAGAGTCCGGCGACGGCCGAGAACGCCGCGCGCACACCGATCGCGCTCGCAGCCGCGCCGACCGCGGGCCCGAGCAGCGCGCCGAACACGGCAGCGCCCATCGCCGTCCCCAGCGTCTGCCCGCGCTGCGCGCGCGGGCTCGCCAGCGCGAGCCAGGCGAGCGCGCCGGCCCAGGTCATCGAGGAGCCAAGGCCCTGCACGAAGCGCGCGCTGAAGAGCAGCCCGAAGCTGCTCGCCAGTGCGACGCCGACGCTCGCGAGCGTCACCAGCGTCAGCCCGGCGACGACCGCGACGCGGGCCCCTAGCCGCGCCGCGAGGACTCCGCCCGGTACGGCGGCCACGAGGACCCCGATCGCGAAGGCGGCAGCGAGCGCCCCGACGCCGCCCTTCGACAGGTGGTAGGCGCGCTGGAAGTGCGGCAGCAGGGGCGTGAGCGCCGCGTAGAGCATCGTGTCGAGGGCGACGACGACACTGACGAACAGGAGCAGGCGGCGCATGAGCCGAGGCTATCCGTACTTGCAGTTCGTGCCGGAAGGGAGCAGGCTGCGTCTGTGGCGCGGCACGAATATGTCCACCGGCGCTCGCTCGAGCAGCCGGAGCAGTTCTGGGCCGAGGCGGCGCAGGCGATCGACTGGGACGAGCCGCCGACGCGCATCCTCGACGACTCCCGCGCGCCTTTCTACCGCTGGTTCACGGGCGGGCGGCTGA
The DNA here is from genome assembly GCA_046723895.1 of Actinomycetota bacterium. GTDB lineage: Bacteria > Actinomycetota > Thermoleophilia > Gaiellales > Gaiellaceae > DATBLE01. Next base: position 2,280 of record JBKOVL010000138.1, on the reverse strand, counting down.
ACACCGCCTACAACGCGCTCGACCGGCACGTCGAACGGGGCCGGGCAGACCAGCCGGCGCTGGTCTACGACTCGCCGGTCACGGACACAAAACGCACCTACACCTTCCGCGAGCTCCGCGACCTGGTCGCCGCCTTTGCGGGGGCGCTCCGCGCGCAGGGCGTCGACCGAGGCGACCGCGTCGTCGTCTACATGCCGATGGTCCCGGAGGCGCTGATCGCGATGCTCGCGTGCGCGCGGATAGGCGCCGTGCACTCGGTGGTCTTCGGTGGCTTCGCCTCGGGCGAGCTCGCGACGCGGATCGACGATGCGGAGCCGAAGGCGATCGTCTCGGCGTCGTGCGGGATCGAGCCGGGCCGCGTCGTCGCGTACAAGCCGCTGCTCGACGCGGCAATCGACCTGGCCGCGCACAAGCCCGACCGCTGCATCGTTCTCCAGCGCCAGGCGCTCGAGGCCGACCTCGTGCCCGGTCGCGACCTCGAGTGGTCCGAGGCAGTGGCGGGAACGCAGCCTGCCGAATGCGTTCCGGTGGAGGCGACCGACCCGCTCTACATCCTCTACACGTCGGGCACGACCGGGCAGCCGAAGGGAATCGTCCGCGACACCGGCGGCCACGCGGTCGCGCTCGCGTGGTCGATGCCGAACATCTACGACGTCCAGCCCGGCGAGGTCTACTGGGCCGCCTCCGACGTCGGCTGGGTTGTCGGCCACTCGTACATCGTCTACGCGCCGCTCCTTCACGGCTGCACGAGCGTGCTGTACGAGGGCAAGCCGGTCGGCACGCCCGACGCCGGCGCGTTCTGGCGCGTGATCGCGGAGCACGGCGTCGAGACGCTCTTCACCGCGCCGACGGCGTTCCGCGGGATCCGCCAGCAGGATCCGGAAGGCGAGCACATCGGGCGCTACGACTTGAGCCGGTTCCGCGCGCTGTTCCTGGCCGGCGAGCGCTGCGACCCCGAGACGCTCCGCTGGGCCGAGCGGAAGCTCGGCGTGCCGGTGGTCGACCACTGGTGGCAGACGGAGACCGGTTGGCCGATCGTCGCGAACTGCGCCGGCATCGAGCTCCTCCCGGTAAAGGCCGGATCGCCGACGAAGCCCGTGCCCGGCTGGGACGTCCGCGTGCTCGACGAGGGAGGGCGCGAGGCCGGCGCGGGCGAGATCGGTTCCCTCGTAGTCAAGCTGCCGATGCCGCCGGGCGCCTCGCCGACGCTCTGGAATGCGGAGGAGCGGTTCCGAGAGGCCTATCTGAGCACGTTCCCGGGTTACTACCAGACCGCCGACGCCGGTTACGTCGACGAGGACGGCTACGTCTTCGTCATGGCCCGGGCAGACGACGTCATCAAGGTCGCCGCGCACCGGCTCTCGACCGGCGCGATCGAGGAGGTCCTCGCCTCGCACCAGGACGTGGCGGAGTGCGCCGTGATCGGCGTCGCCGACGCGATGAAGGGTCAGCTGCCGCTCGGCTTCGTGGTGTTGAAGGCGGGTGTCGAGCGGCCCCATGACGAGATCGTCGCGGAGCTCGTCCAGCTCGTGCGCGAGCGCATCGGTCCGGTGGCGGCGTTCAAGGCCGCGGCGGTGGTGAACCGCCTCCCCAAGACGCGCTCCGGCAAGATCCTGCGCGGCACGATGCGCCAGATCGCCGACGGCGAGGAGTACACGACGCCCGCGACGATCGACGACCCCGCGATCCTCGACGAGATCAGCGATGCGCTCGTTGGGGTCGGATACGCGACCACCCCGACGGCGGTCTGACCGGTTGCAGGTTCGCGGGCGCGTCAGAATCGGCGGATGGGCGACGCAGAGCGGCTCTCGTTCGAGGAGCAGTTGGCGCTGCAGGAGCACGCGCTGGAAGGGCAGATCGAGCGTGTTCGTGCGGGCTCGCCGTTCTACGGTGAGCGGCTCGGCGCGGTGCGCACGCTCGCGCAGCTCGCCGAACAGCCGTTCGTGACCAAGGCGGAGCTGCTGGAGGCGCAGGCCGAGGACCCGCCGCTCGGCCCGATCGCCGGCGTGCCGCAGGAGGAGATCGTCCGGCTGCACATCACCTCCGGGACGACCGGGACGCCGCTCCTGATCGGGTTCACGCGCGGCGACCTGGAGCGCTCGTCTCTGGCCGGCGCGCGCGCCTTCCGATCGGCCGGCGTGACACCGGCGGACACGATCCTCCACTGCGTCAACTACGCCTTCTACGCGGGCGGAATCGCCGACCACATGTCCCTCGAGGCGACCGGCGCGACGGTCGTCCCGGTCGGGCTAGGGCAGAGCGACCGTCTGCTCGATCTCA
>JBKOVL010000122.1:0-4866 GCA_046723895.1 Actinomycetota bacterium | reverse complement strand
TACTCCACGAGCAGGCGCATGCCGGGCGAGAGCGCCGCGTAGACCTGCTCGAGCCCGTCGAGCAGTCGCTCGAACCTGCCGCGGAGGTCGTCCTGGCCCGGGTAGTTCGTGCCGTCGGCGAGCCAGAGGCTGATGATCGTGGAGCCCACCTCGGTCGCGATGTCGACGCATTCGAGGCAGTGCCGCAGCGCCTGCCCGCGGACCGCTTCGTCCGGATGGCAGAAGCTGCCCAGCCGGTAGTCGTCCTCCCCGAACAGGTTCGGGTTGATCGCGCCGATGCGGATCCCCTCCGACTCGGCCAACGCGCGTAGCTCGCCGTAGTCGTCGACAGCGTCCCACGGAATGTGCAGGGCGACGCTCGGGCAGCAGCCCGTCAGGCGGTGGACGAGGGCGGCGTCCGCGATCCGCTCGTGAACCGTGCGGGCTGCGCCCGGCCACGGGTAGACGTGGAACCGCGTCCCGGAGTTCCCGTACCCCCACGACGGCGTCTCGATCTCGAGCTGCCCGAGCCCGGCGAGGACGGCACTCTCCTCCATCGTCGCGCAGTCTGACGCATTCCGGTCGCGATTACGAATCTGCTTTCGTTTTCTTTCGATTCGAAAGCAAGCGCTGCTCTTGACTTCCGATGCAGCGCCGTCGTAGGGTCACACACATCGACGCACGCTCGGACTCTCCCGTGTTCTCGCAGGAGGAGCGCATGCAGCACGTGCTTCACCTGCTCGAGACGCGCGATTCCGTTCACGTTGCGGAACTTGCGGAAGCATTTTCGGTTTCCGAGGTGACGATCCGCAGCGACCTCTCGGCGCTCGCGCGCCAGGGGCTCGTCGCGCGGGTGCGGGGCGGCGTGCGGGCGCTCCAGCAGGGTCAGTCGGAGGTCGGCTTCGACCTTCGTCTTCGGCTCGAGGTCGAGCGCAAGCGCGCAATCGGGCGGGCGGCTGCGGCTCTGGTCAACGAGGGCGAGGCGGTCGCGCTCGACGCGAGCACGACCGCCTACTACCTCGCCCTCGAATTGCGCGGGAAACGAGAGCTCGTCGTCGTCACCAACGGCCTGCTCGTCGCAACGGCGTTGGCGGACGCGCCGGGCATCTCGGTTCTCGTCACCGGGGGCATGCTCCGCCTCTCGGCGATGTCCCTCGTCGGCGACCTGGGCACGGACGTGCTCAGGACGACCCGGATCAACAAGGGCTTCCTGGGCGCCCGGGGCCTGAGCCTGGAACGCGGCCTGATGGATCTCAACCCCGATGAAGTGCGGATCAAGCAGGAGATGGCCGACGCCTGTGAACAGGTCTACGGGATCTTCGACGGCACGAAGTGGCACCGCAGCGCATTGCTCGCGTTCGTGCCCGTCGACCAGCTCGCCGGCATCATCACGGACTCCAGCGCGCCGGCGACCGAGGTCGAAGCCTGGCGCGGCGCCGGGGTGGAGGTCGTCACCGTCGAGCCGGTGCCTCGTGAGCCCCTCCCGGTGCGGCCGCGTGATCTGCGCCGCGCCGTGCGAAACGACGCGCGGGTCGGCTGATGGCCGTCATGGCCGCGGTCGACCTCGGCGCCCAGAGCGGGCGGGTGGCAGTCGGCCGGTTCGACGGCGACCGCCTCGCGGTCTCGGAGGTGCACCGGTTCGCGAACATGCCGGTTCGCGTTCGTGGGACGCTCCACTGGGACATCCTCCGCCTGTACCAGGAGACGCTCGACGGTCTCCGTGCCGCCGCCCGCGACACGGCGGTCGACTCGATTGCGGTCGACTCCTGGGCGGTCGACTTCGGGCTCCTGGACCGGTCCGGAGGGTTGGTGGGCAACCCGGTGCACTACCGCGATGCCCGCCGCGCCGCGGCCCTTGCGGGGGTCTACGCGCGAATCCCCCCACGCGAGCTGTACGAGCGCACAGGGATCCAGCTCCTCCCGATCAACACGGTGTTCGAGCTCGCCGCGATGGCGGATGCCCACGATGCATCGCTCGCGGCCGCCGAGACACTGCTCCTGATCCCGGATCTCCTCCACTACTGGCTGTGTGGGAGCAGGACGACCGAGTTCACGAACGCGACGACGACGCAGTGCATCGACGAACGCACCGGCTACTGGGCGAGCGACCTGCTCGAGCGCCTCGAGATTCCGGCCCGCCTCTTCCCGGAAATCGTGCAGCCCGGCACAACGCTCGGGCCGATCGCCGCCGACGCGGCCGTTGCGGGGCTGGAGGGGACGCGCGTCATTGCCGTCGCCACACACGACACCGGCTCGGCCGTCGCGGCCGTCCCCTTCCGGCAGGCGGGCTCGATCTTTCTGAGCGTCGGCACCTGGTCGCTCGTCGGCCTCGAGGTCGACCGGCCGCTCGTCACAGACGAGAGCTACGCCGCCAACCTGACCAACGAGGGCGGCGTCGGGGGGACGTTTCGGCTGCTGCGGAACGTCACCGGGCTCTGGTTGCTCGAGGAGTGCCGCAGGCAGTGGGCGCGCGCCGGTCACGAGCACTCGGTCGAGGACCTGGTCGAACTCGCTCGCTCCGCGCCGGCGCTCCGCTCGTTGGTCGATCCGGACGACCCGGCATTCGCTCAGCCGGGCGACATGCCCGCGCGCATCGTCGAGCGCTGCGCGCGCACCGGCCAGCCGGGGCCGGTCACGCCCGGCGAGGTCACTCGCTGCATCCTCGAGAGCCTGGCGCTGAAGCACGCGCAGGTCGTCGCCCTGCTCGGCGAGGTCGCAGGCAATGCCGCTGCTGAGCTGCACGTCGTCGGCGGCGGTGCGCGCAACCAGCTGCTCTGCGACTGGACCGCGCAGGCGGTGGGACTGCCCGTGCTCGCCGGCCCCGAAGAGGCGACCCTGATCGGCAACCTGCTCGTCCAGGCGATGTCGCTGGACGAGCTGGCCTCGCTCGCGGAAGCACGGGACGTCGTGCGCGCGTCCTACGCCCCGGCCGTCTACGAGCCGTCGGAATCGGCCGAGTGGCGCGAGGCGCGCGAGCGCTTCGCCGGCCTCGCGAGTCTCGAGGTGACGTCGTGAGCGTCGCTCCCCTCCGGGTCGCTCCCGTGGGGGAAACCATGTTTCCCCCACGGACCCCCTTCTTTCAGAGGCCGATTCTCACGGGGGAACCTCCCGGTTCCGCTCCCGCTGGAAGCGTCGCCGGCAAAGCCGGCGATGCCCGGGGTATGACCCTTGGGCCCCCTCCCCACGCTCATAGGGCAGAGGCTGCCCTATGAGCGGCGTCATCGACGTGCTCAAAGGGATCCCGGCGCCCGAGGACCGCTGGGACCAGAGCGCAGCCGCAGGTCTCGGCGTTCTCGACGCCCTCGCCTACCGCTCGAACCTGCTCGGTGCCGACCGCACCCTCGCGAACCAGGGTGGCGGGAACACCTCGGCGAAGGAGACGGTGATCGACCACGCCGGCCGCGAGACGCGTGTCCTCTGGGTCAAGGGCTCCGGCACGGATCTGGCGACGATCACCGCGGCAGGCTTCCCGGGTCTCCGGCTCGACGAGCTGCTGCTCTTGCGTGCTCGCGATGAGATGGACGACGCGACCATGGTCGACTACCTGCTCCGCTCCGCGCTGCGCCCGGACCAGCCGCGGCCGTCGATCGAGACGCTCCTGCACGCGTTCGTCGGAGCCGAGCACGTCGACCACACGCATCCGGACGCGGTCATCGCCCTGACCTCGACGCCGGAGGGGCGGCGGCTCGCCGTCGACACGTTCGGCGACGAGGCCGTCTGGCTCGACTACCAGCGGCCCGGCTTCGACCTGTCGCGGCGCATCGGGCTGCTCCTGGACGAACAGCCGACCGCGCGCGCCGTGCTCCTGGAACGTCACGGGCTCGTCACCTGGGCTGCAACGGGCGAGGAGAGCTACCGGACGACGCTGGAGTTCGTCACCAGGGGGGGCGAGGCGATCGAGCGCGCCGCCAAAGGAGGTTTCGGCCTGGGGGGCCGAAAGGTCGCGGAGCTGCGGGAGGACGAGGCGAATGCACTTCTGTCGCGATCCCTCCCTGCGCTCCGCGGGGCGCTGCTGGCCGATTCGGACGGGCTGATCCTCGAAGTCGATCGGAGCCCGGAGGCCGTGGCATTCGCGTCGTCGGCCCGCGCGCCGGAGGTCAGCCAGGTCGGCGCGCCCTGCCCCGACCATCTGATCAACACGAAGCACAAGCCGCTCGTCGTCGGTTTCGACCCGCAGATGCAGGGACCCGACGAGCTTCGTGCCGCCTTCGTCCAGGGCGCCGAGGAGTTCTCCCGCTGGTACCGGGACTACTACGAGCGGAACCTCGACGACGAGACCCGGCAGTTCCCGATCGACCCGGCCGGGCCGCGCGTGGTGGTGGTCCCCGGCGTCGGCATCGTCACAGCCGGTGCCGACGCCGCGCGCGCGCGCTTCACACGCGACCTGTACCACCGAGCGATCGCCGTCGAGGACGCCGCGGACGCACTCGGCGGGTTCCGCTCACTGAGCGAGAGCGAGGCGTTCGCGATCGAGTACTGGCCACTCGAGCGCTACAAGCTGGCCCAGGCCCCGGCCCGGGGCGAGCTCACCGGGCGTGTTGCCATGATCACGGGCGGCGCGAGCGGCATCGGCCGCTCGGCCGCGCGGGCGCTCGCCGTGCGCGGAGCACACGTCGTCATCGGCGATCTCAACGCCGACGGTGCGACGGAGGTCGCGGAGGAGCTCGTGTCCTCGTATGGGCTCCGGCGGGCGCTCGCGGTGCCCGTCGACGTCACGGACGAGGCTGCAGTCCAGGAGCTGACGCGCCGGACGGTCCTCGAGTACGGCGGCATCGACATCCTCGTCTCCTCCGCGGGCCTCGCGACGAGCGCTCCGATCACGGAGACGACCCTCGAGGACTGGGAGCTCAACTACGCGGTGCTCGCCCGCGGCTACTTCCTCGCCTC
>JBKOVL010000172.1:0-23850 GCA_046723895.1 Actinomycetota bacterium | reverse complement strand
CAACTGAGCTACGCCCGCAGAGTCGAGCGCATCTAGCGTACCGCCGGTGGATCCATACCGCTGGTCGTGGGACGCGGACGCGCTGGTCGTCATCCCCGGGATGGCGGCCGCGTACCTGATTGCCCTGACGCGCCTCCCCGCACCGCGCTGGCGGATCGCCTGCTTTCTCGGCGGCTGCATGCTGATGCTCGCCGTCCAGATCGGGCCCGTGGACACGCTTGCGCTCCACTACCTGCTGACGATGCACCTGCTTCAGAACGTCGCGATCGCCGAGTGGGGCCCGCTGCTCGTCGTACTCGGCCTCACCGCGCAGATGGCCGCCGAGATCGAACGCATCCCCGGCGTCAGGACGCTCACAAAGCCGCTCGTCGCCCTGCCGATCTGGCTCGTCAGCTACTTCGCGTGGCACGTGCCGTGGGCGTACGACGCGGCCCTGCGCCACCAGTGGACGATCCTCCATGCCGAGCACGCCTGCTACTTCCTCGCCGGCGTCCTCGTCTGGTGGCCCGTCGTCCACGGCCGCATCTCGAGCGGAGCGAAGGCGCTCTACCTCTTCGGCGCGTTCGTGCTCGCGAGCCCGCTGGGGCTCCTGCTCGCGCTGCTGCCGAAGGCCGTCTACGACTTCTACGAGCACGCACCCAGGTTGTGGGGGCTGTCGCCACTATCGGACCAGCAGCTCGCCGGCATCACGATGACCGCCGAGCAGGCGTTCGTCTTCTTCGCAGCCTTCACGTTGTTCGTGCGCCGCTTCCTGCGCGAGGAGGCGGGCGCCGACACCTTCAGAGCGCCGACCGTTCCCCGCGCGTAGGGAAGGCTGGGCTAGGCCGCGTCGCGGTGGATCAGCTCGAGGAGCCGGTTCCGCTCCGGCCCGTTCCGAGCGACAGCTCGGCCGAGACGATCCTCGCCCATCTGGGTCAACTCGAGCCAAAAGACTCGGGCGTCCTGCTCCGACTGCGTGCGGCGGACGAGCCCCGCGGCCTCGGCCCGTGTGACGAGCTCGGTGACGGTGCTCTGCGTCAGCTGCATGCGTTCGGCGAGCTCGGTCACCGTCGACCGGCCGCCGGACGTCGTCTTGATCATCAGCAGGAGCAGGAAACGACTCGGCGTCAGACCCTCCTCACGGGCGATCCGCTCGCTTGCACGAAGGAACTTGCGCAACGCGCCGCGCAGCTCCGCAGCCTCTCGGAATTCCGAGAGAGACGGTTCCATGCACGGCTCTTTCCTACTTCAAGCAGTCCTGAATCGTCTGCAGGGCCGTGTCGCTCGGATGCGCCTCCCACAACGCGACCACGTTCCGGGTGGGTCTCAGGACGTCGGGAAGGCCGATGTTCTTGCCTCTGAATCGCTGGTAGGCGCGGACGATTCGCTCGGCTTCCTGGCGATCCTCCCCGAAGGCGAGCGTGACCTGATTGCCGAGGAGCTTCACGTTGAAGGCACCGCCCAGCGCCGTCGAGGCGACGAAGTCGACCTTGTTGCGCACTCTCACGCCCGGTTGCTCGGCGAGGCAGGCGCGGGTCTTGTCCGCGTCGTAGGTGGTCGTGCCGCCGCAGCCGGCAACGAGCAGCGTGCCGGCGAGGACCGCGCAAAGGAGGAGTCTCCCCCTCACGCGGTCGATTGTAAGGCGCGCCACCGACCCCGCTCCCGTACACGAGCCCGCAAATTGCGACAACTTTCGCTCGCGCTTCTCTTGCACCGGGCTCTGCGAACTTACGGCTCCAGCGCGTTCTTCAGGAAGAAGAGCAGGTTCGCAGGCCGCTCGGCGAGCCGGCGCATCAGGTACGGGAACCAGTCGGGCCCGTAGGGCGCCGCGCAGAGGACGCGCTGGCCGCGCGCGACGAGATCGAGCTGGAGCTGCGTCCGGACCCCGTAGAGCATCTGCAGCTCCATACGCTCGGGCCCCGGGTCGAGCGCGAGTGCGTGGTCGATCAGCTTCTCGTCGTGCGTCGCGACTGCGGTGAAGCCGCCTTCCCCGATCGAACGCTCGACGAGACGCCTGTACGCGGAGTCGACGTCGGCCTTCTTCGGGTACGCGACGCTCGCCGGCTCCTTGTAGGCGCCCTTGACGATTCGCAGGTTCGGATTCAGCGGCAGGAGCGACTCGAGATCCTTCTCGCTGCGGTACAAGTACGACTGGAGCACGGTACCCACGTTGTCGTGGCCGGCGTCACGCAGCCGGCGGTAGACCCGCAGCGTGACGTCGACGAGGGACGAGTGCTCCATGTCGATGCGGATGGAGTTGCCGAGCCGCGCTGCCTCGGCGACGAGCCGCTCGACGTTCGCGTAGCCGAGCTCCTCGTCGAGCGTGACGCCGAGGTGGGTGAGCTTGAGCGCGACGTTCGTCCGCAGCTTCTCGGCCTCGATCCGACGAAGCACCTCCCCGTAGGTGCGGACGACGGTTTCGGCCTCCTCGGCGTCGCGAACGTGCTCGCCGAGGATGGTCGTATTCGTTCTCAGCCCCTGCTCGTTCAGCCCGCGCAGCGTGGCGACCGCCTCGTCGAGCGTCTCCCCGGCGACGAAGCGTGCGGCGCCGAGCCGCATCCCGTACTTGGCGACGAAGCGCTGGATGGGCGGGCTGTCGGCGGCCGCCAGGATCAGCCGGCGGAGCACTAGGCGGCCCGGAGGACCGTGTCCAGCTCGGCGTCGAGCTCGGCGCGCTCCGCCTGGGTCAGGCCCCGGAGCGGCCGGCGTACGTCCTCACGGACCGGCACGCCCCGCCGGACGAGGACGTGCTTCAGCGCTGCGTGCCGGGGATAGCGGTCGACCTGGGCGCGCAGCACGCCCGGATCGACGTCCTCACCGCGAACCGCCGCGGCAACGACCTCCGGGAACGCCGAGGCGAGCGCGGAGACGGCGCCGACCGCTCCCTTGGCGCGCGCCGGGGCGATCAGCGCCTCGTAGCCGACGAAGACGTCCAGGCCTTCGATCAGGTACGCCTCGAGCTCCTCCCAGGTGCGATCGGAGACCTTCAGCCCGGCGAGGTTCGGCGCCGTCTCGCGCAGGCTGACGACGACCGCGGGCGGGACGGCGTAGCCGCTCGTGATCGCGAACTCGTAGACGTAGAACGGGAGCGGCGCACACGCGCGCGCTGCGGCACTGAAGTGCTCGAGCAACGACGCCTCGTCGAGCTTGAAGTAGGGCGGCGCGATCACCGCGACCGCGTCGGCGCCCGCCTGCGCGGCGTGCTCGGCGAGGGCGACGGTGTCGGCCGTCGATTGCGCGCCGCAGTGGACGGCGATCTGCAAGCGACCGTGCGCGGCTTCGACGAACCGGTCGGCGACGCGGCGGCGCTCGTCGAGCGAGAGCAGGATCCCCTCGCCGTTCGTGCCGAGCGCGAGCAACCCGTCGAGCCCGCCCGCCGCGAGGAAGTCGACGACCGGCCCGATCCCGTCCTCGTCGATCGCCGCGCCGCCGTCGCGGAGAGGCGTGATGGAGGCGGCTAGGGCTCCCCGGAGCACGCGCGCGATGCTAGCGCGGCGGCATGGGTCGGACGCGTGCGTGGAAGCCGAAGCCGGGCGCGAGCGCCGCGGCAACGGCGAGAAGGGCGCGAACCACTAGTCGGGGCGGCGAGATTCGAACTCGCGGACCTCTGCGTCCCAAACGCAGCGCTCTGACCAGGCTGAGCTACGCCCCGCTGGCCGACAGTGTACGGGGATAGCCTGCGCGATCCGTGAGCGACGTCGCCATCCTTTCCGTCGAGACCGAGGCGAGAGAGCGCCGGCCGGCGGTCGGATACGTGATGGCGCTCGCCGCGGGAACGCTCTTCGCGATCAACGGAACGGTCTCGAAGGTGATCCTCGAGTCCGGTCTCTCGCCCCTGCGCCTGACGGAGGTGCGCTGCCTCGGCGGGCTCGTCGGGCTGTTCGCGATCGTCCTGATCACCCGCCCGCAGGCGCTGCGGATCGACCGCCGCGAGCTGCTGCTTGTCGCCGCGTTCGGCGTTCTCGGCGTCGCCTTCGTCCAGCTCTTCTACTTCCTCGCGATCCGTCGGCTCCAGATCGGGGTCTCGCTGGTGATCCAGTACCTCGGCCCGCTGATCGTCGCGCTGTTCGCCCACTTCGCTCTCAAGGAGCGGGTGCGCCGGCGGATCTGGGTCGCGCTCGCCCTCGCGCTCGCGGGCCTGACTCTCGTCGTCGATCTCTGGAGCGGGGTGTCTCTCGACGGGCTGGGCGTCTTTTTCTCGCTCTGCTCGGCGTTCACGTTCGCGGGCTACATGCTCTTCGCCGAGAAGGCCCTCGGCCGGCGCGACCCGATCTCGCTCCTCTGCTACGGCTTCCTCTTCGCGACGATCTTCTGGTCGGTCGCCCAGCCGTGGTGGAGCTTCCCGTTCGACCTGCCGGGGGAAACGGTCTCGCTGCTCGGCCACCTCTCGGACACGCACGTTCCGATCTGGGCGCTGATGGCCTGGATGATCGTGCTGGGCACGATCGTCCCGTTCTTCCTGCTCGTCGGCTCGATGCGGCACATCTCTGCGACGCGCGCCGGGATCGTGGCGATGGTCGAGCCCGTGATCGCGAGCATCGTCGCCTACGCCTGGTTGGGCGAGACCCTCGGGGGAGCGCAGCTCGTCGGCGGCGCGATCGTCCTGCTCGGGATCGTCCTCGCCCAGTCGGCCCGCTAGCTTTCTTCGATCACCTTGCGCAGCTCGTCGAGCTTCGCCCGGCGGAGCTCCTCTCGCTCGCCGCCCTCGACCCGCGCGATCAGCTCGCGGATCCGCGGGGCGAGCTCGACCGGGTTGAACGGCTTCGTCACGTAGTCGAGCCCCCCGAGGTCGAGCCCGCGGGCACGGTCGCGGAGCTCGGCACGAGCGGTGAGGAAGACGATCGGGATCGAGCTCGTCGCCGGATCCTCGAGCAGCTCCTCTGCGACCCGCCAGCCGTCGAGCCCGGGCATCATCACGTCGAGGAGGATCACGTCCGGTCGCTCCTTCCGCGCGGCCTCCAGACCCGAAGGCCCGTCGCCTGCCTCCAGGACCTCCATCTGCTCGGCCTCGAGATTGACCCGACAGAGCAGACGGATCGGCGCCTCGTCGTCGACGATCAGCACGCGCGCCGACACTAGGCCCCTCCCCTTTCCCCGTCGCGAGCCGGCAGCTCGACGACGAAGCTCGACCCCCGACCCTCGGCCGAACGAACCGTGATGCGCCCACCCAGAGCGCTGACGAGACCCTGAGCGATGAAGAGCCCGACACCCGTGCCACCGGTCTGCGCATCGCCCACCCGGTAGAACTTCGAGAAGATCCTGTCCTGCTCGTTGTCGGGGATGCCGACGCCCTGGTCGGCGACGCTGAGCACGATCGTCTCGCCGCGCCGCAATGCCCCGATCGTCACCCGCCCGCCGCCGGGCGAGAACCGCACCGCGTTGTCGACGAGGTTGACCAGCACCTGGCGCAGCTTGTCCGAGTCCGTGCGCGCCGGGAGCGGAACATCCGGCAGGTCGAGGACGAACTCGTGGCCGTTCACCTCCGCCTCCTCGCGCGCGCTGTCGACCACCTCCGATACGAGCGAACGGACGTCCACCGGCGAGAGCTCGAGCTGCAGGTCGCCCGCGTCGAGCCGGGCGACGCTGAGCAGCTTGTCGACGATCGTCGTTAGCCGCTGCGCCTCGCTCTCGATGTAGGTCAGGAATACGTTCCGCTCCTCTTCCTCGAAATCCACGTCCTCTCGCAAAAGGGTGGCGGCGAAACCGTAGATCGAGGTCAGCGGCGCGCGCAGCTCGTGAGAGACGGTCGAGACGAAGTCGGAGCGCATCTGCTCGACGACTCGCTCGGCGGAGATGTCCCGGAACGCGAAGATCCGGCCCGCCGTCTCGCCGGCCGGGTCTCGCATCACCGCCTCGGTCAGCGACAGCCAGACCTCGTTGTCACCGCGGCGGATCGGGACGAGCCGGTCGCCGGCGACCTCGCCGGACTCGGACCGAAGCTCCCGTTGCAGGACCTCGGGGACCGAGCGGCCGAGCGCTTCCTCGGACGGGACGCCGGTGATCCGCTCCGCCGCGGCGTTCCAGAGCACGATCCGCTCCTCGCGGTCGACGGCGACGATCCCGTCCGCGACGTTGGCGAGGATCGCGACGCTGCGACCGCGCTCGAGCTCGACCTGCTGGTACAGCTCCGCCTTCGCAAACGCCACGGACGCGTTCGCACCCAGCGCGGCCAGCGCCTCGATCTCCTCCTCCTGCCAGACGCGTGGCTTGCGCGAGAACACCGCCAGTACTCCATGGAGCTCGCCCTCCGCACGGAAGAGCGGCACACCGAGGTACGCGCAGTAGCCGCGTCCGAGCAGAGGCTCCCCCTCCACGAGCAGGGCATCCCTGCTGACGTTCTTGAGCGCGACCGGTGCCCGCGTGTGGACGACCGCACCCGCCGGTGGGCTGTCGGCCGGAGCTCGTGTGTCCTGGACCTGCGCCGCACCGGCGCCCGCGGCGGACGCGACGACGAGGTCGTCGCCGTCGAGCAGCCGGATCGAGGCGGCGTCGGCCCGGAGGACGATCGGCGCCTGTTCGACCACCTCGTCGAGCACGGCGGCAGGCTCGAGCTCACCCGAGAAGAGCGCTCCGGTGTCCGCAAGCTGCTGCGCGAGGAGGCGAGAGCGGCGCTCCACCTCGAAGAGCTCGCTGCGCGAGAGGGCGGCCTTCGCCCCGACTGCGAGCTGGTCGGCGAGGTCGAGATCCTCGTCGGCGAACGCGTGCCTCTGCCTGAAGAGGACGAGTGCGAGCGCGCTTCGATCCCCGCGCGGCAGAGCGACCGGGATCGCGAGCAGCGAGGCGGCCTCGGCGACCTCGCGGAAGGCGTCTCCGAACCGCTCGTCGCGGTCGAGCGCGGCAGAGGCGACAGTCCGCCCCTCCTCCGCGGCGTGCGCGAGGACCTCGGCGCCCTTCGGGAGGCCGGTCTGGCACGCGCCCCGCAGCCGTTCCGGCAGGTCGTGGGCGCCGGCGAGCCGGTACCCCTCAGCCCCGGGCATGAGGACGGCAACATGGTCGCCCCCGAAAGCCTCGGCCGCCGCCTGAGCGACGGCGTTGAGCGTGGCGGTCATGGAGACGGGCTCGGCCAGGAGACTCGCGATGCGGAAGAAGCCCGCCTCGATGCGCGCCTGACGCTCCCGCTGGTCGAAGCTCTCGGCGTTGCGGAGCGCGAGCGATGCGATCGTCGCGAAGGTAGCGAGTGCCTCGAGGTCCGAGTCGGTGAAGACGCGGCCGGAGTCCGGGGTGGCGACACCGAGCACCCCGCGCGTCGCTCCGTCCCAGTCCATCGGGGCGACGAGCGCCGACGCGAACGCGCGGTACGCCGGATGCGGCACCGCCGAGGCGAGCGCCGCATACTCGCTCGCCCGCACCGCCCGTCGCTCTCTGATCGCAGCCCCCGCGAGCCCCTGATCGGGTGGGAACTCGAAGCCGACGACCGCCGGATCGAGGCCGTGAACAGCGGCGCAGCGGAGCGCCGCGCGGTCAGGTGTGAACAGGTAGCAGTCCGCCGCGTCTGCATCGAGGACCTGCGCGACCTGGTCGACGAGGAGCTGGAGGACGGTGTCGGCGCGCAGCTCGCCGGTCACGACCTGTGCCGCCTGGAGCAACGCGCTCTGCTGCGCGAGGCGCAGCTCGTTCTCGCGAAGCAGGCGCGCGGTGTGAATGCCCATGCCGAGCTCCCTGGCGACCGCTTCGGCAAGCCCGACCTCCGACTCGGTCCACGGATGGGGATCGCCGCGGTGCAGGGCGAGCACGCCGACCGTCTGGTCGAAGACCGCGATCGGCGTGGCAAGCGCCGAGCGTGTGCCGAGCGCGGCCAGTGCGTTCCGGTCCTCGCCCTGGAACTCGGACTCGACGTCCGCGATCGCCGCCGTCTCTCCCGTACGAGCGGCGATGTTGGACACGGGCAGGCGCTCAGCGTCAGGCCGCCCGATGGGCTCGAGCCCCTCCGTGGTCCACTCGCCCTCGATCGTCAGCGCGCCGCCCTGTTCACCGAGCCGAACGAAGCAGCGCGTCAGTCCGAGCGCGCGACCGAGCTCCTCGACCGCCACGTGCAAGAGCGCCTCGAAGTCCAGCTCGGAGCGAACCTTGTGTGCGATCGAGGAGACGAGCCGCTCGCGGTCGAGCGCCTCCCGGAGGGCCGAGGCGGACCCTGCCCGCTCCAGGGCCACCGCCGCCTCCGACGCGAGCATGCGCAGCGGGCCGAGCTCGTCCGTGGAGAAGGCTCGCCGTTCGTGAATGGTCGCGATCGCGAGCACTCCGACCACGCGCTCGCCGGATACCAGCGGGACGAAAGCGGCGCTCAGCGCGCCCACGGCCTCCGCGACCGAGGGCTTGATCAGCGGCGACTTGGCGGTGTCGTAGACGGTCACCGGTGCGACGTCGAACGCCGCGCTCGCGATTCCCGACGGCTCGCTGCGCAGATCGAACCGCAATCCGGACCAGTAGTCGAAGTCCAGGCCTTCGCGCCTGGCGAGCAGGCCATGCGCCTCGTTCATCTGCTCGTCGACAAGCGCCAGGCCCACGAACTCGACTCCGAACAGTGCCGCAATCTCGTCGAGCAGCACCCTGGCAACCGACTCGGCATCGCCGGCCCGTGCGATCGCAGCGGAAATGGACTCGAGCGACTCGAGCTCGCGCTTGCGCAGATCGGCCCGTTCCGCGGCATCACGCGCCCGGCGGCCCCCTCGGCCCAGCCTGGCGCGAAGGCGCAACGCGGCCCCCATCGTGCGTCGCATCGCTTCCGACCAGGCGAGCTGACTTTCGTCGGTCACTGGGCCTCCTGATGATAGGGGCGGGTGTCGCCGCGCGTCGGTGGGTTTCCTGAATTGAAAAGATAGGCCGGACGGCCTATTGGCGCGGCCGTGCTGCAGGACTAGCGTGACATGCACTGGGCGATGCGAACCGCGGTGGTTCATACCACTGCTACTGCGGTGAGCAGATCGAAAGGGCCCGCCGCGCCGACCCCCCCGAGCGGCGGGCCTTTCTGCTTTGGCTTCCGCGGGTGCATCGCCCGCCGCTGATTGCGCGTCGACGGGCCTCGCCCGTCGACGCTGCGGCAACCCGAGCGCATGCGGTTGGCCACCGGGTGTCCCGCGCCGCCGAGCTAGCATCGGTGCCGTGGTGCGGCGGTTGCTCCTCGCCTCGCCCCGCGGGTACTGCGCCGGGGTCGAACGGGCCGTCGAGACGGTCGAGCAAGCACTCGCGTTGAACGGCCCGCCGGTCTACGTACGCCGGCAGATCGTTCACAACGCGCACGTCGTCGAGGAGCTCGAGCGCAGCGGCGCCGTGTTCGTCGAGAGCGAGGAGGACGTCCCGCACGGCTCGCTGCTCGTCCTCTCCGCGCACGGGGTCGCACCCGTCGTGCGCGAGCGCGCCGGGCTGCGACGGCTGCGCACGGTCGACGCGACCTGTCCGCTCGTCGCAAAGGTTCACGCCGAGGCGCGTCGATACGCGACCGCGGGATACACGGTCGTGCTCGTCGGTCACGCGGGTCACGAGGAGGTGGAGGGCACGCTCGGTGAGGCCCCCGAGGCAACCGTCGTGGAGACTGTCGCCGATGCCGAGCGTGTTCGGGTGGTCGACCCCGAGCGGGTGGCCTACGTGACCCAGACGACGCTCTCGGTCGACGAGACCGCGGAGATCGTCGCCACGCTCAGACGTCGATTCCCGGCGATCGAGGGGCCGAATTCAGGGGACATCTGCTATGCGACGACGAACCGCCAGCGCGCCGTCAAGCGGCTTGCGGCAGACGTCGACCTGCTGCTCGTGATCGGGTCGCCGAACTCGTCGAACTCCAACCGGCTCGTCGAGACCGCACGCGCGGCCGGGGTCAAGGCGCACCTGATCGAGGATGAAACCGCAATCGATGAGCGCTGGCTGGACGGCGCGGAGACGGTCGGGCTGACCTCAGGCGCGTCCGCGCCGGAGCGGCTCGTCACGCGCGTCTGTGACTGGTTCCGCGCCCGCGGCGTCGAGGACGTCAGCACCGCCGGCTCCGTCGCCGAGGACGTTTTCTTCCGGCTCCCGGCCGAGGTTCGACTGCCGGCGGCGTGAGGGACGACGCAAACTGAGCGAAGGCTTCGTCGACTTCCGCGGGTACCGCACCTGGTACGCCGCGTGGGGCGACCCCGGACCGGGGACGCTGCCGCTGCTCTGCCTGCACGGCGGCCCCGGTTCCTCACACGCGTACTTCGCGCCGCTCGAGCGCCTCGCGGACGAGGGCCGGCAGGTCGTCGTCTACGACCAACTCGGCTGCGGCGACTCAGATCGCCCCGAGGACGTGCCCTGGTCGGTCGAGCTGTTCGTCGAGGAGGTCGGCGTGATGCGCGAGGCGCTCGCGCTCGACCGCGTCCACCTGCTCGGCCAGTCCTGGGGCGGGATCCTCGCGCTGGAGTACGCGCTGACGCGGCCGGCGGGCCTCGCCTCGCTCGTCCTCTCGTCGACGCTCGCGAGCGCCGACCAGTGGGTCGCCGAACAGCGGCGCCTGCTCGAGGCGCTCGGCCCCGGCGCCGGCGACGACGAGTACCACGCCGCCCACTTCTGCCGCCTCGATCCTCCGCCTCCGGAGACGGAGCAGTGGAAGGCGAAGCGGAACGTCGCCGTCTACGAGGCGATGTGGGGCCCGAACGAGTGGACGTGCAACGGCGTCCTCGCCGGCTGGGACGTCCGCGACCGGCTCGCCGAGATCCGCGTGCCGACGCTCGTCCTCTCCGGCCGCTACGACTCCTGTACTCCGGCCGTCGTCGAGACGCTGGCGCGTGGGATCCCGAGTGCCGAGCACGTTCTCTTCGAGCACAGCGCGCACATCCCGTTCGTCGAGGAGCCGGAGCGGTACCGGCGTGTGCTGCTCGACTTCCTGGGCCGCGTCGAAGCCTAGCCGCGCTCGAGGTCGAGCCGGTCGCCGACCTCGATCTCGACGGCGAGCGTCTCGTCCTTGATCCCCTCGACGTAGCGCTCGAGCAGGTCCGCGTCGGCTCCGGGGATCATCAGGCGAATTCGGTCGCTGACCTCGAGGCCGCGTTCCTTGCGCAGGACGTTGACTGCGTGCGTCAGGTCGTGCAGCCGGCCCTCCAGGCGCAGGTCGTCGTCGAGCCGGGGGTCGATCTCGACGCTCAGCTCCCCGTCGGAGGCGAAGGCGAAGCCCTCGTTCTCGGCTTCCCGCTCGACCAGGAACTCACCCTCGGCGAGCAGCTCGTCCTCGACGCGTACCTGCGGGCCCTCCCACTCCCAGCGCCCCTCCTCGAGTGCACGCCGGAGGCCCGGCAGGCGCTTCCCGAGCCGGGGGCCGAGCACGGGTAGGTTCGGTTTCAGACGGACGCTGCGCCCGGAGCCCTCGCTCGGAACGAGCTCGCGGACGCGGAGCTCGGCGGCGATCTCCTGCGCGTGCTCGCGCGTGCCGTTCGACGCGCCGTAGACGACGGCCTTGCGAAGCGGCTGGCGCTGCTTGATCCCCGCCTGGGAGCGCGCCTGACGCCCGAGCTCGACGATCCGCCTGACCTCGGCGATCTCCGCGAGCAGGGCGCGGTCCGGCTCCTCGACCCGAGGCCACCCGGCCAGATGCACCGAGTCGGGGGCGCCCTCACAGACTCCGGCGACGAGGTTCCGCCAGAGGTCGTCGGCGATGAAGGGCATCACCGGCGCGATCACGCGGAGGCTCTGGACGAGTGCGTGCCAGAGCGTCCGGAAGGCAGCCTCGTCGAACGAGTAGAAGCGGCGCCGCGAACGGCGGATGTACCAGTTCGAGAGATCATCGACGAACGCCTCGAAGGCGCTCGTGACGGCGGGCGTCCCGTAGCGCTCGTATGCGTCGGACGCCTCGGCGACGAACTGCCTGGTGCGGGCGACGACCCACGCGTCGAGCCGTTGCGCCACCGGCGGCCCGGTCTCGAGGTCCTCGTAGGTCGGCTGGAACTCCTCGATGTTCGCGTAGGTGACGAAGAACGAGACCGAGTTCCAGAGCGTCAGGAGGCGCCGCTTGACCTCGTTCGCAGGACCGTAGCCGAAGTTGATGTTCTGGCTCGGGATCTGCGCGGCGTACATGAAGCGCATCACGTCGGCGCCGATCCGCTCGAACGCCTCGTTCGCCTCGATCGCATTGCCCCACGACTTGTGCATCTCGCGGCCGGTCTCGTCGCGCACCCGCTCGTACGCGAGCACGCGCCGGTACGGGTTCCGGCCGGTCAGGGCCACCGACATGAAGCACTGCGAGTAGAACCAGAGGCGGATCTGCTCGCGACTCTCCGAGACCCAGTCGGCCGGAAACCACTCCTCCCAGTAGGCGTGGTCGGGGAGGTCGGCGCCGGTAAGGCCCTGCGCCGCGCCCGTCGCATAACCGCCGGGCTTCCACACCGGGTTCTCCCAGCCGAGGGTCGAGAGCGGGACGATCCCCGCGTCGAGCCACGCGTCGCCCACCTCGGGGACGCGCTGCACCTCCTCGCCGCAGGACTCGCAGCGGATCGTCACCTCGTCGATCCACGGCCGGTGCAGCTCCTGCAGCTGCTCGAGCCCGCGCACCGCCCGCTCCTCCAGCTCTACGCGGGAGCCGATCACGTTCAGCGTCCCGCAGGCGCAGGGATAGAACGGCAGCGGCAGCCCGAAGTAGCGCTTACGCGAGATGTTCCAGTCGCGCATGTTGCGCAGCCAGTCGTCCATGCGCTTCTTGTAGTGCGGCGGCGTCCACTCGACCGTGTCGTTCTGGTCGAGCAGCGCGCCGCGGATCTCGTCGACGCCGATGAACCAGTCGTCGACGACCCGGAAGAGGAGCGGCGTGCGGCAGCGCCAGCAGATCGGGTACCGGTGCGTGATCCGCCCGGCCTCGAGAAGGAGACCCCTGTCGCGGAGCGCGGCGATGATCGGCTCCTCTGCCTCGATGGTCGACAGCCCCTCGAACGGCCCGAACCCCGGGTAGAAGCGGCCGTCCTCGTTGATCGGCGCGATCACCGGCAGCCCGTGCTCGCGGCCGAGCTCGAAGTCCTCGGTGCCGGCGCCGGGCGCGATGTGGACGATCCCGGTGCCCTCGTCGAGCGCAACCTCGTCCCACGGGATCACCCTGTGCGCCGAGGGATCCTGTGCCGCCAGCTCGTCGAAGGGCCCGTCGTACTCGAGCCCGACCAGGTCCTCCCCGTGTACGACCCGGTCGTAGTCCCGCCCCTCCTCGGCCAGCCGCCACTCGCCGTTCGTGAGCCCGTAGTGCGCGTCGGGCCTCACCGCCGCGGCAACGTTCGCCGGCAGTGTCCAGGGGGTCGTCGTCCAGACGACGAGCGCCTCGCCCTCTCGACCGCGAATCGGGAAGCGGACGTAGAGCGAAGGATCTTCGAGCTCCTCGTAGTTGCCCTCGCCTGCCTGCTCGTGCTGTGAGAGCGACGTGCCGCAGCGCGGGCACCACTGCGTCGAGCGGTGGCCCATGAAGAGCCAGCCGCGGCCGTGGACCTCCTTGAGAAACCGCCAGATGTACTCGATGTTCGTGTCGGAGAAGGTGTAGTAGTCGTTGTCCCAGTCCATCCACATCCCGAGCCGCTTGGACTGGTCCGTGATCACCTCGGCGAACTCCGCGACGCGCTCTCGGCAGCGGGCGGCGAACTCGGCGAGGCCGTACTCCTCGATCTCGCGCTTCGAGTTCAGCCCGAGCGAGCGCTCGACCTCGACCTCGACCCACAGACCCTGGCAGTCGAACCCGTTCTGGTAGCGAAGCTGGTGCCCGCGAGCGGCCTTGTAGCGCTGGAAGACGTCCTTCAGCGCACGGCCCCAGGCATGGTGCACGCCCATCGGGTTGTTGGCCGTGATCGGCCCGTCGACGAAGCTGAATCGAGGGCCTCGCGCGTTCAGCTCGCGCAGCCGCTCGAATGTGCCCTCGCGCTCCCAGCGCTCGAGGACCGCCCGCTCGAGGGCGGGATGATCGGGGACGCGTGAGAGCGGCGCGAACTTGCGTGCCATGTGTTCAAGTGTATTGGCGTCCGGGAACAGTCCAGCCATCGCGCGCGTTACCAATTAAGCTAGATCCGAGAACACGAAAGGAACCTGAAATGTCTACTGCAGTAACGACCGCGACCTTCGAGGCCGAGGTCCTGAAGAGCGAGAAGCCGGTGATCGTCGACTTCTGGGCCGAGTGGTGTGGCCCCTGCCACGCCGTCTCCCCGGTGCTCGACAAGATCGCCGACGAGCGCGCCGAGGAGCTCCGGCTCGTGAAGGTCAACGTCGACGAGGAGCAGGAGCTGATGATTCGCTACGGGGTCCAGTCGATTCCGACGATCGTCCTGTTCAAGGACGGCGAGCCGGCCGCCGCCGTCATCGGGGCGATGCCGAAGGTCGCGATCGAGCGTGGGCTCGGGCTGACCGAGAACGGCGCCCAGCCTTCGGCCTAGGCGGCAGCCTCTTTTTTCTCCGGGTGGGCTACGGGCGCGACTGCGCGCCCCGGCGGCTCGTCGACGAGCCTGAGCACGCGCATGCCGTGCACGAAGACGTTCGAGCCGCCGAGCCACCCGCCGACCACGAGCAGGCAGAAGCCGACCGCGGTCAGGACGAACGGTCCGGTCGTGACGTCGCCGGTCTTCCAGCCGGCGTGACCGAAGATCGCCGCTAGGCCGAAGAAGACCGTCGCCGAGACCATTACGAGCATGTGCCAGGTGGCCGTCCACCAGAGCGGCGAGCGCCAGGTGATCGTCAGCCAGTCGGCGAGACCGGTGAGCGCCGTCAGAACGGTCACGCACAGGCCGAAGAGGAGTGCCAGCCACCAGCCGGCCGCGGCGGCGTTCTTGCTCAGCCCGGTCACGTCAGCGACGGCCAACGCGGTCGCGACGGTGTAGGTGCCGATCGTCGCGTCGGTCAGCGGCGGATGGATCGGATGCCCGGGCAACCCCCGGTACAGGTAGTCGAGCTCCACGGTTCAATGGATTACCGGTCGGCCGTTGCCGAAACCCAGGCTGCGAGCGGCTCGGCCATCGCCACCTCGTCGAGCGGCGGCAGCTCGTCGCGCGCGAACCAGCCCAGCTCTGAGACGTCGTCGGCCGGGGCCGGCTCGCCGCCGGTGACCCGCGCCTCCCAGACGAGGTTCAGGACCCAGCGCGCTCCCGGCTCGTCGCCGTACGGAACCATGAACGCGCCGAACCAGCGAGTCGGCTGGACGTCGAGGCCCGTCTCTTCGGCGAGCTCCCGCCGCAACGCGTCGAGCGGATGCTCGTCCTCGTGGAGGAAGCCGCCGGGCAGGTCCCACATCCCCGCGTAGGGCTCCCAGGCCCGGCGGGTGAGCAGGATCCGCCCGGCCTCGTCGACGCACAGCGCGCACGCTGCAGGCGCCGGGTTGGCGTAGGCGACGTAGCCGCAAGAGGCGCATTCCGCGCGGCCGTCGGCGGGCTCGACGGCCGCACCGCAGCGCGGGCAGAACCGCCACTCATCCAGAAGTCCCACAGTGCAGTATGTGCAGGCGATGCCCATCCGCGAGCACGAGTTCGCCCGCATCGGCCTGCTCGCCGAGTTGCCCGGAGAGCAGCTGCGCAAGCTGTCGGAGCGCATGCGGCGGGAGCAGGTGCCGACGGGCGCGACGGTCATCCGCGAGGGCGATGACGGCGAGCGCTTCTACGTCGTCCTCTCTGGGATGTTGAACGTCACCCAGGAGGCGCGCGGCGACCGGCGGACACTGAAGCCGGGCGACTACTTCGGCGAGGTCGCGCTGGCGATGGACTGCCCGCGCACGGCCTCGGTGCGGGCGTTGACCCCGTCGGTGGTCGCAAGCTGCGACAGGGCCACGTTCGACGAGCTGATCCGGCCGCTGTTCAGCGATTAGCCAGTTCCTCCAGCACCGCGTCGGACAACTCGGGCCAGGCGGTCGACGCCCAATCTCCGAACTCGAGGTCGGTGAGGCAGCCGAGGGCGATCCCGGGCTCGGGGTCGACCCAGAGGAACGCGCCGCTCCCGCCGAAGTGTCCGAAGGTGCGCTCAGAGTTGCGCGAGCCCGTCCAGTGGGGCGACTTACGGTCGCGGAGCTCGAGGCCGAGCCCCCAGTCGTTCGGCTCCTGGCGTCCGAATCCCGGGAGGACGCCGACGAGGCCCGGGAACTGGACTGTGGTCGCCTCGGCGAGCGTCTCCCCGGAGACGAGCGTCGGCGCGAGCAGCTCGCGGCCCAGCGCGAGCAGGTCGCGGAGCGAGCCCTGAAGACCGGAACCCGGCTTGCCGTCGAGGCGCGCGCCGAGTCCGAGCGGCTCGAGCACCGCGCCGGCGACGTACTCTGCGAACGGCATCTCCGCACGCCCCGCGAGCGTCTCGCCGAGGACCTCGAAGCCGTGCTCGGAGTAGATGCGCCTTTCCCCGGGCTTCGCGATCGGCGGCCCGGGATCGAACGGCAGCCCGGAGGCGTGCGCGAGCAGGTGCCGCACGGTCGATCCCGGAGGTCCGGCCGGCTCGTCGAGGTCGAGCGTGCCCTCCTCGGCGGCGACGAGGCACGCGAGTGCCGTTACCGGCTTCGTCACCGATGCCCACGGGAACTCCTCCGCGCTCCCGTGCACGAACAGCGTCCCGCCGGAAGCTGCGACACCGACGGCGACGCGGTCGGCAGGCCAGCCGTCGACGAGCCACAGAGCCTCCATTCGCAGGGATACTAGGTCGATGCATCGGCAGCTCATCTCGTCGGGATCTCCGTACGAGCCCGTGATGGGCTTCTCGCGCGCCGTGCGGGTGGGCCCGCATGTCTTCGTCGCCGGCACCGCGCCGATCATGCCCGAGGGCGAGGAACTGCCCTCCGACGCGTTCGGTCAGGCGCAGCGCTGCCTCGAGATCATCGTGGCCGCGCTCCGTGAGGCGGGCGCGGGCCCCGAGCACGTCGTCCGCACGCGGATCTTCGCGACGAGCGCCGAGAGCTTCGAAGAGGTCGCGCGCG
This sequence comes from Actinomycetota bacterium, assembly GCA_046723895.1. Lineage (GTDB taxonomy): Bacteria > Actinomycetota > Thermoleophilia > Gaiellales > Gaiellaceae > DATBLE01. Next base: position 7,022 of record JBKOVL010000172.1, on the reverse strand, counting down.
CCCATGGTGCCGTCTTCGGCGATGCGCGGCCGGCGTGCACGTACGTTGTCACGGAGCTGATAGACCCGCGCTGGCGCGTCGAGATCGAGGCGGAGGCGCTCGTCGCGTGAATCAGTTCACGCCTCCTTCGGTCACCGGCAAAGGCGCGAGCTTCGCGGAGGGCGGGAGCGTGCTCGACCACGCGTTCGGCACGGGCGATCCGTACACCCTCGGGGTGGAGGAGGAGTACATGCTCCTCGACTCCGAGACCTTCGACCTCGTCCAGCACGTCGACACCGTGCTGGCAGCGGTGGCCGGTCACGAGCTCGAAGCGCGCATCAGCTCCGAGCTGATGCAGTCGGTGGTCGAGATCACCACGCCGGTCTGCCACACCGCGGCCGACATCGAGCGCGAGCTCGCCGGGCTTCGCTCCTATGTGATCGGAGTCGCGGCCGAGCACGGCCTGCGCGTCGGTTCTGCGGGCACGCACCCGTTCAGCCTCTTCGAGCGCCAGCGGATCACTGCCAAGGACCGTTACCGCACTCTCGTCGACCAGATGCAGTACGTCGCCCGGCGGGAGCTGATCTTCGGGATGCACATCCACGTTGCCGTCGACGGCGCCGAGAAGGCAATTCAGGTGGTGAACGGGCTGCTCCCCCACCTCTCGCAGCTCCTCGCACTGACGGCGAGCTCGCCGTTCTGGCGCGGCGAGCCGACGGGCCTTGCCTCCAGCCGACAGATGGTGTTCGCGGCCTTCCCGCGCTCCGGCCCGCCGCCGCGGTTCCGGGACTACAACGACTACGCGGAGGTCGTCGGCCAGCTCGAGCGCACCGGCTGCATCGCCGACTACACGCACATCTGGTGGGACATCCGGCTGCACCCCCGGCTCGGGACCGTCGAGATTCGTGTGTGCGACGCGGTCACCCGCCTCGAGGAGGCGGTCGCGCTCGCCGCGTTCTGCCAGTCGCTCGTCAAGCTCTACGCCGAGCGCTTCGAGCGCGGCGAGGAGATCCCGTCGTACCACCGGATCCTCACCACCGAGAACAAGTGGCTCGCCGCGCGCTACGGCCTGGAGGCGCCGGTGATGGATCTGGCGACCGGCCGACGGAACCGCGTCCCGGTCGCTCAGCTGGTGCGTCGGACGCTCCGCGACCTCGAGCCGCACGCGCGCGAGCTCGGCTGCGAGCGCGAGCTGGATGGCATCCGCGCGATTCTCGCCCGCGGCAACGGAGCCGACCGACAACTGCGGGTCTTCAACGCCAACCGCGACATCGTCGAGGTCGTCCGCGAGATCGCGGAGGCGACGGAGAGGATCCCGGCTACTTCGCTGTGATCGTGCCGTCGACGACGGCCTCGTCGAAGGCCTTCTACGCATCGCCCGCCACGGCACGACCCTGACCGTCGACACCTACGACCATCGCGTGTCGTGCGCGTGTCCGGCCGCTAGGACCCCTCCCTGTCCCTCCTGCAGCCTCTGTAGGCTCAGCCGATGCTGCAGCCCGGCGACTCGATCCCCCAGGCGACCGTGTGGGTCGGCCCACGCGAGCAGCACACGATCGAGGAGATCGTCGCGGACGGGCCCATCCTGCTCCTCTTCTACCTCTTCGACTGGTCCTCGACGTGAACGAACGAGATGGAGCTCCTGCGTGACAGGAGCGCGGAGTTCGAGGCGGTCGGCGTGCGGCCGCTCGGCATCTCGCGCGACTCCCCGTGGACGCACATCGCCTGGATGCAGGCGCTCGACCTCACGTTCGGGCTGCTCTCGGACTGGAATGGCGAGGCGGTTCGCGGCTTCGGCTCCGTCCAGGACTACCGCGGCATGAAGGACGTCGCGCAGCGGGCGGCGTTCCTGATCGACCGGGAAGGGGAGGTACGCGGAGCGTGGAGCTACCGCAACGAGCTCGTGCCGGACTTCGACGAGCTGCTCCAGGCCGCCCAGGCGCTGTAACCCTCGGCCCTGCTGTCCTCATCGGGGCCCTCTATGCCGTCGCGGCACTCTTCGCGACGGAGCCGGCGGTCATCCACGGCCTCACTGCCTTCATGGCCTCGGGTGCGCCCGGGCACGGCGAGGCGGCGCCCGGTGACCACCTCCAGACCGGCTACCGGCTCTGGCTCGCGGGCCACCAGCTCGAGCACGGGCACCAGCCGTGGGTCGACCCGTACTCCTACCACCCGGAGGCGGAGCAGGCGAACCCGGCCTGGTGGCCGTACGGACTGCCCTACTGGCCGCTCGTTCGCGCCCTCGGCCCTGTGCTCGCGTGGAACGCGTTCACGTTGCTGTGCCTGTTCGGAGCCGGCGCGTTCACGCTGCTCTGGCTGCGCGAGCTCGGCCTCTCGCGCTTCGCGGCCGTCGCCGGCGGCCTCGTCTACGAGATCGCGCCGTATCGGATCGTGCAGAGCCGCGGCCACCTCCTGGGGCCGATCTCGCTGCTGCTCCCGCTCGCGCTGTGGGCGTTCGAGCGGGCCCGGCGGAGCGACGACCAGCGCTGGTGGTGGGCCTCGCGCCTGGCGCTCGTCTCGATCCCGCTCTCGGGCCAGGTGCACCTCGCGCTCGGCGCGATCCCCTTCTACGTGCTGTATGCCGTCTGCCGTTCGCGCGGGTCACGGGTCGTGCTCGAGACGGTGATCGGCGCCGTCGCCGCCGTGCTCGCCGGAGTGCTGATCGACCTGACGGTGATCTCGGGCTCGATCGACGAGGGCGGCCGGTCGCTGCGCGAGGTGAACGTGTACTCTGCGACCGGGGTCGACTTCGTCTCCCGCCACGTCGGCGGCAACGTCGAGGAGTTCGTCTTCCTCGGCTGGCTGACGCCGCTCGTCGCGATCGGCGGCTTCGTGGTGCTCACGCGCCGCGACCGCTGGCTCGCCACTGCCCTCGGCGTCGGCGCGATCGTTCCCGTGCTGCTCGCGTTCGGGACGCACAACCCGCTGTACGCGCCGCTCTGGCACGCGTTCCCGCCCCTTCGCTACCCGCGCGTCCCCGAACGGCTGATGCCGATCGCCTGCCTCGCGGTGGCCGCGCTCGTCGCCTTCGCAATCGACGCGGGACTTCCCCGCCTCGAGGCGCGACGGATCCCGCGGCTCGCGCTGGCGGCGATCGTCGCAGTCGTCTTGCTCGCCGACCTGCACGTCCGCGCGTTCCGCGCCTCGGCCGCAGACGGCGACAACGCCGCCTACGACGCGATCGGCCGCGCACCGGAGGGACGCCTCGTCGAGCTGCCGGTCTTTCTCCCCGACATCCACTACGGGAGCGTCTATCTCTACTACGACCAACGCGTCCAGCGGGAACGGCCGCTCGGGTACTCGACGACCGCGCCGAAGCGCACCGACGTCGTCGCGCGCCATCTCGAGCCGCTGAGCTGCGGCGACTGGACGACCGGCGTCGGCGCGCGGCTCCGGATCTTGAAGGTCTCCGCGATCGCACTGCACCACGGGCTCTACATCGACAACCCGCTGCTGACGGACACGGCGTGGCTGGCCTGGCAGGGCCTCGTCGCCCACGGGTGGAGGCCGCTCGCGACCGACGGCCCGGTGACGTCGTTCGTTCGCGGCGCCTCGACCGCCGAGCCGCCGTTCCCCCAGCCGGCGCACGACGATGCCCTCTTCTGCTCGGGTTGGTTCCCGCCGGACCAGTCAGGGCGGCAGATGAGCTCGAGCCACGCCGCGCTGTGGGCTTACGGCCCCGGGATCGTGCGGCTCTTCCTGATCTCGCCGGAGCCGCTGCCTGTCCGCGTCTCCCTCGACGCCCGGCCGCGCACGCGCCTCGTCGTCCACAAGCTGACGGAAGTGCGGGTCGGACTATCGAGCGCCGCCTGGCACCTGATCGCGCTCGACACCCCTCATCTGGTCGAGATCCGCGGCAAGCCACGCGGCGTGCGCATCGTCGCGTACGCGCTGCCGTAGCAGTTGAACGGCGCCGATGCCGGCGTTAGATTCGCCCTCGGTGACCGTGGCGCTGACCTGGTACGACTGGTTCAAAGCGGGCCACGTGCTCGCGGCCGTCCTCTGGGTCGGCGGCAACGCGACGCTATCGATCTACGCGTTCCTGACGCAGCGCCAGAACGACCCGGCCGAGATGGCGCGCCTCGCCCGAAAGGCCGCCCTGATCGGCGAGCGCGTGTACACGCCGCTGTCGCTGCTCGTGCTCGCGTTCGGCTTCGGGTTGATGGAGAACAGCCAGAGTCCGTGGACCTACGGTCAGTTCTTCGTCATCTTCGCGCTCGCCGGCTGGGGTACCTCCGCCGCCTTGGGCGCCTTCTTCCTCGGCCCAGAGGCGGGGAGGCTCGGGAAGCTGATGCAGACGACCCCGCCGGAGGATCCCGAGGTTCAGGCCCGGATCAAGCGGATCCTGCTGATCGCCCGGCTCGACGCGCTGCTGCTCCTCGCCGTCGTCTTCGTGATGACGGCGAAGCCTTTCCTGTAGGTTCGAAGCAGGACGGTCTCGCGGGGACTATGGATTCCCGTGACGGCGCTGGGGCTAGCTGCAGGGAGAAAAGACCGGCACGCCGCAGCTCCAGGAGGCCGGGTGCCCTCTCTGCGGACGCAAACGCCGACAGGCAGCCTCGATCCAGTGCAGACGAGCAAGGAGGAAGGCGCTATGCGAATGAGTCTCGCAGCACGTGCAGCGCGCTGGAGCGCCGCGCACTGGAAGACGGCGACGTTCGGGTGGATCGCATTCGTGGTGGTCGCCGCCGGACTCGGCGGCGCCGTGGGCACGAAGAAGCTCGGAGACGAGAACGTTCCCGGTGAGTCCGGCCGGATGGAACGGATCCTCGACGACGAGTTCCGGCAGCCGGCGGACGAGACAGTCCTCGTCCAGAGCCGCAGGCTGACGACCAAGAGCCCTGCCTTTGAAGCTGCGATCGACGACGTGATCCGACGCGTCTCGGCCGTACCGGCCGTCACCAACGTCCGCAGCCCGCTGGACAGTCGCAACCGCGGGCAAGTCTCCCCTGACGGCCGCTCGGCGACCGTCAGATTCGACCTCCGCGGCGACCCTGACCACGCAGAGCACAAGATCGGACCGGTGCTGGCCGCGGTCGACCGGGCGAAGGCTGCGCACCCGCGGCTCTTCATCGGCGAGTTCGGCAAGGCGACCGCCGATAAGGAGATCGGCGAGCGGTTCGACAACGCCCTGCGGCGGGCAGGCCTGCTCTCGCTTCCGGTCACGATCGCGGTCCTGATCGTCGCCTTCGGGGCGCTCGTGGCGGCCGGCATCCCCTTGCTGCTCGCGCTCTCGGCGGTGGCGGCGACCACGGGCGTACTCGCGTTCGCGAGCCGGCTCATGCCCGTCGACGAAAGCGTCAGCGCCGTCCTACTGCTGATCGGGCTCGCCGTCGGAGTCGACTACTCGCTCTTCTACCTGAAGCGGGAGCGCGAGGAGCGTGCCGCCGGGCGCAGCGAGAGCGCGTCGCTGGAGGCTGCGGCCGCGACCTCCGGCCGAGCGGTGGTGGTCTCGGGCCTGACCGTGATGATCGCGATGGCCGGCATGTTCTTCACGGGCGACAAGACCTTCGGATCCTTCGCGCTGGCGACGATCATGGTCGTTGCCTTCGCCGTGCTCGGGTCCCTGACCGTTCTGCCGGCCCTGCTGTCACGCCTCGGCGATCGCGTCAACAAGGCGGCCGTGCCGTTCCTCAATCGTCGGCAGCGACCGGAGGGCGGCCGCCTCTGGACCTGGGTCATCGACCGTGTCCTGCGCCGCCCGCTGCTCGCCGCGGTAGTCTCGGCCGGGATCCTCCTCGCGCTGGCCGTTCCCGCGCTGGGGATGAAGACCGTCGTGCCGGGCCCTCAGGCGCTGCCCAAAGATCTGGCGGCGATCCAGGCGTACGACCGGCTCCAGGCCGCCTTTCCGGGCCGGCAGGATCCGGCAGTCGTCGTCGTCAAGGCACGCTCGGTCGACGATCCGCGCGTCGCGGCGGCCATCGCCGAGCTCCGCCGACGGGCGGTTGCGAGCGGCCGCGCCCACGAGCCGGTGACGATCGACGTCAACCGGGCCCGCACGGTCGCGCGCATCGAGATCCCGATCGACGGCAACGGCCACGACGCCGCCTCGGAGGCGGCACTCGCGACGCTCCGCGACGAGATCGTGCCCCAGACGGTCGGCTCGCTCGACGGGGTCGAAGCGGGCGTCACCGGCGCGACGGCGACAGATCACGACTTCGGCGGCTCGATGCGCAGCAAGGCGCCGCTCGTGTTCGCCTTCGTGCTCGCCTTCGCGTTCCTGCTCCTGCTCGTTGCATTTCGGTCGATCGTGATCGCGGCCAAGGCGATCCTCCTCAACCTGCTCTCCGTGGCCGTCGCCTTCGGAGTCCTCGTGCTCGTCTTCCAGCACGATTGGGCGAAGGGCATCCTCGGCTTCGACTATTCCGAAGGCGTGATGGTCTGGTTGCCCGTATTTCTCTTCGTGATCCTGTTCGGCCTCTCGATGGACTACCACGTCTTCATCCTCAGCCGCGTGCGCGAGGCGTTCGATCGCGGCCTGTCGACCGAGGAGGCGGTCGCGCACGGGATCAAGACGACTGCCGGGGTCGTCACGAGTGCCGCGGTCGTGATGGTGTTCGTGTTCTCGATCTTCGCCACGCTCCCGATCGTGATGCTGAAGCAGTTCGGGGTCGGACTTGCGATTGCGGTCCTGATCGACGCGACGATCGTGCGTGCGGTCTTGCTGCCCGCGACGATGAAGCTCCTGGGCGACTGGAACTGGTACCTGCCGCGTTGGCTCCACTGGCTGCCCACGCTGGCGCTCGAACGCGCGTCCTCGACGCCCGCGACCAAACTTCAATAGGGGTGCCTGTGCATCGCAGCGTTCAACCACTCGTCGACCGCGCGACCTACCGGAGGCTGCTGTTCCTGCTGACGGCGATTCCCCTCGGCGCAGTCTGGGCTACCTTCCTCCTCGCCGGTTGGATCCTGATCGTGGTGTTCGCGATCACACCGCTGGTCATACCGCTCCTGATCGGGCTCGGCGCGATGGTGAGGCCGTTCGCGGCGGCCGAGGTAGCTCTCGCGAATCGCCTGCTGGGAACTCGGCTCGAACCCTCTGG
>JBKOVL010000142.1:0-14691 GCA_046723895.1 Actinomycetota bacterium | reverse complement strand
GCGCCGGCTCACCGGCGCCGAGGCCGCGCTCCTCGTCAACAACAACGCGGCCGCGGTCCTGCTCGCGCTCGCAGCGCTTGCCGAGGGCCGCGAGGTGCTCGTCTCCCGCGGAGAGCTGATCGAGATCGGCGACGGCTTCCGCATTCCGGACGTCCTCGCCTGCTCGGGCGCCCGGCTCGTCGAGGTCGGGACGACGAACCGCACCCGCGCGGCCGACTACGAGCGCGCGATCGGGCCGGACACCGCCCTCCTCCTCCGCGTCCACCAGTCGAACTTCCGTGTCGTCGGCTTCGCCGAGCAGCCGGCAACTGCCGAGCTCGCCGCCCTCGCCGCGCGCCACGGCCTCCCGCTCGTCGACGACCTAGGCTCCGGCGTACTTAGTAACAGTCTGTTACTTGGCGATGAGCCTTCGGCCCGAGACGCGCTCGCGGCGGGCGCGGATCTCGTCTGCTTCTCGGGAGACAAGCTGCTCGGCGGGCCGCAGGCCGGGATCGTGGCGGGGCGGGCCGAACTGGTCGAGCGGCTGCGGCGGCATCCGCTCCAGCGCGCGCTGCGCGCCGACAAGCTCACCCTCGCCGCGCTCGAGGGAACGCTCTCTCTCTATCTCGACCCGCCGGCGCAGATCCCGGTGCTGCGCATGATCGAGGAGCCGGCCGAGGCGGTGCGCGCTCGTGCCGAGCAGCTCGCACGACACACCGGCGGCACCGTCGAGGAGACGGTCGCCAGGGTCGGCGGCGGCGCGCTGCCGCTGACCGAGCTGCCGAGCTTCGCCTGCGCGGTCGAAGAGGAGCTGGCCGCGCCGCTGCGGCTCGGCGACCCTCCGGTCGTCGCCGTCGTCCGCGACGGGCGGACGCTGCTCGACTGCCGCACGCTCGCGGAGGCGGAGGTCGACGAAGCCGCCGCCGCGGTCATCCGCGCCCGCGGATGAGCTCGGTCCAGCACGAGGCCGTCCTCTGGAACCTGCTCCGCGGCGCGATGGCAACCCGGGTTGCTGCGATCGTTTCCGAGTTGGGGGTCGCCGACGAGCTCGCCGACGGCCCGCGGCCGCTCGGCGAGCTCGCAGTGAAGGTCGGAGCCGACGCGGACACGCTCAAGCGCTACCTCCGCGCGCTGGCGAGCGAGGGCGTCTTCGCGGAGGTCGAGCCGGGCGTTTTCGAGAACACTCCCGCGTCCGCCCTCCTCGGCCGGGAAAGCCCGTCGGGTGCCTTCGCGCAACTCTTCGGCGGCGTCTGGTACGGCGCGGTCGGCGACCTCGATGCGAGCGGCGAGAAGGCGTTCGAGCCCGACTTCTGGGCGTGGCTGGCGGAGCACCCGCGCGAGCGCGCCCTCTTCGACCTGGCGATGGAGGAAGGCAAGGAGCGCCGGGTCGAGCGCCTGACCGGGTTCGGGTGGAACGGCGAGACCGTGGTCGACGTCGGCGGGGGGAACGGTTCCTTCCTGCTCGAGCTCTTCGCACGGCAGCCTGGGCTTCGCGGGATCGTCTACGACCTGCCCGAGACGGTGCGGGACGACGCCCGGCTCGCTGCGGCCGGAATCGTGTTCGAGGAAGGGAGCTTCTTCGAGGGCGTCCCCGAAGGGGACGTCTACGTGCTCGGGACGATCCTCCACGACTGGCCCGACGGCCGTGCCGCGGCGATCCTGCGGACGATCCGCGAGTACGCCCCCGCCGGCGCGCGCGTCCTGATCATCGACTCCGTCGTCCAACCTGGCAACGATCCACAGGGGTCGAAGTGGCTCGACCTGCTGATGCTCGCGACGCTCGACGGGCGCGAGCGAACCGAGCCCGAGTGGCGCGCCCTGATCGAAGGCGCCGGCCTGCGAATCGACGCGATCGAGGACGGGCTCGTCCAGGCCTCATGCCCCTGACCGTAGGCACCGCGGGACACGTCGACCACGGAAAGACCTGGCTCGTCCGAGCTCTGACCGGGAAGGACACCGACCGGCTGCCGGAGGAACAGCGGCGGGGGATCTCGATCGACCTCGGCTACGCGCAGCTCGAGCTGCCCGACGGGCGGCAGCTGTCGCTCGTCGACGTGCCCGGGCACGAGCGGTTCGTGCGCAACATGGTCGCCGGCGCGACCGGGATCGACCTGTTTCTGCTCGTGATCGACGCCGCCGAGGGCGCGCGGCCGCAGACGCACGAGCATCTCGCGATCCTCCGGCTGCTCGGGATCGAGCGCGGGGTGGTCGCGGTGACGAAGGCCGACGCCGTCGACGAGGAGACGCTGGCGCTGGCGATCGGGGAGGCGCAGGAACTCGTCCCGGAGGCGGAGGTTGTCGCCGTCAGCGCGAGGACGGGCGCGGGGCTCGACGAGCTTCGCGCCGCGCTCGCGGCGCTCGCGAACGAGCAGCCGCCGGAGTCGGAGGGGCCGACGCGCCTCTACGTCGACCGTGTCTTCACGCTGCGCGGGATCGGCACCGTCGTCACCGGGACGCTCTGGTCCGGGACGATCGGTGAGGGCGACGCGCTGCGCGTGGAGCCCGCCGGCCTCGACGTGCGCGTGCGCAGCGTGCAGGTCCACGACCGGCCGGTCGCGCGCGCCGACGCGGGCCAGCGGGTCGCGGTCGCGCTCCCGGGCGTCGGGCGTCGCGAGCTCGGGCGCGGCGACGCCGTCATCACCCCCGGCTCGTACCCGGTCACCTACCGCGTCGACATCTTGCTCGAGGAGCTCGCGGAGGTCCCGGCCGCGCTCACGGTCCACCTCGGCACGGCCGACGTTCCCGCGCGCGTCGCCCGCCGCGGCCGCTTCGCACAGCTGCGGCTCGAGCGGCCGGTCGTCGCAGCGCGAGGCGACCGGGTCGTCCTCCGGACGCAGACGACGGTCGGAGGGGGAACGGTGCTCGACCCGAGGCCGCCGCGCCGAGTGGACGCCGAGCGGCTCGAGCAGATCGAGCGCGGCGAGCTCGCGGCAACCGTCCACGGGCCGGTTCGCGCCGATTCGCTGCGCCACCTCGGCGAGCTCGACGGCCTGGAGCGCGCAGGCGACTGGGTCTTCTCGCGAGACTGGCTCGACGAGCTGCGCGCCGACGTGCACGATCGGATCGCAGCCGCCGATCCGCGCGATCCCGGCATCGACCCGCCCTCGGCGCCGTGGGCGGCTGCGATCGTGCCGCTCCTCGGCCTCGTGCGGCGCGGGTCGCGCCTCTACCTACCCGGCGCTGCTCCGCGGACGAGCGGTGGCGAGAAGCTTCTCTCCGAGCTCGCCGCCGCAGGGCTCAACCCCGTGAAGGTCGGCGACCCGAAGCTCGCGAGGGCGCTGGAGCAGGAAGGCAAGCTCGTCCGGCTCGGGGACGGTCTCGCGGTCGGGGCCGAAGCGTACGAACAGGCGCGAGCGGCGCTCGTGGCCGAGTGCACGGCCGCCGGGAAGATCGGCCTCGCCCGCTTCCGCGACCTCCTCGGCGTCGGCCGCCGCGCAGCTCAGCTGCTGCTCGAGCGCTTCGACGCCGACGGTCTGACGCGGCGCGTCGGCGACGGGCGCGTCCTCCGGCGCTCGGCGACTCGATGACGTTCTGGATCGCGCTGGCGCTCGTCGTGCTACACGTCGTCAAGGGAGGCTGGGCGATCGCGCTCCTGCTCGCGACCGGCGCGCTCGAGCTCTCGCAGACTGCGTTCTGGCTCCGCTACACACAGCGGCGGGCGGCGACGGTCGGGGCGGAGGCGCTCGTCGGCCGCGTCGTCGAGGTCAGCGAGGAGTGCCGCCCGCACGGGCGCGTGCGCGTCCACGGCGAGCTCTGGAACGCCCGCTGCGCCGAGGGCGCCGCCCGCGGCGAGCGCGTACGGATCACGGGCCTCGACGGGCTGACGCTCGAGGTTGTCCGTGAGCCTCGCTGAGGCGCTCGAGGTCGGCCTCGGCCGTGCCGCGCGGCTCCGCCCCGTCGGGGGAAGGCTGCCGCACGTCACGGGTGACGACGGACGCTGGCAGCTCCTCTCGCCGGTCGGCCGCGAGCAGGAGGCGCTGACCGGCCTCCCATGGACGGGCGGCTTCGTCGCCGGCCAGCTCCGGCTCGCCGGCGAGCACGATGCGGGAGCGGCGGTCGACGAGCTGCTTGCGCCGCGGGCCGACCAGCCGACGACGCACGACCTGGGCTTCCTCTTCTGGACTGCCGACGAGGAGCTTCGGCTGCGGGCGGCGCGCACACTCGTGCGGCGAGCGCTTCCCTCGGGCGTGATCCAGGTGATCGGATCCCTCGACGACCCCGCCTGGCACGGACGCACGATCATCGACACGTGGCCGAACCTGAGCCTCCTCTGGTCGACCGGAGGCGCCGCCGCGGCACGGGCGCATCTCGAGGCGACGCTCGACGTCCTGCTCCGCCCGGACGGCTCCACGTTCCACGCCGCGCGGATCGCCGACGACGGGTCGGTGCTCGAGCGCGGCACGATCAACGGAGCCGCCGCCGACTCGACCTGGGCCCGCGGACAGGCGTGGGCCGTCCACGGCCTCGTCTCCGCGGGCTATCGCGACGAGGCTGAGCGGGCGGCACACTGGTTCCTGGAGCACCTGCCTGCAGACGGCGTTCCGCCCTGGGACTTCGACCGGACGGCTCCGAAGGACGCATCAGCTGCCGCGATCGTCGCCTCCGCCCTGCTCGAGCTCGGCTGGGACGACGAGGCATGTCGCCTGCTGGAGGCGCTCTCGGCCCACTGCCTCAACCGCGGCGAGGGCGACGGAGTCCTGCTCCACTGCGCCTACCGCCCCGTTCGCGGCGTCGGGCTCGACTGCGCGACCGCCTGGGGCGACTTCTTCTTCCTCGAGGCGCTGCTGCGGAGCCGCTCGCCCTAGGCGATGACGATCCTCGCCGACGATCGCGTCCCGCTCACACCGGGCTTTCCCGCAGCCGGCACGGCGCCTTCCCAGCGGGCGTAGCTCCTTAAAGACTGTGGGTCTTCGGTATTTCGCCGGGGCGGGCGCCGTCCTAGCCTGGGCGCGTGACCGAGTTCCTGGTCGAGCTGTACGTCTCGAAGACGGATTGCGACGCCGTCACAGTCACGCTGGCGCATCTGCACCGCGCAGCCGCGCAGCTGACCGTCGAGCGGCGCGCGGTCCGGGTCGTGCGGTCGATCTTCGTTCCGGAGGACGAGACCTGCTTCTTCCTGGTCGAGGCGACCTCCGCCGAAGACGTGCGCGAGACCGCACGGAGGGCGTCGCTGGAGTGCGAGCGCGTCGTCGAGGCGGCGGCTGGCCTGACCCACAGCGAAAGGAGCACGTCCAGATGAACGCAACGGCAACGATCCCGGAGACCATCCGGAACGGCGTCGACACGCAGCAGCTGTTCGGCACGCTCGACGCCGTCAAGGCCGACCCCTCGATCGCGAAGTTCCAGTTCCGCGCGCGGAACCACTGGATCGACGGGGCGCACAACCGCAGCACGATCCGCGGCTTCTACGCCGCCAACCAGGAGGACACGTCCCGCGCCGAGGAGTTCGTCATCGACGCCGGCGAGCCCGCCATCCTGCTCGGCACCGACACTGGGCCGAACCCGGCCGAGTACCTGCTGCACGCGCTGGCCGCGTGCCTGACGACGTCGCTCGTCTACGTCGCCGCGGCCCGCGGCGTCCACCTGACGAAGGTTGAGTCGCTCCTCGAGGGCGACATGGACGTGCAGGGCGCGCTCGGGCTCTCGGACGAGCTCCGCAACGGTTTCGAGCAGATCCGCGTCTCGTTCCGGATCGAGGGCGATGCGCCGAAGGAGAAGCTGCTCGAGGTCGTCGCGCGCGCGCAGCAGCGCTCCGCCGTCTTCGACATGGTCACGAACGGCGTCCCCGTGACGATGGACGTGACGGCTGTCTGACACGAAGCAGAGGTCGGCGGCCGCCGTCCAGGCGGCTGCCGACCGCGGCCTCGAGGACCAGATCCCATGCCTCCCGCCCTGACACTCGTCACCGACACAGAGCCCGAGCCCGCGGCGGCTCAGGCCCCGGAGTTCGCCGACGCCATGAGCGAGCTGGCAAGCGGCGTCGTCGTCGTCACCTGCTGGGTCGGCGACAGGCCCTGGGGGATGACGGTAACGGCCTTCGCATCCGTCTCCGCAGACCCGCCGACGGTGCTGGTGTCACTCGACTCCGACGGGGCCGCCGCACGCGCGATCGCCTCGACCCGAAGGTTCGGCGTCAGCATGCTGGCGGCGGAGCAGGTCGCGCTCGCGCGGTACGGGTCGGCGCCGCGCGCGACCAAGTTTCTCGAGCCGTTTGTGGAGCCGCGCGGCGGGGACGAGAGCCCCGCCGTCGCGGGCGCCCTCGCACACCTGGACTGCGAGGTGGCCGCGACGGTCGAAGTCGCTGATCACACGGTGTTCTTCGGCCGCGTCCGGACCGCCCACTCCGCGCCGGGGAGCGCCCCGCTCGTCTATCAGCGCCGCGGCTACCGCACGCTCGAGCCCCTCTCGACACGAAGATCCGCGAAAAGGAGATCGAGATGCCCTTCGAGTTGACCGCGCGAAGCGAGCCCGGCGGGCGCCTGGTCGCGCTCGCGGAGAGGCTCGCCGACGAGATCGCCCCCCGCGCCGCGTTCCACGACCGCGACGCGAGCTTCCCCTTCGACAGCTTCGCGCTCCTGAAGGAGAGCGGCTACTTCTTGGCTCCGATTCCCGAGGCCCTCGGCGGCCTCGGCGTCACCTCGCTGCACGATGTCGTCGTCGCCTCTGGCAGGCTCGCGCGCGGTGACGCGGCGCTGACGCTGGGCGCGAACATGCACTTCGCCTACCTGATCAACGTCGTCAACCGCTGGCGGATTGCCGTCGCCGCCGGCGACGGGCGCCGCGCCCGCGCGTTCGGCGGAACCCTCGAGCGGGTCGCACGCGACGGGACTGTCTTCGCCGCCGCGGGCAGCGAGATCGGACAGGACCTGACCAGGCCGGCGACGACGGCGGTCCGCTCGGAGAGCGGCTGGGTGATCTCCGGCCGGAAGGTCTTCTGCACGATGTCGGCGGCCGCCGACGTCCTCTACACGGCGGTCACCTACACGGACGACCAGGGTAGCGTGCGCTACGGCTACGCGATGGTCCCCCGCGAGACTCCTGGAGTCGTCGTGCACGACGACTGGGACGCGCTCGGGATGCGCGCCTCGGCCAGCAACTCGGTGTCGCTCGACGGCGTGAAGCTGCCGCTCTCCGCGCTGCGCGGCGGCTTCCCGGTCGGTGACGCGGTCGCGTACATGGACCGGAATCTCAACGCCGGGCTCCTGCACGCGGCCGCGGCACTCGGTGTCGCCGAGGCGGCGGACGGCCTCGCCGGGCGCGGGCTCGGTCGGCGCGACGAGCTCGATCCCCGCACGCTGGTCCTGGCGGCAGAGAACGTCGTCGAGCTCTCCGCCTGCCGCGCCGTGCTCTCGCGCGCCGCGGGTCTCGTCGACGAGCAGCGCGAGAGCGACCCCGGTGCCCCGCCGCCCGACGACGAGCTGACCGACCTCTTCGCCGAGGCCCAGAGCACCAAGACGTTCATCGGCGAGGCCGCCGTTCGAGTGGTCGACCGGGCACTCGCCCTCTCCGGGGGAGCGGGCTACCTGAACGGCAGCCCGCTCGCACGGGCCTACCGCGACGTCCGTGCCTGCGCCTTCATGCACCCGCTGGGCGCGAACCGCGCCTACGCGTTCCTCGGAGCGCTCGCCGCCGGCCGCGAGCCGGAGCTCCACTGACCCGCCAAACGACCCACAGGAGGAGGCGCAGAACATCTCGATCGCGGCGGTGAAGGCCGGGTAAGCGCCCTGGAGGGCGCGAAGCGCCTGGTTGCGCCGGGTCCGGCGCTGTGCTATTCGGGCACCGGGCAGGTGCCGACACAGAGTCCAGAGCTGGGCGTACAGATCGTCGGCCGGGAGGCGGAGCTCGCCGTGCTGGACGCGTTCCTGGGCTCGGGTCCTGCGTCCGGCGCGGTCGTCCTCACGGGCGGGCCGGGCATCGGCAAGACGACGCTCTGGGAGGCCGCAGTCGAGCTCGCCGGCCGTCATGGGCTGCGGGTGCTCGCGGCTCGTGGGAGCGACTCCGAGACGCAGCTCTCGTTCGCGGCGCTGATCGATCTGCTCGACGGGGTCGGCCCGGAGGAGCTCGGCGCCCTCCCCTCTCCCCAGCGACACGCGCTCGAGTCGGCCCTGTTGCGGGCCGAGCCGTCGACCGCCCCTCCGCCGCCGGCCGCGATCGGCCTCGGCTTCCTCAACGCGCTGCGCGCCCTGGCCGTACGGCGGCCGTTGCTCGTCGCCGTCGACGACGCGCAATGGCTCGACGGCGCTTCGGCCGAGGCGGTTGCGTTCGCGGTCAGGCGCGTCGATCGCCAGCCGGTTCGCTTTCTGTTCGCGAAGCGGTCGCACAGTTCCTCGATGCTCGAGCGTGCCCATGGGCCGAAAGCGCTGCACCGGCTCGAGGTCCTGCCGCTCAGCCTCGGCGCAACGCAGCGGCTGCTGAGGCAGCGGCTCGGCCTCATCCTTTCCCGGCACGTCCTGCGGCGCGTCGTCGAGGCGACGCTTGGAAACCCGCTGTTCGCGCTGGAGCTGGGCCGCGCCCTCGCAGCACGCGGACCCCTCGAGATCGGCGAGGACGTGCCGCTGCCCGACACGGTCGAGGAGCTCCTCGGGACGCGCGTGGCGGCGCTGCCGGCTCCTGCGCGAAGGCTGGTGCTCGCCGTCGCCCTCAGCGGCGAGCTGCGGGTCTCGCAGCTCCTGGAGATCGGACCCGAGGCGGCACTCGACGTCGCGCTCGATGCGGGCGTGCTCGTCGGTGCCGGCGACAGGGTGCGCCCTGCCCACCCGCTGTTCGCAACGGCTGCGAAGGCCGGCGCACGGGCAGGGGAGCGGCGCGAGCTCCACCTGGCTCTGGCGGAGCTGGCCGCCGACGAGGAGCCGAAGGCGCTGCACCTCGCGCTTGCCGCCGACCGCCAGGATGCGGACCTGGCTGCGACGGTCGCGGCCGCAGCTGCGGCCGCGGCGGCCCGCGGGGCACGGCACATGGCCGTCGTCCTCGCCGAGCACGCCCTGCGCCTGACGCCCGACGGTTCGGCAGAGCGCAGCGATCGCGCGCTCACCCTCGGCGGCTACCTCGTCGCGGCGGGCGAGAAGCAGCGATTGACCGACCTGCTCGTCCCGGAGCTCGAGACGCTGCCGGCGGGCGCGCCGCGCGTGCAGGCGCTGCTTCTGCTGACAGAGGGTGTCGTCGGGACGAACGACGAGATCCGGGGGTATCTGCTCCAAGCGCTCGCCGAGAGCGGAAGCGATCCGGTGTTGAGGGCGTCCGTGCTCGTGGAGATCGCCGTGAACGACGCCGTGATCCGCGTGGAGGGTATCCCTGCGGCGGAGGCCTCGGCGCTGGAGGCTCTCGAGGTCGCGCGCCGCGCGGGGCCGGCCCTGGAACGGCTCGCGCTACAGGCCGTCGGGTGGGCGCGGGTGCTCCGTGGGCGCGCGATCGACGATCTGGTCGAGCGGTTCCGCTCCGCGTCGGACGCTCCCGCGTACATCGCCGAGTCACCGGAGCGGGTGGCGGGCCAGCGGCTCTTCTGGCGGGGCGAGGTCGAGCAGGCGCGGGCCGTCCTGACCCCACTGCTGGCGCTTGCCGACGAGCGCGGCGAGTCGTACTCCTATGCCCTGCAGCGACTGCACCTGTGCCACCTCGAGCTGCGCATCGGCAACTGGGACGCCGTTGCGGACTTCCTCGACGAGTGGGCCGAGTCGGAGCGAATGATGTGGCCGATGTACGAGCGGTGCCGGGCGCTGCTTGCCGCCGGCCGCGGCCTCGGCGACGAGGCGGAGCGCTGGGCCGCGGAGACGCTCGCACGCGCGGAGGCGACCGGCACCTGTTGGGACCGCCTCGAGGCGCTGCGCGCGCGCGGAACCGCCGCGTTGCTGGCGAACGAGCCGGCGCGTGCGGCGGAGAGCCTACGCGCCGTCTGGGAGCACACGCGACGCGAGGGCGTCGACGAGCCCGGTGTGTTCCCGGTCGCGCCGGACCTCGTCGAGGCGCTGGTCGAGCTCGGCGAGCTCGCCGAGGCGGCGGCGGTGGTCGACCGCCTGCATGAGCTGGCAAGAACCCAGGACCATCCGTGGGGCGTCGCGACGGCGACGCGCTGCGGCGCCGTCGTGCTGCTCGCCGGCGCCTACGAGGAGGACACGGCTGCGGCGCTCGGACAGGCGGCGGCGGAGTACGGCGAACTGGGCCTGCGCTTCGACCGGGCACGGACCTTGCTCAGCCTCGGACGGGCCCGGCGCCGGGCGAAGAAGTGGGGCGCGGCTCGCGCCTCGCTGGAGCAGGCCGTTGCCGAGCTCGACGAGCTCGGGTCGCCGGGTTGGGCCGAGCAGGCGCGCTCGGAGCTCACGCGGGTCGGCGCTCGGCGGCCGCAGCCGACCGGCGAGCTGACGCCGGCAGAGCGCCGCGTGGTCGAGCTGGCGGCGGACGGGCTGGCCAACAAGGAGATCGCGCGCACTCTCTTCGTCTCCGTGCGCACGGTCGAGGTCCACCTCAAGCACGCGTACGCCAAGCTCGGTATCCGCTCGCGCACGCAGCTGGCGCGCCGCCTGCGCGAGACCACGTAGCCGGCGGCGAGTGCCCGGGCGGCCTGCGGGGGTGCGGGCCCGGTGTGTCGTGGCGCTCGTCACGCCGGACGGACCGAAGTCCGGCTAGGTCGGGACCGGAACCGGCTCCGGTTTGCGCGTATGCGTAGCGGCGACGGCTCGGGCGAGCTGCCTCGACTGGATCCCGATCAGCCGGAACGTGCCACCGAGCGTCACCTGGTAGCCGACGAAATGGAGCCCGGGTGCGCGCGGATGTTCTTGCGCCGCGTGGACGAGCGGCTCTCCGCGGTCGTCGAGGACACCGAGGTGTCCCACCAGTGCCTCGAGAGCGGGGCGATATCCGGTCGCCGCGATCACGGCGTCCACTCGCAGGCGGCTGCCGTCGGCAAGGACGGCTGCGCCGTCCGCGAACCGCTCGAGTGACGCGACGACCCGGACCCGCCCGTCGCGCACCGCGTCGACGAGCCCGACATCGAGGATGGGGATCACGCGGCGGCGCAGGAAGTCCGAGTACGGCTGCGGCGGCGCCGGCAGCCCGTACGGTGTGAGGTCGGGAATCGAGATCCGACGAATCGTGCTGCCGATCCAGTCGACGACTGGAACGGGCACATGGGCGGTCGCGATTCCCAGCACCTGACTCGGGAAGCCGAGCGTGTCGCGCCGGACGATGCTCGGTGCCGTCCGCACGGCGAGCAGAACCTTCGCGGCGCCACCGTCGGCGAGGTCGACCGCGATCTCGGCGCCCGAGTTACCGGCGCCGACTACGAGCACGCGGCGCCCGGCGTAGCCGACCGGATTTCGGTAGTCCTCCGAGTGGACGATCTCGCCGGCGAACGTGCCGGGCCAGTCGGGCCGGTACGGCGCGTTGCTGTAGCCGGTCGCAACGACGACACGTTCGGCTTCGATCACGCCGCGGCCGGTGACGACGTTCCAGGCCGCGCCGACGCGATCGAGCCGCTCGACTTCGACGCCGGTTCGCACCTCGATCGCCGCGCGGTCCGCGTACCGCTGCAGATATTCGACCACCCGGTCCCGCGACGGCCACTTGCCGAAGGCACGCGGCATCCGGTATCCGGGCAGACAGGAGAGCCAGCGCACTGTGTGCAGGCGCAGCCGGTCATACCGCGTTCTCCAGGCAGCTGCGACTTCGCCGCGCTCCAGCACGACCACCCGCACTCCCGCCGACTGCAGCATCGCCGCAGCGGCAAGGCCCGCAGGCCCCGCCCCGATCACGACCACCACCCCAGGGTTTCTACACCCGGGTAGGACAGGAGTCGACCCGGCTGGGGAACCGCCGACGACCCGTCGCGGTCGTCGCCGGGCTTCGACTCGGTCGTCGCTTCGGCCCGATCGTGCAGGCACGGATTGGTCTCGGCGGCGTTCGGGCTGCTTCTCGTTCCTTCCGTCCGCCTTCACGACCTCGTCGACGGCGCGTTCGGGGGCGAGAACGCGGTCGAGCATCACCACGGCCGGCTCGATGCCTCGACCGGCTTCATTGGCGTACTGCTGCACGGCCTGCGGGACGCCGCCGTCGGCGAGCTCGCCGCGGTGCCGCTCGTGCTCTTCGGTCTGTGGCTGCTCAATCGCAGCACGAGAGAGGGGCGTGAGCGCCGCTGGAGCCGCGCGGTGGTTGTCGCAGCGACCGCCGCGGTATCTGCGTTCGCATTCGTCGGTACGGGCCTCGCGGGCGGCACAGCCGCCGGCGAGACTCGGGCCGTCGTCGTGCACACCTCCCAGTTGACGGACAATCCGGGGAACTGGTTCGACGCAGGCACCGACGTCGCCGGGACGCGATCGCTCGTGATCGCGCGACCGGGCGACACGATCCGGTTCGAGGTCGGCGCAGGGACGAATACCGTCCACACGGCGACCAGCCTGCTCTGGCCGACGGGTGCGGCGCATATGCCCTTCGACCAGCCGCATGCCTACCGAGGTGCCGAAGAGGTGCAGGCGACGACGCCCGGACTCTACGCGAGGCGCCGGCCTACGTGATGACCCGCGTCGACACCGACCAGGTGCACGTCTCCCTGAACGGGGAAGGCTCCGTGGTCGAGTTGAGTCCACTCGCGACGGGCATCGACCGGATATCCAGGTGCAGGACTCCGGCAATCCGGGCCAGCCGCACGCGCACTGGATGTCGTACGACGGCCACACGATGGTGACGCCCGAACTCGAACACGAACGACTCCACGGTTGTCCACCTCGTGCCGGGAACGATCGAGCCGAAGGTCAACACCGGCTGGCTGCCGATCGCGACCGGCATGATCCCGGACGCCAGCAAGTACTACGTGTCCAACTACCTCTCGAACACGCTCAGCGTGATCGACCTGAAGACGCCGCACCCGACGCTGATCAAGAACATCAATCTGCTCGCAAACTACGATCCGATCACGGGCGCGGTCAGCGGAGGCTTCGAGGCGTTGCCGATCCAGACGCCGGCGAGCCCCAACGGCAAGTGGGTCTTCACCGCGAACACGTTGACTGCCACGATCACGATCGTCGACACGGCAACGGACACGCTGGTGAAGAGCCTGCCGTGCGACGCCGGCTGCCACGGCATCAACTTCGGTGCCAAGGAGGGTGGCGGCTACTACGCCTACGTCGCGAGCAAGTTCTCGAACGAGCTGCTGGTCGTCGATCCCGATCCAAACGCCGACGGCAGCGCGGAAGATGCTGCGATCGTCGGCCGGGTGCTACTGACGGCAGCGAAGGGCACCAAGTCGGACGACGTCGTGACCGGCAACGCCGGCATGGGTGGACAGGGCGTTCTCCCGATCCCCGTCGTCTACAACGCCTGGGTCCAGAACGTACCCGAGACCCGCGAGTTCAAGGGGCTGACCTGCGAACACCGGCACCCCCTCGGCGACGGCGGCTGCGGCTGAGAACGGGCCCCGGGGCGGCAGCCAAACAGCTGCCGCCCCGGGGAAGTGACGGCGAGCTCGGCTAGGCCGCAGTCACCGCTTCCAGGATCTCGCCCCAATGACGTGTCGGGCCGTGCCCCGAATCCGGCCAGACGGTGAGCAGGGCGCGCGGCAGGGTCTCGACGAGGAAGTCGATGTGGCGCCGTTCGACCCACGCGTCTTGCTCGCCGTAGAAGACCCTGACCTCGATCGCGATGTCCGCCAGCCGGAAGCCCCACGCCTGGAAGACGTCGATCTGTTCCCACGCGAACGCCTCAGGCCCCTGGCGGACGCTCTCCCGCACAGCCTCGAGGAACGATCGCCGCCGCGCCGGGTCCTGGAGGTACCACCGGTCGGCCTGAGGCAACTCGACGGAGTCGAGCCAGGTCTCCGGGTCGTCCCAGAGCGCTCGCACCCACCCTTCGTCGGCCTCCGCGGCGGCGCGGGCAGCGGCGTCCGGATCGCGCTGGGCCAGATCGAACAGCTCGCGGTCGTCGTCTTTGAGCGCCTCATACGCCGCCGGGTTCTCGACGACGTTGTACTGGGACAAGTGGCGGCTGGCCCCGATCGCGACGCCCGTCAGCCTGGCCCCGATCAGCGCTGCGCAGGCCGCGGCATAGGGCCCGCCCGCTGACCAGCCGACGACGGGGAACCGCTCGATGCCGAGGGCATCGGCGAGCTCGCTCACGTCGCCCGGCCAGTCGGCGAAGGTCCGCCGGGGGAGGACGTCCGACCCCCCGATCCCGGGTCGGTCGACGGTCACGAGCCGGACGCCCGAGGCGGCGGTGACGGTCTGGTCGGGACAGTAGAGCCTCGATAGGGGCGTGCCGTGGAAGAAGAAGACGATTGCACCCTGCGGGTCGCCCCACTCCGCATAGGCGAGGCTGCGACCGTCGTGGAGCCGAATCGCATCGTCTCTGAGCGGGGGCATGACGCCGAGTGTAGAAGCGGATCGGGGAGCAGCGGCATCCGCGCTAGCGTGCAGGCGGTGGCGGAGGGGTTGCAGCTACGCCTCCCCGACGGGCGGGTACTGGGCTACGCGGAGTACGGTGAACCGGTCGGGCGACCGCTCGTCTTTCTGCACGGCTTCCCGGGGTCGCGTCTCGCGGCCGCCGTTCTGGACGAGGAAGCGCGACTGTCGGGCGTTCGTGTGGTCGCGCCGGAGCGGCCCGGGCTTGGGCTCTCGTCGCCGCGGCCCGGCCGGTCACTGCTCGACCACGCCCAGGACGTTCGAGTGCTCGCCGACACGCTCGAGATCGACCGGTTCGCGGTCCTCGGCGAATCCGGCGGCGGCCCCTACG
>JBKOVL010000059.1:0-3620 GCA_046723895.1 Actinomycetota bacterium | reverse complement strand
TCACCAGCGCCGGCGTCTCCGACGTCTACACGGTCTTCGCCAAGACCGAGCCTGCCGGCGGCCACCGCGGCATCACCGCCTTCGTCGTCGAGCGAGACCGGCCCGGTCTCACGATCGGCAAGGTCGAGCACAAGATGGGCCTTCGGGGCTCGCCCACCGGCGAGATCGTGCTGGAAGACGTGACCCTCCCGGCCGACAACCTCATCGGCGAGGAGGGCCGCGGGTTCTACTACGCCCTCGAGGCGCTCGATAGCTCCCGGCCCGTCGTCGCGGCCCAGGCATTGGGCCTGGCCCAGGGCGCGCTCGACGTGGCCGGCGCCTATGTCCTCGACCGCCGCCAGTTCGACCAACGCATCGCCGACTTCCAGGGTGTGCAGTTCATGCTCGCCGACATGGCCACTCAGCTCGAAGCGGCCCGCCTGCTGGTGTACGCGGCCTGCGCCCGCGTCGACGCCCAGGCGCCAGGCATTACGAAGGGCTCGTCCATGGCGAAGCTCTTCGCGACTGACACCGCGATGCGCGTCACGACCGACGCCGTCCAGCTCCTCGGCGGCGCCGGCACCACCCGCGAGTTCCCCGTCGAGCGGATGATGCGAGACGTCAAGATCACCCAGATCTACGAGGGCACGAACCAGATCCAACGCGTCGTGATCGCCCGCAAGCTCCTCGACGAGCTCGCCTCCGGAGCCTGAATGGTCGCCGTCGCAAGGTCAGGCTCCTGCGGCGACGGTCGGCAAAGCCGCCGCCGCCGCGCCTCCGGCGCCTAGCCGGTTCGCGCGACCCTCGGCTCTACACTCGGGCGACCAAAAGGAGATCGATTGGCCGACGCCCCGCGGGTGCGGTTCTCACCCGCTCCGACCGGGTCCCTCCACGTCGGCGGCGCCCGCACCGCGCTGTTCAACTGGCTGTTTGCGCGCCACGAGGGTGGGACCTTCGCCCTCCGGATCGAGGACACCGACGTCGCCCGGTCGCGCCCGGAGTGGATCCGAGGCATCCAGGACACGCTGGCGTGGCTGGGCCTCGATTGGGACGAGGGCCCCGTTCTCCAGAGCGCTCGCTTCGATCGGTACCACGCCGCCGCCGATCAGCTCATCGCCGAGGGCCGGGCCTACGAGTGCTACTGCACAGAAGAAGAGGTGCGAGCGCGCAACGAGGCGGCCCGGGCCTCCGGCCATACGCCCGGCTACGACGGCCACTGCCGCGACCTCGACCCCGAGCAGCGGGCCGCCCTCGCCGCCGAGGGCCGGCCCCGGTCGCTCCGGTTCCTCACGCCCGACGACGGCACCAGCACGTTCACCGACCTCATCCGAGGTGAGGTCACCGTCGAGTGGGTGACGATTCCGGACTTCGTGATCGTCCGCTCGGACGGAACCCCGCTCTTCTTCCTCGCCAACGCCGTCGACGACATCGAGATGGAGATCACGCACGTCATCCGGGGTGAGGACCTGCTCGATACGACCCACCGCGTGCTCGCGCTGCGGGAGGCGCTCGGCATGACCGACCGTCCCGCCTACGCCCATCTGCCCCTGATCGTGGGCGCCGATCGGGCCAAGCTCTCGAAGCGTCACGGTGCCGTCGCGCTCGAGGAGTTCCGCGACGCCGGCTACCTCCCGGAGGCGGTGCTCAACTATCTCGCGCTGCTCGGGTGGGGGCCCGAAGACGACCGGGAGGTCCTCGACCGGGCCGAGCTCGTCGAGGAGTTCGACCTCGCCCGCGTCGTCCATTCACCGGCCTTCTTCGACCATCAGAAGCTGGACTGGATGAACGGCGAATGGATCCGCCGCCTCGATTTCGACGAGCTCGAGCGCCGCGCCCTCCCGATCGCGACGGCGCGATTCCGAGACCAACTCGACCCCGACGTCTTCCGCGGAGCGCTGCGCATCGGACAGGAACGCGCCATCACCCTCGACGCGTTGGTGGAGCAGATGGACTTCCTGTTCGTCGAGGAGCAGGCGTTCACGATCGACACCGCATCCTGGGAACGCCTCGAGAAGACCGAGCGGGCGGGCGACATCCTCGACGCCGTCATCGAGCACGTCGAGCGATGCGCGTGGGAAAGCAGCGAGGACCTCGACATCCGTCCCGCCTTCGAGAAGCTCGGTATCAAGCCGCGGAAAGCGATGCACGTCATCTACACCGCGGTCGAGGGTCGTGCCGCCGGACTCCCGTTGTTCGACTCGATGTACCTGCTCGGCCGCGAGCGCACGCTTCGACGCCTCCGCGCCGCCCGCGACCGACTCGAGAGCGGCGCGTGACCGGCTGGAACCTCGTGCGGCGCGTCGCCCTCGTCGTCGTCCTTGCCGCGTTCCTCTACTACGTCGTGACGTTCGTCCAGGTCTGGTGGGCCGCCCGTCAGGACGACACCCGCCACTCGCAGGCGATCGTCGTGCTCGGCGCCGCGCAGTACAACGGACGACCGTCACCCGTGTTCAAGGCGAGGCTCGACCACGCCGCCACGCTGTACCACGACGGTGTCGCGCCGCTGATCGTCGTGACCGGCGGCAAGCAGGCCGGCGACATGTTCACGGAGGCCACATCGGGCGCCAACTACCTCCACGACAAGGGCATCAACGACAACGCCATCCTGCGCGAGACGACGAGTCACACCTCGTGGGAGTCACTATCCGCCGCCGCCCGCGTGCTCCGGCACCGGAGCGAGAAGCAGGTGGTGCTCGTCTCGGACCCGTTCCACGCGCTGCGCATCCGCTCGATCGCAAACGAGCTCGGGCTGGATGCCGTGACGTCCCCGACGCGGACGAGCCCGATCTCGGGTCTCGAGGAGTGGCGCCGGTTCATGAGCGAGGCGCTCCGCGTGGCAGCGGGTCGGTTCGTCGGGTTCGGACGGCTCGCGAGGGGCACGAACCGGGTAGGGAGGCTGGTGCCCGGACTCGGTACCATGGCGCTTCCTTCGGGGGTGGTGTAATCGGCAACACAACAGGTTCTGGCCCTGTCGTTGGGGGTTCGAGTCCTCCCCCCCGAGCCCGGAACATGTGGTCCCGGCCCCGTCGTCTAGTGGCCTAGGACGCCGCCCTCTCAAGGCGGTAACACGGGTTCGAATCCCGTCGGGGCTGCAGTGCAAAGACCCGGCCTAACGGCCGGGTCTTTCGCGTTTTGCCTGGTCAAAGGGCGATTTTGCGTGTGCGCACGCTCTCACCACTCGACCACCGGCGCACCGGCGCGCACGCGCAGCGCGCACGGCATGCCAACGAGATCGATCGCCTCGCGCGGCGCGCTCGTCGCGCGGACTGAGACGACATCGCCCTTGCGCGCGCCGGTCGTGATCGTCAGATCGAGCGCGATCGTGCCGTCATCGCGCGTCTCCGCCCACACGACGAACGCGTCGTACACCCCGTCAGCAAGCGGAATATCCACCGATTGCATGGTCGCGCGGGTTACGGTGTTCGACACGGACTCACATTGCGCGACATATCAGCGCGATCGCGCGTCGTTGTGGCGTCATCGTGAGTGCGAGAGGCGAGGTTCGCGCTGTCAGAGCTTGCTCTTAGTGCGCGCGTCGTTCACAATTGATGGAAATGCTTGAAATTGTGGTCGGGATGGGTTCAACTTTCTCAGATACCCGGCCGCAAATTCGGAGGTAGGCGTGAACAAGTCAGAGCTCG
>JBKOVL010000289.1:0-15130 GCA_046723895.1 Actinomycetota bacterium | reverse complement strand
CCCTTGCAGCAGGCCCGTGTTTGATCGAGGGCCGCGCTTGGTCGGGCTGGGCGCCGATCGCCAAGGTTGAGGTCTCGGCGGACGGCGGCGCGACCTGGGCTCCCGCGGAGCTCGAGCGGGCAGGCTCACGCTGGGCCTGGCGCGGCTGGCGGTTCGAGTGGGACGCCTTCCCCGGCGAGCACGTCCTCTGCTGCCGCGCGGGAGACGAGGCCGGCAATGTCCAGCCGGACGAGGCCGACTGGAATGTCGGCGGCTACGCCAACAACGGCGTGCAGCGGATACCCGTGCGGGTGATCTAGGCGGCCGCGCCGCCGCCGCGTTTCTCGTCGAGGTTGCCCGCGCGAATCGTCCGGGCCATGTCGGACGATTCCTCCCGATAGACCGAGCCGTCCTCGAACTCGATCCACGGGAACTTGCCCTGACCCGTCCGCTCCTCGGTGTTGCCGCGGCTGGACTTCTTGAACGCCGAGCCTTCCTTGACCAGCTCGTACGGGATTCCCGCCTCGTCGAGCGCCTTCTGCACGCGCCAGCAGGGATGCCCGATCTTCACCCACATCCCGCTGCACCGATGGAGCTTGATCGCCACGCCCCTACGATACTGCCGTGCGCGCCGTCGTTCTCGACGAGGCAGGGCTCCCGAAGCTCGCTGACGTCGCCGAGCCCGATGGGCAGGGACAATCGGTCCGCGTTGTCGCCTGCGGGCTGTGCGGCTCGGACGTCGAGAAGCTCGGGCGCGCACCGGCGGGGACCGTGCTCGGGCACGAGGTCGTCGCCGAGCTCGACGGCCGTCGCGTCGCGCTCGTCCACCATTTGCCGTGCGGGGAGTGCGGTCGCTGCCGGGCAGGGCACGAGTCGACCTGTGAGTCGTTCCGGTCGAGCACGATCCGACCGGGCGGCTTCGCCGAGCGGGTGCGCGCGGATGCGTGGTTCGACTTGCCCGTGGAGGTGGACGACGCCCGCGGCACGATGGTCGAGCCTCTCGCGTGTGTTCTGCGCGGCGCCGAGCACGTGCCGCGCGGGCGGGTACTGATCGTCGGGCACGGGTTCGTCGGGCGGCTCTTCTCGGCAGTGCTCGAGCGCCGAGGCGACGATGTGTTCGCGATCGACTCGAACCCGCGTCGGAGCGGACGCAGACCGAACCGCTCCGTCGATGCCGCCGTCCTTAGCGCGCCCGGCGGTGCCGAGACTGCGATCGAGGCGCTCGCACCCGGCGGCACCCTGGTCGTCTTCGCCGATGCCGGCTCTCTGCCGGCCGCGCCCATCTACCGCCGTGAGCTCACCATCTTCGGCTCGCGCTCGGCCACGCCGCGATACATGGAGGAAGCCGCGGCACTCCTGGCGGAGCTCGAGGTGCCCGAGCCGACCGTGCTCCAGCTCGAGCGCTTCGCCGAAGGCCTCGAGCTGTACCGACGCGGCGTTGCGCTGAAGGTCGTCTTCACCCCGTGAAGGCGCTCATCTTCCACGGGCCAGGCGATGTCCGGCTCGAGGAGGTGCCGAAGCCCGAGCCCGGGGCGGGCGACGTGCTCGTCCAGGTCGAGATCGCGCTCACCGACGGGACTGACGCAAAGGCCTTCCGGCACGGCCACCCCGTGCTGCTCGGCCCGCCGCCGAGCCCGTTCGGGCACGAGTTCTGCGGGGTGGACACAGCGACCGGACGGCGGGTCGTGGCCGCGAACTCCGCACCCTGCGGCGAATGCGGGCCATGCCGCCGCGGCGACGAGACCCTCTGCGAGCGGCTGTTCCCGCTCCTGAACGGCGCTTACGCCGAGTACCTGCTCGTCCCCGGGCAAATCGCGCGCCGCAACCTCCTTCCCGTTCCGGACGGCCTCGCCTCGGAGGTGGCAGCGCTCGTCGAGCCGCTCGCATGCTGCCTACACGGCGTCGCGCGCGCCGACATCCGCGCCGGAGACACCGTCGCGATCCTCGGCGCCGGCCCGGTCGGGCTGATGCTCTGCGCGTGCGTCGTCGATGCCGGCGGCCGGCCGCTCGTAGTCGGCGGCAGGCCAGAACGGCGCGAGCTGGCAACGGTCTTCGGGGGAAGAACGGGCGCCCCGCGCGAAGCGGACGTCGTCATCGAGGCGGCCGGGACGGAGCAGGCCTGGCGCGACGCGGTCGAGCTCGTCCGACCGGGAGGCACAGTGCTCTTCTTCGGCGGCCTTCCACGCAGGACAGACGTGGCACTCGACTCGTACCGCCTGCACTACGAGGAGCTGACGCTGCGCGGCGCGTTCCATCACACGCCGGCGACGGTGCGGGCGGCGCTCGCATTCCTCGCCGGCGGCGCGTACCCGTGGGAGCTGCTGATCACGCACCGCGTCCGGCTCGAGGGGGTCGCGCCGCTCCTCTCCGACCCGCCGCAGGACTACCTGAAGGCTGCTGTCGTCCCGGGCTAGTCGGCCGGAGCCGTCGCGAAGCCCGCGTCTCGTGCCGACGCGGCCAGTTCATCGTCCCAGCTCACGAACGTCAAATCGCGGCCGGTCTGGACAGCGGCCGCCAGATGCATTGCATCAAGCGCTTTGAGCCTGTAGGTATCGGCGACGCGCGCGGCCAGCGCGATCAACGAATCATCGAGGGTCACGGTCTGCATCTGTTCCCAGCAGTCGTCGAGCAGCCCGCGCGCCCGCGAGACGAAGCGACGACGCACGCGGCGGGCGATTGCGGCTCGTCCTTCGACATAGCCTGTGCTCACGCACACGATCGCCTCCGCCGCTTTCCAGATCTCCAGCATCGCGGGAGATTCCGGCTCATCGAGGACGAGCTTGAGGAGAGCCGACGAATCGAGATAGATCCTCAGCGCTCGTGCTTTCGATCTGCGATCAGCGTGTCAGATGGCCACGGAGGACCGTCGACTGGAATCAATTCGTCCAGGCGAATCTCTCGCTTGGGTTTTTTCGCAGGTCGAACCCGACCCTCGGCGATCAATCGCTCCAGGTTCGACGGACCGAGCAGCTGCGCCACCGGCCTTCCTCGCTCGGTGATGACCACGGTCTCCTCGCCCCCCTTGACGAGGTCGAGGTAGTGACTGAGGTTCTCACGGAACTTGCGGACACCGACCGTCACACTCATGACGCTAGCGTACACAAGTGGCCTACGAAAGTGTCCCTATGGGGCTAGTGCCGCTCGACGCGCGAGCCGCCGACGATCGCGTCAGCGCCGTCGGCGAAGCGGACCCAGGCCTTGCCCTTGCCGTCGTAGTCGGGCGACCAGACGATGAGCGTCGCCTCCTCCCCACCGACCCGACACGGCTCTGCGCCCTCGGGATCGACGCCGCGCCACACGCGGACGAACGGGTTCTGCTCCCACTCGCGCCCGATCGTCGTCTCGTCGGTGTGGCCCGGCAGCACTCGCGTCTCCGCCGGCAGCGCCATCAGCACGTCCATCACCGATCGGCGCACGGCGTCGAAGTCGTCGCGCGTGCCGCCGACCGCGTCCTTGAACAACGTGTCGCCGCTGAAGCACAGCTGCCCGTTGACGACGAAGGAGACGCTGTCGTCGCTGTGGCCGGGAGTCGGGAGCGCCTCGATCCGCAGACCGCCGGCCTCGAAGTCGCCGGTGACGACCTCGACACCGAGCTCGTCCTCGTGCTCGACGTGGTCGCCGTGCCCGTGCGTGCGCAGGACTGCGACCGGCCGGACGCCCCAGCGCTCGACCGCCTCGAGCAGCGGCTCCAGCGGCGCCCCGCTGTCGACGAAGACCGCGGTGCCGCCCTCCTCGTCCGCGACGACGTACGCGTTCGAGAGGTAATCCGGGTGCATGCTCCGCTCGACCAGCACGACCGAAAGGGTACTAGTCCAGAATCGGCTCCCTGAAGCGCATTCTCCTCCCCACCCTCCTGCTGCCCATACTCGCCGCCGCCGCCCGGGCCGCGCAGCCGGTCGCCGTCGTCGTCGTTCCCGTCGGCGGTGCCCTTCCCCAAAACGGCGCGGCCGGCCTGTTCGTGCCGGGGGCCGGCGGCTCCGTCAGCGGCGAAGGCGCCCTTGCCGCGCTCGTGCGCGGCAAGACGAAGAAGTCGGTGCTCGGCGGCTCGCCGGGCGGCAAGCCGCTGATCTCGATCTCGAAACGACCGGCCGCGACGACGATCTACGTCTCGCTGCCGCCCGCAGGCTCGCACCCGAACACCCACCGGTACCCGATCACCATCGTCGGTCGCGGCTATCGCGGAATTCTCGTCTCCCCGTCGACGCGGATCCGCGGTCTCGTCTCGATCGCCGACATCGCCCCGACCGCGAAGGCGCTCGAACGCGGCGACCGCCCGGTGATCCGGTCGAGCGCCGCCGACGACGCCCAGGCCGAGCTGGCAGAGCTCGACCTGCGCCTGGGGCGAAACCACGACGTCCGGCTGTGGGAGACGCTGATCCTGGTGGGCGCTGTTCTGGGCGGCGCTCTGCTCGCGGTCCTGTTCAGGTCGGAATACCTCGGCCGGGCCGCCCTCCTCGCCGCACCCTCGGTACTCGCGGCGGGGCTGGTGCTCTCGGCGGCCGGGATCACGCGCCCCGGCCTCGTCTTCGCGTTGCTGCCGTTGATCGCGCTCGGCATGGCCGCTCTGCTCGCGATCCCCCGCGCGCTCCTGCCGTGGGCTTTGGTCGGGTTCCTGGTCGCCTACCTGATCGTCTTCGTCGGCTGGTCGGAGGTCGCGTCCTTCTCTGCGATCGGCTCGAGCCCGGACGGCGGCGGGCGATTCTACGGCGCGGGAAACCTGGTCGAGACGGTGCTGTTGACCGTCTCGCTGGAGGCGGCCGCCCTCCTCGGCCCCCGTGCGATCCCCTGGGTGCTCGCGCTCGCCCTCGTCACCGTCGGGTGGAGCAAGGCGGGCGCGGACGGGGGTGGCATCGTCGTGCTCCTGGCGGCGTTCGCGGTGCTGGCGTCGCGGATGTACGGCGTGCGCTGGACGTGGCGACGCGCCGCCGTGGCGATCGCAGGCGGAGCCGCGCTCGTCGCAGTCCTGGTCGGTCTCGACGCGGCGAGCGGAGGATCGAGTCACGTCACGCACGCGTTCCGACAGGGCCCCGTCTCCCTGGCCGAGGATCTCGCGGGCCGCGTCCACATCTCGGCGGCGAGCCTCGGCTCGAGCGCCGTCCAGGCGACGGTCTTCGCGGTCTCGATCGCGTCGCTCGTCGTCCTGGCGACGCGGCGACCGAGGTTCCCCGCGGGCGACGCCCTGCTCGTCGGGCTCGCAGTCTCCCTCGTCGTCAATGACAGCCCGGGGGCCGTTGCCTCCGCAGGCGCGCTTTCGTACGCGGTTCTCTTCGCCTACGAGCGGGTACGCGGACCGGCGCGCGACCGTCGCCGGGTCGATAACGTCGGCGCCCATGTCCCGGGCTTCGCCTCTCGCACGTGAGGCAGCGCTCTCGGCTGGAGCGGCGGCCGTATTCGCAGCCGTCCTCGCCTGGGCCGGACCGCCCGGAACCGACATCGCCGCCCACATCTACCAGCGCACCGTCTTCCTCGACCACGGCTTCACGCTCTGGAACAACTTCTGGTACGCGGGGCGCTACAGCTTCGTCACCTACAGCCTGCTCTACTACCCGCTCGCGGCCGCGCTCGGCATCCGGCTGCTCGCGGTGGCGACGGTGTCGGCGGCAACGCTCGCGTTCGCCGTCGTCGTGTGGAGGGAGTGGGGCCCGCGCGCGCGGTGGTCGAGCCGGACGTTCGCCGTGGTGTGGGCGGGAATCGTCCTCTCCGCGGCATTTCCCTTCGCCCTCGGCGCCGCGCTGGCCCTGCTCGCGCTGTGGGCGCTGCAGGCCCGGGGCCCCTGGCGCTTCGCGGCCCTGGCCGCCCTCACGGCCGCCGCGAGCCCGATCGCGTTCCTGCTCCTCGTCTTGGTCGTCGTCGGGCTCGCGCTCGGCCGGCAATCCGAACGTTGGTTGCGTCTCGCCGCCGGAGCGGGGCTGCTCGCCGTCGTCCTGCTAGAAGGGCTCGTCCTGCGGGCGTTCCCGCCGAGCGGCCGGTACCCGTTCTCGGTCGGCGAGCTCGCGGCCGCCTGCGTCTACTGCGCGCTGTCCACGGCCTTCACGTGGCGGGCCGAGCGTGCACGGACACTCAGATACGTCTTCCCCGTCTACGGGATCGCCTGCCTGACCTTCTTCTTCGTCTCCTCGGGCGTCGGCGAGAACATCGCGCGTCTCCGGTACGCGGCGATCCCTGTGTCGGTGCTCGTGCTCTCGCTGCGCGACTGGCGTCCGCTCGTTCCCGCTCTGGTCGTGCTCGGGCTCGCGATCTCGTGGAACGTGACCCCGCTGGCGGCGAGCTACGTGCGCGCGACCGAGGATCCGGCGTCGCACGCCGCCTACTGGCAGCCGGCGATTGCGTACCTGCGAGGCCATCTGACGCCGTCGTACCGCGTGGAGGCGGTCGATACCGCCGGCCACTGGGCGGCGCTCTACCTTCCGCGCGCCGGGATCCCCCTCGCACGAGGATGGTTTCGACAAGACGACTTCCCGCAGAACGAGCTGCTCTACGACGAGCTGGGCCCGAGCTCCTACGTGCGGTGGCTGCGCAGCATGGGCGTCCGCTACGTGCTCCTCACGAGTGCGCACCCGGACTACAGCGCGCGGGCCGAGGCTGCGCTCGTGCGCGGTCCGCGCTCGCCGCTCAGGGCGGTCTTCCGGACGCCCGATCTCACCGTCTACGAGGTGCGCGCGCCGACGCCGATCATCACGGGCCCGGCGCCGGCAGAGGTGATGAAGATGGGCGAGTCGAGCATCGTCACGACAGTTGCCCGTGCCGGCACCTACCGCGTCGCTGTCCGGTTCTCGCGGTACTGGCAGCCTTCGACCGGTTGCGTCAAGCGCTCCCCGGACGGCATGATCAGGCTCGCGGTCCCGCGTCCGGGAGCGATCCGGCTCGAGTTCTCTCCCACTCCGAAGCGGGCGCTCGCCGCCCTCGCTGGCCGTCCCGCACGATCGTGCGCGCGTTAGACTCGCGCGCGTGCGCCGTCGAGCCCTGATCCTGGTCGTCTGCGGTCTCGTGCTCGCCGGATGCTCCGGCGGCAAGACCGTCGAGCCGCTGCCCCAGACCGTCGAGGGCCCGGTGCCGACGACGCCCAAGGTGAAGGGCGACCCGGTCGCGGGCAAGAAGGTCTTCGCATCGGCCGGCTGCAAGAGCTGTCACACGCTGAAGGACGCGGGCGCGACCGGTACAGTCGGCCCGAACCTCGATCAGAAGAAGCCGCCGCTGGATCTCGTCGTCGACCGGGTGACGAACGGCAAGGGCGTGATGCCTTCCTTCTCCGGCCAGCTCTCGCAAAAGCAGATCGCGGACGTGGCGGCGTACGTGGTCCAGGCCACGCACCGCTGATCCTCCCGGCCGACTTCCCGACCGGTGTTCAGGCGCTCGCCTGCGACCTCGACCGCACGCTGATCGGCGAGGACGCAACGCTCCATCCCCGTACGCGCGAGGCAATCACGGCGGCCCGGGCAGCGGGCATCCACGTCCTGATTGTCACCGGGCGGATGTTTCGGTCGGTCCGTCCTTATGCGCAAGCCGCCGGAATCGACGACCCGGTGATCTGCTACCAGGGTGCCGTCGTCGCCGACCCGGTCAGCGGCCGCTTCCTCCTGCACGAGCCGATTCCGCTCGAGCTTGCACGCGAGGCGATCGCGGCCGTCGAGGCTGAGGGGTACCCGCTGAACTGCTACGTCGACGACGAGCTCTACGTCGCGCGGCACACGGCGGCCTCGGAGGCGTACGCGTCGTTCCAGAACCTCGAGGTGCACGCGGTCGGCAACCTGCTCGAGTGGCTCGAGGAGCCGCCGACGAAGCTCGTCGCGGTCGGAGACCCGGTCGAGCTCGACGGGCTCGAGCGGCGGCTCGTCGAGCAGTTCGACGGGCGCCTCTACATCTCGAAGTCGCTGCCCTACTTTCTCGAGTTCGCGAGCCCGGACGTGTCGAAGGGCTCGGGCCTCGGCTTCCTCGCCGAGCACCTCGGCTTCTCGCTGGAGCGAACAGTCGCTTTCGGTGACGGCGAGAACGACCTTCCGCTGCTCGAGTGGGCAGGCTACGGCGTCGCGGTCGAGAACGCGCACGAGCGGGTGCTCGCGACCGCCGATTTCGTCTGCCCGCCCGTGACCGAGGAGGGCGTGGCACAGGTGATCGAGGCGTACCTGGCCCGCGGGGTGTCAC
Organism: Actinomycetota bacterium; assembly: GCA_046723895.1. Taxonomy (GTDB): domain Bacteria; phylum Actinomycetota; class Thermoleophilia; order Gaiellales; family Gaiellaceae; genus DATBLE01. The sequence continues at coordinate 7,009 of JBKOVL010000289.1, read as the reverse complement.
ACACTCCCTGAACCGACAAGACACGTGCCCGGCCCTGTGTTTGTCACTGCAGAGCGCGCTCTAGACTCCCTCGCGTGATCGACCTCCGCGCCGCGCGCAACGACCCCAACGGCTTCCGGGCGGCGCTCGCGCGCAAGGGCGCAGACGAGATCTTCGATGCGCTGCTCGAGGCAGACGCTGCCTGGCGCGAGGTCACGACGCGGCGGGACGAGGTGCGCGCGCGGCAGAAGAAGCTCGGCAAGCCGACGACGCCTGAGCAGATCGAGGAGGCAAAGGGGCTGAAGGCAGAGCTGCAGGCGCTCGACGCCGACCTGGCCGAGGCGGAGGCACGTCGCCAGGAGCTCCTCGACCGCGTGCCGAACCCCCCCGACCCGTCTGCACCGGACGGCTTCGCCGAGGAGGACGCGGAGGAGCTGCGGCGCGTGGGCGAGCCACGCGAGTTCGGCTTCGACCCACTCGACCACCTCGAGCTGGGCGAGCGCCTCGGCTGGCTCGACATGGAGCGCGCCGCACGCGCATCCGGCGCCCGCTTCGCGTACCGCATTGGCGACGGAGCGCTGCTCGAGCTCGCGCTCTACCGCTTCGCGCTCGACCGGCTCGTGCGCAAAGGCTTCGTCCCGGTGCTGCCGCCGGTGCTCGTCCGCGAGCCGGCGATGTACGGCACCGGCTTCCTGCCGACCGACGACGTCAACATCTACTACGTCGAGCGCGACGAGCTGTACCTGACCGGCACGTCAGAGGTCTCGCTCGCCGCGCTGCACATGGGCGAGATCCTCGACGAGGACGCGCTGCCGCTCCGCTACGCCGGCTATTCGACGTGCTTCCGGCGCGAGGCCGGCGCGGCGGGCAAGGACACGCGCGGGATGTTCCGCGTCCACCAGTTCGACAAGGTCGAGATGTTCTCGTTCACACGGCCCGAGGACTCGGCCGAGGAGCACGAGCTGCTGCTCTCGATCGAGGAGGAGATCGTCGCCGAGCTCGGTTTCCCGTACCGCGTCGTCAACGTCGCTGCCGGCGACCTCGGCGCTTCCGCCTCGAAGAAGTACGACATCGAGGCGTGGATGCCGACCCAAGTGCGCTACCGGGAGATCACCTCGACCTCGAACACGACCGATTTTCAGGCGCGGCGGCTCGAGGTGCGCTACCGGGGAGAGAGCGGGCCGGAGCTCGTCCACACGCTGAACGGCACTGCGATCACCGCGCGCAGCCTGATCGCGATCATGGAGAACTTCCAGGACGAGGACGGCTCGATCGCCGTGCCGTCGGTGCTCGAGGAGTTCGGCGCGCCGGCCAGAGTCGGGGTCGCCGCGTAGGGGCAGCGGCTAGCCGACCGTCGCTTCCCAGACGCCGCGGCTTCGGGTGGCGACGCGGAGCAGACGGTCGGGCCCATAGAACAGGAGGTCGACCGCGAGGGCGTTCGGGAGGCCGGTGCCGAACACCGACCAGCGGCCTCCCGCATCCACGGACTCGAACACGCCGACGTCGCAGGCCACCCACACCCTGTCCGGACTCGCGGGATCGCTGACGATCGCGTTCACCGGGATGGAGGGCAGATTCGCGGTGACGTCGCTCCAGGTCGAACCGGCGTCGTCCGAGCGAAAGACCGCGCCTGGATTCGAAAACGTCGCCCACTGCCGTTCAGGGCGTGCAGGTTCGACCAAAAGGTCGCTGATCCATCCATCTCGGGGCTTCGTCAGTGCGGTCGGTGCGCCCCAGGTTCCGTTCTCCCAGCGCAGCCTGAGGACGTCGCCGCCGATGGTGCCGACGAAGATCGTGTCCGGTGTGGGAATGGCCAAGGCGGAGGCGACCGACGGCCGACCCGACTGCGGCTGCGCGAGCGCAACGGTCTTCCACTCCGCCCCGCTGTTGCGGGAGATGTACACGATCTGACCTGCCTTCGCGACCACTTCGCCGTTCACCTCGAGGGGCGGATAGAAGAGCTTCAGAAGCTGGGGGGAGTCACCTGGAGGCGTGACGTCGTGCCAGCTGTCCGCATCGCCGCGGTGGTCGGAGCGCTCCGTGAACATGTAGTAGTACGAGTGGAAGCACGTGTCGGGGCGGGCCACGTTCGTTCCACAGTCGCCGCCGTCCCCGGGCCCGACCTGCGTCCAGGCGTTCACTCCCTCCCGGCGGACGGTGCCGTCGTCCTGCAAGCCGGCCAGCAGCCAGATCGGCTCATCGGGCCGCTGTGTCAGATACTCCACTTCGCTGATCGCCAGGCCGGCATTGAGCGATTGCCACGACTCCCCCCGGTCGGGACTGCGGAAGGCGCCGCCGTCGTTCCCGGCGTAGAGGACGTTCACGTCCCGGGGGTCGAATGCCATGGCGTGCTGGTCCGGGTGGATCGAGTCGCCCTCGCCGATTCGGCTCGAGATGTCGGTCCACTCCCACCGGTCGCCGGCCCGGACACCTTTCACGAGCTCGATCGCACCCAGGTAGACCGTGTCGTCACCCGCAGGCGGGATCGCGACGTACCAGTCGTACGCCGCTTGTCGCACATCGAAGACGTTGTCGATGTATTCGCCGACACGGAACGACGGGAGCTCGATCGGCTCATACGGCCCGTCCTCGACCGTCCGCTGCCAGAGCAGCGCCTCGCCCTGGAATGCGGCGAAGACGAACACCCGCGCGGGGTCCGCGGGTACGTGCGCAACTGCGATGCGCTCTCGGTCCTGGTCGAGTGCCCCCAGACCGTGAAGCTGGACGCTGGTCAGCGCGCCCCGGCCGCGGCTCCTGAACAGGCCGTCGGCGGCTGCGAGGAGGATCTCTGGCTCGTCGCCGTGATAGGCGAGCGAGACGTCGAAGGTCACACCCCGGTGCAACAGCGACCAGCTGGCCCCGCCGTCGGCCGAAACCGCGGCACCGCCGGTCGTGGCGGCGATCAGCCTCTGCCCGTCTCGCGGATCGACGACGAGCCGGTGGAAACCGATTCCGGCGAAGACGTTCCGGGCGGCGACCGTCCACGTCGTCCCCCCGTCCTTGGAGACCAGGATCCCCTGGCCGAGATGGAAGTACTCCGAATCCCCTTCTCCGGTACCTGCGTACACAGTGGAGGCGTCCGAGGGGTCGAACGTGAGCGCACCGATGGCGAGCGTCGGCTGGTCGTCCGTCCGAGCCGTCCAGCTCGTTCCGGCGTTCATCGTCTCCCAGATCCCACCGGCGGCGCTTCCGACCAAGACGTGATCCGAATTCGTCGGGTCGACGGCGATCGCCGACACTCGCCCGGCCACGGTCACCCTGCTGCCGGGCCCGCTTCCATAGGTCTGGCCGTTGGGAATCCCGTGCGGGCCAAGTGATTGCCAGACGATCGCCGGGCTGGGCGGAGCCGCTTCGAGCAGCGCGTCCCGCTCCTGCGCAGCGCGGAGGTAGAGCAACCGAGATGACGCCGCGCCGACCGGATCGGGCGCGCCGTCAGGCTCGAGCGTCGTCTGGCGACTCATCCTCGTGCTCCCCGCGCTCTGCCGGCGCGAGCGAGGTTCATCGGCGCCTCACTTCACGTCCGCTCTGCCGCCGTCGTCCTTCTCCTCTCCCTCGCCGTCGTCAGGCGGTGTGTGGGGCTCGTCCTCGCCGTCTCCGTCCAACGGCAGCTCCGGCCGATCCGATAGCCCGCGCGAATCCTCGAACAGGCGGCGGCGTCGCTCGGCGTTATCCCCCGGGCCTTGATCCTGATCGCCGCTTCGCTTCATGGTCCTCCTCTCCGCGCCATCCACCCCGCGCGATCGAGCCGGTGCGCTAGCAGAAGCCCGACCGAGGCGGCGACCGCGACCATCGCGAGGTCGATCAGCACGAACGCCCAGCTGATCGCTGCTTCACCGGTCACGACCGTCGCCATCACGCCGAAGGCGATCGCGAGCACCGCCACGACCGGACACCGCAATGACGGCCGGAGTCGCCGAGCGAGCGCCCCCAACAGAAAGCCGCAGCCGATTGGAAGAAGCTCTTGCACCAACCAGCCCCCCGGTCCGAATCGGCGACAAAGTCGTGGCCGCCGAGTCGGAGCGCCGATTATCGCGTCTCGCCCTCATCCGCGTCAAGAAGCGGGAGGTTCGGCGAAAACCCCTGCGTACCGACCGGCGAGGAGTCGTTAGCGTTCCTGCGTCGTGCCGCCGAGAGGAGACGCTCATCCGTGGCCGATCAAGCCGTTCGATCGGCAGCACCCTGTCCGCGGACTGTTCGGCGATCCGCGCATTGGCGACAAGGGCGGCAAGTCGTTCCATTTTGGAGTCGACGTCTGCGCGCTCGACGGAACCGCGGTGTATGCGGTGAACGGCGGGCGCGTGTCGATCGACGGGCAGAACATCACGGTCATAGAGGTGGAGGGCGCGCGGGAACACGCCTACTGGCACGTCGTGCCCGCCGTAGCTCACGGTGCACGCGTCCGCCGCGGTGCGCTCCTCGGTCACATCGCGAAGAGCTGGGGACACGTCCATCTCGCCGAGCGGCGAGGGGACACCTATTGGAACCCACTGCGGCGCGGAGCGATGACGCCGTACCAGGACTATGGGGCGCCGGTCGTCGCGCGCATCGTCACCTCAGGCCACCTCGACGAGATCTTCGGCCGCGTCGACATGATCGTCGAGGCGTTCGATCGGCCACCGCTCTCGGCACCGCAACCGGAATGGCACGGCATGCCCGTGACACCGGCACACGTGCGCTGGCGCCTCGTCCGCAACGCCCACGCATACGTGCCGTGGCGGACCGCCTCCGACTTCCGCACCTCGTTCGTGCCGCAGATCGCCGGCAAGCCGCCCTCGGATGTGCACTTCGCCAACATCTACGCGCCCGGGACGCGGCAGAACCACCCGAACAAGCCGGGGCTCTTCCGCATCTGGCTGGCGCGCGGGTTCGACACTCGCCCTTTCCCAGATGGCGACTATCGGTTGGATGTCGAGGTTGCGGACATTCGCGGGAATGTCTCCCGCGGTCACCTCGTCCTCACGCTCGTCAACCAGGCCCGCCGGGAGCTCTGATGCCGGCCTCGACCCCTCTCGACGTCCTCGTCCCGACGATCCCCTCCACCACGTCTGGCCCTTCGCGCGGACCCGCGCGTACACCGTCCCCTACCGGGCGTGGGACGACAAGACCGTCCGGGAGGCGACGATCGTCCTGCCGAGCGGGTGGGACCGGGCGCACCAGCCGCAGCCGCTCCCGCTCGTGATCTCACCCCATGGGCGCAACAACTTCGGCTGGGGAAACGCCGCCCACTACTGGCAGGAGCTCCCAGCCCAGGGACCCTTCGCGCTCGTCTGCCCGGACGGGCTCAGCCGTGCCCACGACAAGGCGAGCAACCCGCTCGACCAACCTCCACACGACCCGAGTCTCTTCACCTACGGCTATCGCCGCTGGATCGACGACCTCGCACGGATGCCGAAGATCGTCCAGGAAACGCTTCCCTGGCTGCACATCGATCTCGAAAGGATCTACGTGCTGGGAAGCAGCATGGGCGGACAGGAGACGCTGTTGCTTGCCGCGCGTTACCCTGGGCCGCTCTCGGCCGGCACAGGTCGCCTTGCCGGCGCGGCCGCCTTCGATTCCGCGTGCGACCTCCCCGCGCAGTGCGCCTACCTCACGAGTCTGCCGGCCACCCATGGCGCCGACCCGCAGGGTGTAGCAGCGCGCATGATCCAGGAGATCGACGCGAAGCCGGCCAACCTTCGCGGCTTCCGCCAAGACGCCACCTTCTTCAACACGAAGCAGCAAAGGCACATGACGATCGCCGAGCTTCTGAGCGAGCTCCCGCGCAAGCCGTCGCTCTGGAACGAGCGAAACCCTCTCAACTACGTCGACCGTCTCGCCCATCTCCCGTTTCCGCTCCGCCTCTACTGGAGCAGCCACGACACGGTCGTCGGCAACCAGGCAACGAACCAGACGGGCAAGCTCTACAAGCAGATCAAGGCCAAGAACCGATCCGCAGACGTCAAGCAGGTCAAGGGGCTTTGGGCTCACTCGTGCGAGTTCGTCCCCGGCGACCGCCTCAGCGACGCCTTACGGAAATTCGAACTGATCGCATAGCGGCGTGAACAGGTTCGAGCAAGCGGTGTACGAGTGCATGATCCCGACCGCCGAGCTGCTGGAACGGACGACCGACCCGCTTCACCGCGCCATTCTCCTCAACTTCTGGCGCCATGTTCACCTCGAGGGCGCGGGCGAGTACGAGCAGATCGTGGCGCCGGACATGATGGTCGACCGAGCCGGTCTACCGGGTCGCCTGGGGGGGCGAACCCGGCGGTGATCAGAGGGAAGGAGGGGGTGCTGGCCTTCTACCGGAGCGTGGGCGAGGCCGTGCTCTGGCACTCCGACGACCGGCTCGCAGTTGCCGACTGGGGCATCTGCGACGAGATCACGTTTCACCAGCTCGCTCGGGGCGCCGACCTCCGGGTGATCGGTTACGACGTCGGCGACTCCGAAGCGCTGTACCACGCATCGAGCCGGCAGTCGTTCATCTGGCCGTACGACGAGCGCGCGCGCCTCGCCGGCGAGCATCTGTACGAGGACAAGACGAGTCTCGTGATCGAAGAGGTCAGCCCCGACGAGGCGATCACGCCGGCGCGCGTCCGAGAGATCCACCGGAAGCAGCTGGCGAAGCTCGAGGCAGAGCGAGGAGACCGCTTCTGGGTCCTCGCCGACGAGTCGGCGAGCGCATCCGGTTAACTACTCTCCCGGGCGGGGTGCCGGAGCGGTCGAACGGGGCGGTCATGAAAACCGTTGGCCCTTCACGGGGCTCCTGGGTTCGAATCCCAGCCCCGCCGCTTGTTCAAGCCGTTTTCACCTCAACTGTGTGTGGTTGCGGTCGCCCTCGGCCAGCGGAAACTACGCCTGAAAGAGGCTGGGATCGATCTCTAGAGCCCGTAGATCGTCAAGCGCCCTGTCTCGGTGAGCTGCAGGCGCGCGGGCCATTCGAGGCGGGTGCGGTGACTAGTCGCCCCCCGCCGAGGCCATGTCGCCCCAGCTCCAGCCGGCGATCAGGTGCGACTGCCCGCCGCCCAGCGACTTGCTCGGGGCGTGATTC
>JBKOVL010000249.1:0-5911 GCA_046723895.1 Actinomycetota bacterium | reverse complement strand
CGTATTCGGTGCGGGTCATGAAGTTCACGAATCCAGCCCGAGCGAATGCCTTGGCCATCGGCTCGTTCGCGATGTCGGTGTCCGCGCGAATCGTCTCTTCCTGTGCCTCGAGCAGAAGACCGGTCGCACGGGCGACCAGGTCGTCGACGTAGCCTTGCCCCCGTCGCTCGGGCACCACCCCGACAAGGGTGATGAACGCGACACCGATCGCCTTGCCCACCGTGAAGAGCCCCACGAGGCTCTCGTCGGTGTCGTACGCGAGTTGGAGCCAGTCCGGATCGTGGGCGAGGCCGGCGAGGAGTCGAAAGTGCTCGGCGGCGTCCCCCTCTCGCCCGAGGCGCGCCCGCCCCTCCTGGAGCCGGCGATCGAGCGTACCGTCCAAGACCCGGGCGACCGCCCGGCGAAAGGCCTCTTCGCCGACCTGGCCCAGCGGCCGGAACGTCAGGCGTCCCGAGTCTGGACCAGCGACGGCCGAGTGGGGCCATTCCCAGCGTCGGGCGCGCCGGCCCATTTCGAAGCCGGCCTTCCGGAACCAGCTGTGCCGGCGGGCAGGCTCGGGATGCCAGGGATGCTCCTCGTCGAGCGCGAAGAGGACCGTCCGCGGGTCGTCGCCCGCCAGCGCGTCGAGAGCAGCCTGGATCAGCGCTTGCGCGGTCCCGTCCGCGTCTGCCTCGTCGACGGCGACATCGAAGAAGTGGACGAAGATCTCGCCGAGACCCGCCGGCCCGCGCAGGAAGACGCGGCCGACCCAGCACCCATCCCGTTCGGCGACCAGGCACCAGCGCTCGCTCGTCGCTCCGCTCGCGAACGCTTCGTCGAGATGGGTTTTCAGCACCCCACTCTCGTCGATCGCCGCGAACTGCACGCGTTCTCCTGACCGGATGGGGCGAACGATCACGTTTCTCCTCTCATCGAAAGACAGTGGCCTCGTAAGCCGATGCGGCCGCGTGAAACCGATTTTGTCCTGTTACCGGCCAAGCAAGCACGATGGTAATGGATTACCAACCAAATCGCAACGTTGGTTACACTGACGACGTGAGGCTCGAGCGTCCGACTGCGCCTGGTGAGCTCGGGTTGGTCGAGCGGTTCGTCAACGACATGCGCTCTTCGACGCCGGGCGAGCTGATGCAGTGGTTTGCCGCCAACGGCCTCGGCGAAGCACCTCGAGCGCGGGCCGACGAGGCCGACCTGGCCAACGCCGTTGCGCTGCGCGAGACATTCCGCTCTCTGCTTGCCGCGAACAACGGCGTCCCGCTCCCGGACGGTACCGCAACGCATATCAACCGCGCCCTCGTCCGCTGCCGCGTGCGACCGGTGGTCGACGAAGCGGGCGACACGCTCGGCTTCACGACGGCGGCCGACGGCGTCGATGCGATTCTCGGTCGCTACCTGTGCGCGATGCTGGGCGCGCTCGCAGACGGCACCTGGAGTCGCTTCAAGGCCTGTTGGAACGAGGAGTGCCGCTGGGCGTTTTACGACCGCTCGCGCAACCACGCCGGTACGTGGTGCGAGATGGCGACCTGCGGCAGCGTGCACAAGATGCGGCGGCACCGCGCGCGAAAGCGCGCCGCCTCAGCGCAGTCGTGAGCCTTGCAACGCGCGTTCAAGCGCGTCGAGGAGCGAGCCGGTCTAGGCCGCGCAGGGTCGCCCACATCAGGTACCAAATCGGATGACCGGCCGCCCGTCAAATGGGAGGAAGAAGAATGGAACAGCGGATCCACGTCGTCACGCTCGCCGTAAGCGACCTTGATCGAGCGCTCACCTTCTACCGCGACGGCCTCGGGCTGGAGACGGCCGGCGTGGTCGGCACCGAGTTCGCCGGCGACGACGACAACCCCGCCGGCGCGGTGGCAATGTTCCACTTGAGCGGCGGGCTCATCCTCGCGCTCTACCCGCGCAGCGAGCTGGCGAAGGACGCCGACGTGCCGTTGGGACCGCCAAAGACCGGCGAGTTCAGCATCGGCCATGTGGTCGCGAGCAAGGGGGACGTGGACGCACTGCTCGCTCGGGCCGGGGCTGCCGGTGCGACCCTGACCGGCCCCGCACACGAGCGCCCCTGGGGAATCTACTCCGGCTACTTCTCCGACCCCGACGGCCACCTGTGGGAGATCATCTGGAACCACGAGCTCGACACCGAAGCTCGCGATGAGTAGCCAGGCGATCGAGAGACGCCGTCTCGGCTCGTCCGGGCCGTGGGTCTCGGCGCTCGGCCTTGGTTGCATGGGCATGTCCGGCGCGTACGGCCCCGCCGACGACGCCGAGAGCATCGCCACGGTGCACGCCGCGCTCGAGGCCGGGATCAGCCTGATCGACACCGGCGACTTCTACGGCATGGGCCACAACGAGCTGCTGTTGCGCGACGCCCTGCGGGGCCGAGCCCGCGAGCAGGTCGTCCTGAGCGTCAAGTTCGGCGTGATGCGCGATCCGGACGGCCAGATCGTCGGCAACGACGGCCGGCCGCCGGCGGTGAAAAATTTCCTCAGCCACACGCTGACCCGCCTGGGAACCGACTACGTGGACATCTACCGCCCCGCCCGGGTCGACGCGAACGTTCCAATCGAAGAGACGGTCGGCGCGATCGCCGAGCTCGTGCAGGCCGGCCACGTGCGCCACCTCGGCCTCTCCGAGGCCGGTGCGGAGACGCTGCGCCGCGCCCATCGAGCGCACCCCGTGGTCGCTCTGCAGATCGAGTACTCGCTGATCTCGCGGGGAATCGAGCCCGAGATCCTCCCGGTCTGCCGTGAGCTCGGGATCGGGATCACCGCCTACGGCGTGCTCTCCCGCGGCTTGATCAGCGGTCACTGGTCGAGAGAGCGGACTCTGGCGCCGGGCGACTTCCGCAACTTCGCCCCGCGCTTCAGCGACGACAACGTCGACCGCAATCTCTCGCTCGTCGAGCGCCTGCGCGCGATGGCCGACGACAAGGGCGCGACCGCCGCGCAGCTGGCGATCGCCTGGGTGCTCTCCCGCGGCGACGACGTCGTCCCGCTGGTCGGCGCCCGCACGCGCGACCGGTTGATGGAGGCGCTCGGCGCACTCGACCTCGCCCTCAGCGCCGACGAGCTCGCACAGCTCGAGGAGGCCGTGCCGCCGGACGCGGTCGCGGGCGAGCGGTACAACGCTCAGCAAATGGCCTTGCTCGACAGCGAGCGAAGGTAACCGCGCCGGCCGTCGGACCAGCCGAGCGGTCGCGTCAAATGCGACTGAGCAAAGCGCGATCGCTACCGGCGCGATAGCATCGAGTCGGTAGCGGTCGGGTCGGGACATGGATTCCCGTCACATCTATCGACACTTCTGCATGATGGCGCGCGCGCTGGAGATCGTCGGCGAGCGGTGGTCGCTGCTCGTCGTACGCGACCTGATCCTGGGACCGCAGCGCTTTACCGATCTCGTCCGCAGCCTCTCGGATATCACGCCGACCCGGCTCACCGACCGCCTCCGCCGGCTCGAAGCCGCCGGTGTGCTGACGCGCGAGCCGCCCGGCAGGGGCCGCGATGTCTGGTATCGGCTCACCGAAGCGGGCCTCGACCTCGTGCCGGTAGTGGACGCACTGACGCTCTGGGGGATGGATCACGCGCTCGCCTACCAGGCCGATGAGCCCGTCCACCCCACGCCGCTCATGATCGGCACCAAGGTCTTCCTCGGTGGGCACGCCGGACGGCTCCCCCGCCCGGTGACCTGGGTCTGGCGCTTTTCGCCCAAGGACCGCTACACGATCCGCCACCGCGACGGCGCCTGGACGCTTGCGCGCGGCGACACGGAGTCCGCCGACCTCGTCGTCGAGGCGACGCTCGAAGCGTGGGCCCGATTCCTGGTCGCGCGGGGAGCCCGAAAACTCCCTCGTACGGAAATCCAGCTGGAAGGCAGGGCGGCTGCGATCAGACTGTTCGCCAAGGCCTTCGCCGCCGAACTCGGTGGCACGTGACGCCCTCGGCGAGTCGCGGCGGTTGATCAACCCGGCTGGCTGAAAACACAACCGACTCCTTCAGGCCTCGCCTGCGCGGTTCTGGGCACCTGCTTCGCCGGCGTGCCCGGCATCGGACTCTTGTGAGGGCGTCTCGGTCTCGACTGCCGGCGCCCTCGGCCGGTGCCCGAAGAGGGGTGTGAGGATGAGGCCGGAGCCGGCGGCGGCGATCGCCATGAACAGCCAGGGGTCGCGGTAGTCGCTCGTGGTCGCGAGGCTAGCGTCGCCGACCATCGCGACGAAGGCGGCGAGCCCGAGCGCGGCGCCGATCTGGCGGAAGGTGGTCTGGACGCCGATGCCGGTGGAGAGGCGCGTCTCGGGGAGGGTAGACGCGGCGAGGGTGGTGAACGCGGGCAGGATCAGCCCGATGCCGGTGCCGCCGAGCAGCATCCCGGGCAGGTAGCGGCCGAGGTAGTGGGGATCGTCGCCGAGAACGAGGAGGAACCAGAGGCTGGCGATCGCGAAGATGATCCCGCCGGGGGCGCCGACTCTGGCGCTGCCGAAGCGATCGGCGAGCCGGCCGGCGAGGCCGGCGACGATGGCGGCCGTGAGCGGGCCGGGGAAGAAGGCGAAGCCGGCGCGGGTGACCGAGTAGTGCCAGACCTCGGTCAGGAAGAGGACGTTGGCGAGCAGCAGAACGGCGAAGGCTGCGAAGAAGAGCAGCGCCGAGAGCGACGAGAGGGCGAAGGCCGGCGGTCGCAGCAGCGGCAACTCGACGACCGGCGCCGGGTGGCGCGCCGAGCGGAGCGTGAACAGGACGAGCAGGACGGCGGAGATGGCGAAGGCGCCGATCGAGCGCCCGTCCCAGTGCCAGTCCGGTCCCTTGACCAGCCCGAGGGTGAGCGAGCCGATCGCGATCATCAGCAGCAGGCTGCCGAGCAGGTCGGGGAAGCGCCTCTGCTCGGGGTCGCGGATTTCCGGGATGATCTGGGCCGTGCGAACGGCGGCGAAGAGGCCGAGCGGGAGGTTGATCAGGAAGATCCAACGCCAGCTGGCCTCGACCAGCAGCCCACCCAGCACAGGGCCGGCGGCGGCGCCGACGCCGGCGATCGCCGCCCAGAGCCCGATCACGACGGCATGCTTGCGGGGCGGGAACAGGGGCAGGGCCAGCCCGAGCGAGGTCGGCGTCAGCGTCGCGCCGCCGACCGCCTGCACGACGCGGGCGCCGACCAGGAAGCCGAGCGACTGCGCCGCCGCGCACAACGCTGAGCCCGTGAGGAAGAGCAGCAGTCCGGCGAGGAAGACGCGTTTGCGCCCGACGATGTCGGCGAGCTTGCCGGCCGGGACGAGCACGGCTGCGAAGACGATCGCGTAGGCGCTCAGGATCCAGGAGAGGTCCGAGAGGCTTGCCGTAGGGAAGCTGCGGCGGATGTCGGGGAAGGCGATGTTGACGATGAACAGGTCGAGGATCGCCAGGAAGACGGCAATCGCCAGTACGCCGAAGGCGCGCCAGGGCGACGTCGCCTTGAGCGGCTCGCTCATGGCAGCGGGCGCGTGATCATATCGCTTCGATAGTATCGGTGGGATATGGTGGTCGCGGGAGCCTTGATGACCGCGCCGCACGGCGCATCCACCGCGATCTGGGCCGCCGTACGCTAGCTCTGAGGGGCAACGCACCGCTGACATGGCAGCGCCTTTGCCGAGCGCCCCAGGGACAATCGTGAAAGGAGCGTGTGATGAGGAAGATCGTCGCAGCGGAATACGTGACCCTCGACGGAGTGATGACGGATCCCGGCGGAGTCGGAGAGATCGAGCAGGGTGGCTGGTCGAGCGCCTTCTTCAACGACGAGCTCGCGAAGTATCAGTCCGACCAACTCTTCGCGAGCGATGCGCTGTTGCTGGGGCGCGTCACGTACGAAGGCTTCGCCGCTGCCTGGCCCTCGCAGGAGGAAGAGGAGGGTGAGTTCGGCGTCAGGATGAACGCCCTCCCCAAGTTCGTTGCCTCGA
>JBKOVL010000223.1:0-15288 GCA_046723895.1 Actinomycetota bacterium | reverse complement strand
GTGTCGCCCTCGCCGTAGCGGCGACGGAGCTCGGCGGCGGCGACCACGGCCGGAGCGGCCGCGTCTTCGGTGATGTCGGGGGTTGCGTATGCGACTGCTGCGCTCAATGTTCCTCCTTGGTCTGTGCTGCATGTCATTGCGCCGAGTCTGCGGCCAGGCGGCCCGCGCGGTAATGGAGCCAGCAGGCGTCCGAGGGTGTGGCTGTCCCCACTTCGAAAGGCAGCAGCGACAGACCCGATCCCGAAGCTGCCGCCGAGCGAGTAGCGACGCGAACGTCCTGGGCCAGCCCGTGCAGCGCGGCGAGGCCGAGCTCGACTGACCTTTCGATGTTCGCAAGTGGCCGCGCGAGGTCTACGCGCGCAGGAAGGCGAGCACTGCCAGGACGCGGCGGTGGTGCTCGGAGTCCGCTCTGAGCCGAAGCTTCCCGAAGATCGACGTGACGTGCTTCTCGACCGCGCGCTCGGTGACGACCAGGCGTTCCGCGATCGCGATGTTGGACAACCCCTCGGCCATCAGCTCGAGCACCTCGCGCTCGCGCGGGGTGAGCTGGTCGATCGGGTCGTCCTGACGGTGCCGGCCGACGAGCCGCGAGACCACCGAGGAATCAAGCGCCGAGCCGCCCTCGCCGACCCGTTTGACCGCCGCCACGAACTCGGGGACGTCCGCCACGCGATCCTTGAGCAGGTAGCCGACGCCCTCGGCGCTCTCGGAGAGGAGCTCGAAGGCATAGGCAGGCTCGAGGTACTGCGAGAGGACGAGCACCGAGGTCTCCGGGTGCTTCTCCCGGATCTCCTTCGCCGCGCGCAGCCCCTCGTCCGTCTGCGTGGGGGGCATCCGGATGTCGACGATCGCGACTGCCGGTTTGTACGAGCGCACCTTCAGCATCAGCTCCTCGCCGGTGCCCGCCTGGCCGACGACCTCGAAGCCGGCGTCCTCGAGCAGCCTCGCGATCCCCTCGCGCAGGAGCACGGAGTCTTCAGCGACGACGACGCGCATCCGCGTACCGTTCGACGCGGGCGCCTCTGTTCTTCCGCCGTCGACACGGAGCGCCGGGAAGTCCTCGCGCAGGCCGTCCGCGAGCACCTGGTAGACCCGCTCTGGCGCCCGGAGCCCCTTGAAGCTGTGCTCGCCCAGGTCACGGGCCTCCACTCCGGCAAGCTCGCGCGTCCGCTGGGAGAGGAGCACCTGGCCGCCGTGCCCGGCGGATGCGATGCGGGCAACGCGGTGCACGTCGAGGCCGACGTAGCTCGAGCCCTGGATCGTCGGCTCGCCCGAGTGGAGTCCCATCCGCACCTCGACGGCGGTGCCCCTCGGCCACTCGTGCGCTGCGAGCGCGTGCTGTGCCCTGACCGCCGTCTCGACCGCGCGGCCCGCATCTCTGAAGACGAACAGGAACTCGTCGCCCCGGCAGTCGAGCTCCGTGCCCTCGGCCTTGCTGACGGCCTCGCGGAGGAGCCGCCGGTGGTCCTCGAGCACGCCGGAATAGGCATCGCCGAGCCGCCCGACCAGCTCGGTGGAGCCCTGGATGTCGGTGAACAGGAACGTGACCGTGCCCGTCGGGAGTCCCATCGCGGCCAGCTTACGACGCTGTGACCGGGATCACGGCCCGTACCTTCGTCCCGCCGCCCGCCGCGCTCTCGACGTCGAGCCGGCCGTCGAGCGCCTCGACCCGGTCGGCGAGCCCGCGCAGACCCGAGCCGAGCGCCGGATCGGCACCGCCGACGCCGTCGTCCGCGACCTCGACGAGGACGCGGCCGTCGTTGCGCTCCGCGCGCACCCGGACCGCGGTCGCGTCGGCATACTTGGCGACGTTCGTCAGCGCCTCCGCGACGACGTAGTACGCCGCCGCCTCGACCGGTCCGGGCAGGCGCTCGTCGAGGCTGGTCGACAGCTCGACCGGGAGTGGCGCCCGGGAGGCGAGCGCCTCGAGGGCCGCCGGCAGCCCGCGATCGGTCAGGACCGCCGGGTGGATCCCGCGGGCGAGCTCGCGGAGCTCAGCCAGCGCACGCGTCAGCTCCTCGCCGGCGGCACTGAGGATCTGATCGGCCCCCGCCGGATCGTCCTGGAGCCTCGCCTGGGCGAGCCGGAGCGCAAGCGACAGCGAGACGAGTCGCTGCTGGGCGCCGTCGTGGAGGTTCCGCTCGAGCCGCTGGCGCGCGTCGTCGGCCGCCTCCACGATTCGCGACCGCGAGGCGCGGAGCTCGGCCTCCTGCGCCTTGCGCTCGGTGACGTCCGTCCCGCAGACGACGAACTTGCCGCTCTGCTGGGCGAGCGGGCGCAGCCACCACGCGACGATCCGCCAGTTGCCCCTCCGGCCGATCCACGCGGTCTCGTGCTCGACGCTGACTCCGCTCTCGACCTGCTCCGCGAACGCCTCCTTGACCTCCTCGACGAGCTCCGGCGGCGCGACCAGATCCCAGAAGGGCTTGCCGATCACGTCCGCGTCCTCGTAGCCGGTGAGCTCGCGGAAGGCGTAGTTGACGCCCTCGGGCGCGACGACACCGTCCTCGTGGACGATCACCAGCAGGCTCGGCGTCGCCCGGCCGACGGCGGTGAGGAAGTCCCGCTGCTCCTCGAGCTCCCTGCGCTTCACGACGAGCTCGGTCAGATCCTGCCCGCAAATCAGGAACCGCAGATTGCCGTCGCCGTCGAAGACGCGCAGCACGGTCGCGCGGATCACCGGGCGCGAGCCGTCGAGCGCCTGCCACTCGGACTCGCGGGTGAGCTGATCCGCGCCCGCGTTCATCTGCCTGCTGTAGCTCTGCGCGTGGGCGCGGTTCTCCTCCGGGAGGAAGACGTCCCACCATTTCCGGCCGCGGACCTGGTCGTCGTCCCTGATGCCGAACAGTCGCTCGGTGTGGTCGTTGAAGCGCACGATCCCTCCCGCGGGATCGACGAGCAGAAAGATCACCGGGGCGACGTTGACGACCGCGCGCGTGAACTCCTGCTCGCGCTGGATCGCGGCAAGGCGGTGCGCCGCCTCTTGCTCGAGCCGGGTCCGGTCGGTGAAGTCGCGGACGATCACGACGACCTCGTCATCGCCGCTCGGCACAAGGCGTGCCTCGAAATCGCGCGGCTCCCCGTCGATCGTCAGCCGGTACTCGATCGTCTGGACGCCCCGCCGCCGCGCCGCCAGCGCCTCCAGGAACGTCTCGGAGACGTCCCGAGGAAGCACGTCCTGCACGGTCGAGCCGATCAGCCGCTCCCGAGGCACGACCAGAGCGGACGCGTCGCCCTTCACCTCGAGATACGTGCCGTCGCGGGCAATCCGGAACATCAGGTCGGGCAGCGCGTCGAGGAGGGCGCGGCTGCGAGCCTCGCTGCGCCGCAGCGCCTGCAGCCCGCGGTCCTTCTGGATCGCGAGCCGAGCGGTCGAGACGACCTCGTCGAGGAGCGCCGGGTGGTGCCGGAGCGCTGAGTCGTGGACGAGTGCCGCCAACGGCCGGCCGTCCTCGGTGTCGATCGGCGTCGTCACGCGCCGCGCGGTGTCGGGCACGAGCTCGGTCGGGTTGCCGCGGGCGTCGAGGTAGCCGCCCGTCTCGTCGAGCCAGGTCAGGAACTGGAGCGTCGGGTCGCCGAGCACGCTGCGTAGGCCGGCCTGGGCCTCCTCTGGCGTCGGCTCGTCCGGAACCTCGCGCAGCAGCCGGGGCCCCGGTCGGGACAACCGCGTCTGCAGCAGCCCGGCGAGAAAGAAGAGAGGAACCAGGCCGAACGCCGTGAAGGCCACCGCCCCGAGCACGTTCCCGGCCGAGTTGGAGAACGAGCTGACGAGGAAGAGCGCCGTGACGAGCACTGTCGCGACCCCGCCCGAGAGGTAGACCGGGCCGAGGACCCGGCGCTGGGCCGGCGTCGCCCGCCGCCAGCGCCGGACGATCAGCACGATCACGCCGAGGAAGATCACGAAACCGAGCACGGTGAAGACCGCCTGTAGGACGTTGGAGAACCGCTCCTCGTCGGCGATCAGAATCGGGTTGTCGGGGCAGCCCTTGCAGTTGTCGAACTTCCGGGTGAAGACGGCGGGCAGCGCACCGGCGAGGAATGCGGTCAGCCAGAGGCCCGTGATCAGCCGTCGCTCGAGCGCGGATCCCAGCCGGCCCTCCGGGTAGGCGAGCATCAGGTGGACGAATGCGCCGAGGAACAGGCTGCCGAAGATGGCCGCGAGCCCCACCACCCACCGGGAGTTGCTCTCCCAGAACGCGTTGACGAGCCAGAGGCACCCGACGAGGCTGAGCAGCAGGCCGGTTCCGTTCTTCGGCCTGATCGTCCTCGCGATCAGTCCGCTGATCGCGAAGACGAGACCGATCAGGGGCAGGATCACGGCCATCGCGATCGGTTGCGACTCGTGATCCGAGTCCGCGGCCATCACCGCGCCGACCACGGCGATGCCCATGATCGCCGGGAAGACGCCGAGCCAGAGCCTGGAGGTGGTCAGCTTCACTTCACGAGCGCTGCAACCGCGGCCCCCGAGAGCTCGTTCTTGGGGAGGAATCCGCGTGCGCCGCTGCCGTCGACGAGCGGGCCGTAATCGCTCAGCTCGCGGCTCGACACGAGGACGACGCTGGGGCCGCCGCCATTCGAGGTCAGACGCCTGGTCACCTCAAAGCCGTCGATGTCGGGCAGCTGGACGTCGAGGAGCACGACCTCCGGATGCAGCCGCTTGACCGCCTCGATCGCCGACGCTCCGTCCGCAGCCTCGCCTACGACCTCGAACCCTTCCGCCTCGAGGAGCGCGTGCGCGCTGGAGCGAAAACTCGGGTGATCGTCGACGATCAGAACGGTGGTCACGTCTTCATGGTGGCACAGCGCCGCCGGACCGGCCATACGGCTAGCCACACCGTCGGACACGCGCAAACTGGCCACAAACGGGGGAAATACACACAAAATCGGCGCAGACACGTACCTTCTGCCGATGTATGCTCGCCGGTAGGGGAAGGGGGTTCGGCCCCCACCCTGGGTGGGGGCGAAGGACGCCGCAGCGCCCGAGAACCGGCCTCTCGGGGTCGCCGGACACGGCCTGCGGGGACGAGACGGGGATGGATTCCCACTGTCGAGGAGCGAGGGCCCTCCTCGGTCGCCGACGGCAGCGATCAGAGGCCGAGACGCTCGAGCATCGCCTCGTCCCTGCGCCAGCGCGGCCGGACCTTCACCTGCAGGTCGAGGAAGATAGTTCGGCCGAGCAGGGCCTCGATCTCGGGACGCGCCTCGGTCCCGATCCGTCGCACGATCGAGCCGCCCTTGCCGACGAGGATCTGCTTTTGCGACCCGCTCTCGACATAGAGCGCGGCGCGCACGACCTTCTCCTCCAGCTCCTCGACCTCGACGCTGATCGCGTGCGGCACCTCCTCGCGGACGAGCCGAAGCGACTTCTCGCGGATGAGCTCCGCGATCTGGGTCTCCGCGGAGAGGTCCGTGCGCTGGTCGCGCGGGTAGTACAGCGGCCCCTCGGGCAGCAGGCCGACGAGCTCGTCGTGGAGCTCCGCCACCCCGTCGCCCGTCTTCGCGCTCACCGGGTGCAACGCGTGGAACCCGCCGAGCTCGGCAGCGGTCTGCATCTGCGAGGCGATGTGACCGGGCTTCAACCGGTCGACCTTGTTGACGGCGATCACGACCGGCACGCCGAGGCCGAAGATTCGGGTGGCGATGAAGCGGTCTCCGGCGCCGATCCGGTCGCGCGCGTCCACGACGAAAAGCACGGCGTCGACGTCCTCGAACGAGGCGTCGACCGTCCGCTGCATGTGCTCCGTCAGCGGGTCGCGCGGCCGCTGGAAACCGGGCAGGTCGGCGAGGACGAGCTGGTAGTCCTCGCCGTTCGCGATCCCGAAGATGCGGCGGCGCGTCGTCTGCGGCTTGTCGGAGACGATCGCGACCTTGCCGCCGCACAGCGCATTGACGAGCGTCGACTTGCCGACGTTCGGCCGCCCGGCGACGGCGACGAAGCCGGATCTCACAGGTCGATCCCCATCAACGGCACGACCTGCCCCTACCCCGTGACGCGATTGCGCGGCTTCCGCCCACCGACCTTCTCGCGGGGCGGGATCAGTGCCGCCCAGCCGAGGGCTCTTCCGTCGGCCTCGGCGACCCAGCACTCCCGATCCGAGGAGAACGTCAGGCCCGCGCCCCAACGGCCGACGAAGTCGCGGTCGTGCCACCGGTGCCCCTTTGCACCGATCGCGATCTCGCAGACGCGGTCGAAGTCCGCAGGCGCAGCGCGCCGGACGGTCACCGTCACAGCACGAACGTGTCCGGCAGCAGCTCGTCCGGCGTGTGCTCGACGAGCTCCCCCTCGCCCCTTGCGTACACGACGCGGTCGACCTTGAACTCGACGTGCCACTGGCGACAGCCGCCGCACGGCGAGGCGTTGATCACGATCAGGTCGAAGTCGCCGGGCTTGTAGCCGGCCGTGACGGCGGCGACGTAGGCGCTCTTCTCCCCGCAGACGCCGAGCGGGTACGCGGCGTTCTCGACGTTCACGCCGTCGAAGAGCGTCCCGTCGCGGGCGCGGAGAACCGCGCCGACGTGGAAGTTCGAGTACGGCGCGTACGCGCGCTTGGCGATCTCCAGAGTCCGCTTGTACAGCTCTCTGTCGGTCTCGTCGATCACGAGAAGATCTGGAAGACGAACAGGGTGACGCCGGCCCCGAGCAGGCCGCCGTAGACAACCTCGAGCGCCGAGTGGATGCCGGTCTCGACCCGGCTGTAGGCGACGAGCGATGCCACGCCGAGCACGATCACCGAAACGAGGAACCGGTGTTCGCTCGGGTCGAGCATCTGGGTCACCGCCATCCAGGCGGCGAACGCGACCGCCGCATGCCCGGAAGGAAGTCCGCCGCGCAGCGGGGTGCCACGGCCGGTAAGGGCCTTCGTCGCGATCACGAGGAAGACGACGATCGCGAGCGCGATGATCGTCAGCTTCGCGGGCGCATCCCGCAGGCGGTCGACGAGGTTGTCGCCCGACTCCTGCACCTGCCCGGAAAAGACGAGGTAGCCGACCGCGACCGCGTTGATCGACGCGATCAGGACGGCCCCCGCGGCGATGTCCTTCGCCAGCTTCGCCAGCGGGTCGAACGAGCTCGTCGCGACATCGATCGCGGCCTCGATCGCAGAGTTGATCATCTCGGCGATCAGGACGAAGGCAATCGAGATCAGCAGGACGATGAGCTCGATCCGCGAGACGCCGAGCGCGAGCGCGAGCACCAGCACGATCAGCGCCGCTGCGAAGTGCAAGCGCATGTTCCGGTGTGTGCGGAGGACGTGGATGATCCCCTCGACGGCGTAGTTGAAGCTCTCGATCACCGACATCCGCCGACGTCCGTGGCCGGGCAGGAGGACGCCCTGCCCGCTGCCGTTGCCGCGGAGCCGTTCCCGAAGCGAGGGGCGGCGAACGTTCACGAGGCGTAGGCCTCCTCGCGTGCCTCCATTTCCGGCCCGTGCTCGTAGCCGAGCAGGTGGAGCAGGCCGTGCGCGAGCGGACGCCGCCACGCTTCGCCGACGACCGCGGGGCAGAGCACGACGTCGCCGAGCTGACGCGGCACCTCCGGCGGGAGCGGGTCGCGCCCGTCGATCGGGAACGAGAGCACGTCGGTCTCCTCGTCGATTCCGAGGTGCTCTCGTTTCAGCACGCGGCTCTCATCCGAGGCGACGAAGGCGATACCGAGCTCTGCGTCCTCGACCCCCTCGCCCGTGAGCACGCGGCGGGCAAGCTCGGCAGCAGCGTCACCCTCGACCTCCACGCCACTCCGGTTCGAGACCTCGACCTCGATCACCGGCGGCGCTGCGTACCCGTCGCCTCCGCATGCTCCCGGTAGGCCTCGACGATCCGCTGGACGAGCTTGTGGCGGACGACGTCCGCGTGGCTGAAGGTGACGAACGCGATGCCGTCGATCGTCCCGAGCACGTTCTGCACGGAGATCAGGCCGGACGCCTGGTCCTGCGGGAGGTCGATCTGCGTGACGTCGCCCGTGACGACTACCTTCGAGCCGAAGCCGAGCCGTGTCAGGAACATCTGCATCTGCTCCGGGGTCGTATTCTGCGCTTCGTCGAGGATGATGAAGGAGTCGTTCAGCGTCCGGCCGCGCATGAACGCGAGCGGGGCGACCTCGATCGCGCCCCGTTCCATGTAGGTCGTCAGGCGGTCGGCGTCGAGCATGTCATAGAGCGCGTCGTAGAGCGGGCGCAGGTACGGGTCTACCTTCGCGAGGAGGTCGCCGGGGAGGAAGCCGAGCCGCTCCCCCGCCTCGACGGCCGGGCGCGTGAGAATGATACGCCCGACTTCCCTCTCGGACAGCGCCGCGACCGCAAGAGCCATCGCCAGGTAGGTCTTACCTGTGCCCGCGGGCCCGATCGCGAAGGTGATCGTGTGGTTGCGGATAGCGTCGACGTAGTGCTTCTGGTTGACCGTCTTCGGCGCGATCTTCTTGCCGCGGTGGCGCCAGACAACGTCCTCGAAGACGTCGCGGATGTCCTCGGCCTGGTCGAGCGCGCCAAGCACGGCGTCGACCGTGCTCGGGCCGATCTCGTGACCGCCCTCGACGAGCTCGACGAGCTCGTCAACGACCGCTTTGGCCTCTGCGACGCGCGTGTCGTCGCCCTCGAGGGTCAGCTGGTTGCCCCGGAGTCGGATCGTGCAGTGGAGCCGCTCGCGGAGCG
The DNA here is from genome assembly GCA_046723895.1 of Actinomycetota bacterium. Lineage (GTDB taxonomy): Bacteria > Actinomycetota > Thermoleophilia > Gaiellales > Gaiellaceae > DATBLE01. The sequence continues at coordinate 6,643 of JBKOVL010000223.1, read as the reverse complement.
CCCCGAGCACGCCGTCGCCGACGCCGGCGAGCTCGGCCGCGACGTCGTTCGAGATCGAGAGAACTTCCTGCAACGCAGGACAGTCTAGGCGCGAGAATCGCGGACGGCGGGCAGCCGGCGGCAACGCGGTTCGTCGGTCGTCACCATCTCGGCACTCGGGCTCGACACGCTCGTGACGGTTTCGAGATTAGGATCGCCGTGGGGAGGAGGCTGGGCACACCGGGAGCAGCTAGAAGCGGCATTGGCCGAAAAGGCCGTGCCCAACCGGTCAGATCGGCCGAGCCCGGTTCGTCAGCTCGCTCGGTGGAGCGTCGCCGGTGTTCACCGTCTCCCGCGGCTCGATCAGAAGCACGTGGGCCTCTTCCTCTGCCCTCGGGCGGTGCTCGACGCCGGCCGGAACGACAAAGAGCTCGCCCGTCTCGACAAACACCGTCCGGTCGCGCAGATCGATCGCCAGCCGTCCTTCGAGCACGAGGAAGAAGTCGTCTGTCGCAGGGTGGCTGTGCCAGACGAACTCGCCGCGCACCTTCACGAGCATCACGTTGTAGTCGTTCAACGTCGCAACGACCCGCGGGGCGAAATGATCCGAGAAGAGCGCGAGCTTCTCGCCGAGGTTCACCTTCTCCGCGGCCACGGTCAGGCCAGCTTCTCGCGGACGATCTGGCTGACCGCCGAACCGTCCGCCCGCCCGGCGATCTGCGGCATCACGTCGGCCATCACGCGGCCGAGGTCGCGCATGCTCGTCGCGCCGACCTCAGCGATCGCGTCGTCGACGATCGCCTCGAGCTCCTCCTCCGAGAGCGGCTCCGGCATGAACTCCTCCAGCACCGCGAGCTCCGACTCCTCCGCCTGGGCCTGCTCCTCGCGGCCGCCCGCGCGGAAGGCCTCCGCCGACTCCAGCCGGCGCTTGCGCTCGCGCCGCAGGACCTGCAGCTCCTCGTCGTCGTGCAGTGGCCGCTGGAGCTCCTTCTCGGCGGCGCGGAGGCTGGAGAGGATGAGGCGCAGGGCGTCGCGCCGAGCGGTATCGCGGTCCTTCATCGCCGCCGTCAGCTCCGTCTCGAGGCGGGCGATGAGGCTCATGCCGGCATCCCCCTGATCGGCCCGCCGAGAATGTGCCAGTGCAGGTGGAAGACGGTCTGCCCGGCGCCGGGGCCGCAGAAGATCATCAGGCGATACTCCTCGAGCCCCGCCTTCTTGGCGGTCTCGGCGACGAAGTCGAGCATCCGCTTCCCCTCCTCTGCGGAGAGCTCGCCGATGGCGCGGAAGGTCTCGATGTGCCGCTCGGGGATGACGAGGAAATGGACAGCGGCCTTGGGATTGATGTCCTCGATCGCGAGGAGGCCGTCCTCGCGGTTGACGACGGTTGCGTGAAGCTCGCCGCGGTGGATCTGGCAGAAGATGCAGTCGGGAACGCTCATGCGGCGAGGATCCCCTCCTCCACGACCGCCGCGCCCCGGACGCGGACGAGCTTGCCGACCGGCGCATCGACGAGCCACGGCGAGTAGTCGTCGCCGTAGCCGCGCCCCGGCCGGTCGACGAGGACGACGTCCTCGGCACCGACCTTCTCCCGCCAACGGCGCAGGCACGCGTGGTGCGAGAACGCCCGGAGCCGCGCGCTCCGCTTCTTCTTGACCGGCTTCGGCACCGTGTCCGCCGTCGCGGTCACGGTTCCCGGCCGCGGGGAGTACGGGAACACGTGCACCTTCGTCACGCCCGCCTCATCGACGACGCGCAGCGTGTTCTCGAACGCGCGCTCGTCCTCGGCGGGGAAGCCGACGATCACGTCAGTCGTCAGGTTGAAGTCGGCGGCCAGCGCGACGCGGCGGAGGTACGTTCGCGAGTCGTAGCGCCTCGCCATCGCACGCAGCACGCCGTCGTCGCCGGACTGGAGCGGGACGTGCAGATGCCGGGAGACGGTCGGCGTCTCGCGCAGTGCGGCAAGCAGCTGCTCGCTCAGGTGGTTGACCTCGATCGACGAGAGCCGGAGGCGCGCGAGCCCGGGCGTCGCACCTACCTCCTGAACGAGCCGCGCGAGGTCGTAGCCCGCCTCGCGATCGCGGTAGCAGCCGAGGTTGATTCCGGTGAGGACGACCTCCAGATGCCCCTGCTCGACTCGGCGCCGAACCTCGTCGAGCACGGCTGCGGCAGTGCGGCTCCGCGAGCGGCCGCGCACGAGCGGAATCACGCAGAAGTTGCACGAGAAGCTGCAGCCGTCCTGCACCTTCACGAACGCACGCACGCGTTCGAGACGCGCCTCGCCCTGGACGCAGCCGATTGCGCCGACGTCGCCGGCAACGAACCTGGGTGTCTCCTCGCTCGAGCGCGCCACGACGACGACGTTCTCCGGGAGGCCGGCGAAGGCGTCCGCGGAGAGGCTTGCCCCGCAGCCGGTCACGTACACCCGGCCGTGGGTGCGGGCCGCGCGCGAGGCCGCGTGGCGCGACTTGCGCAGAGCCTCGTGCGTGACACAGCAGGTGTTGACCACAGCCACGTCGCCGCCCCCCGACCGCTCCGCGTGGCCCTCAGCGAGCAGCCGCTCGCGCAACGCCTGTGCGTCGGCGTGCGAGACCTTGCAGCCGAGGAAGTCGACCGAGAAGGTCGCCATGGCGAGGAACCCTACTGCGTCCGGATGTGCAGGTCGCCCGCCCAGCCTTCGGCCTCGCGCCTCGCCTCGCGACGGAAGCCGCGGAAATCCGGAACTTCGGAGACGAGGTAGCCGGACGTAACGAGGTGTGTGCAGTCGAGGCGCTCGGCGATCGGGCGGTCGAGGTCGAGCGCGACATTGACGACCGCGCAATCGACCGCCGGCAGCCGGTCGTTCAGCGCATCGGCGGCGCGTGCGTCGACCAGGACGCCGTTCGCGTCGGCGTTACGCATCGTCGCCTCGATCGCCTGCCTGTCGAGATCCACTGCGTAGACGGGCTCGAAGCCTAGCTTCGCCGCAGCGATCGCGAGCACCCCGGAACCGGATCCGACGTCGAGCAGGCCGCCGCGTGGGAGGTCGAGCATCAGCTCGAGGCAGAGGCGGGTCGTCGCGTGACTGCCGGTCCCAAAGGCCCGGCCGGGATCGATCACGACGGCGATCGCGTCGGCGTCCGGCTCCTCCCACGGCGGACCGACCCAGAGGGGACCGACCCGAACCGGCCGGTGAAATGCGCGCCAGCGGTCCTCCCATCCCTCCTCGACGACGTCCGAGCGGACGCCGCCGAAGGCGGCCCACAGCCGCTCCTCTCCGGCCGGGTCGGTGTAGGCCGCGAGCTCGATCCCACCGTCCCGGTCGAGCTCCTCGAATCCCTCCGGAAAGAGCTCGATCATGATCGCGCGCGCGCGCTCGGCCTGCGCGGAGGGCACCGTCACCGAGATCCGGGCCAGCCTCAGCGGAACGCGCTCTTCAGCTTGTCGAAGAACCCCTCGTCGTCGTCCGGGGTATAGGTCTCCTCGTCGACCGTCTGCTCGAACTGCTCGAGCAGCCGGCGCTGCTCCTCGGTCAGGCGCTTCGGCACCGCGACGTTGACGAGCAGCCGGAGGTCGCCGCGTCCACGCCCTTGGAGGACCGGCATCCCGCGCCCGCGGAGGACGCGAACCTCGCCGGGCTGCGTGCCCGGCTCGAGCTCGAGCTCGAACTCGCCCTCGAGCGTCGGCACGCCGATCTTCCCACCGAGCGCCGCCTGGGTCATCGTCAGGTCGACGGTGGCGAACAGGTCGTTGCCCTCGCGCACGAAGCGCGGGTCAGACTTCACGTGGACGAGGACGTAGAGATCGCCCGCCTGGGCGCCGAGCTCGCCCGCGTGCCCCTCGCCTCCGATCCGGATCCGCTGTCCGTCGTGGATTCCGGGTGGGATCTCGACCGCAAGCGAGCGCTCCACGATCACACGGCCCGCGCCGTCGCATGTGCGGCACGGCCGCTCGATCACGCGGCCGGTGCCGCCGCACCGGCCGCACATGCCCGTCCGGACGAATTGCCCGAAGACCGTGTCCGAGACCTCCTGGAGCCTGCCGCTGCCTCCGCACGTGGGGCAGGTCACCGGTGCCGTACCCGGCTCCGCGCCGCTGCCCCCGCAGGTCGCACACGGGACCGCCACCCTGAACGGCACGTCGCGCTGGATCCCCCTCGCCGCGTCCACGAGCTCGATCTCGATCTCAGCCGCGACATCTGCGCCCCGGGACGAACGGCGCCGGCGCGTGCCGACGCCGAAGAGATCGTCGCCGAAGAACGCCGAGAAGAGGTCGCCGAGCGTGCCGAAGTCGAAGCTCGTCGGTGCGAAGCCGCGGCTACGCAGGCCTGCATGGCCGAAGCGGTCGTAGAGCTCGCGCCGCTCGGCGTTGGAGAGCACCTCGTAGGCCTCGACGATCTCCTTGAAACGCTCCTCCGCATCCGGGTCGTCCGAGACGTCGGGGTGCAGCTCGCGGGCGATCGCGCGGAACGCCTTCTTGATCTCGGCCTCGGTCGCGGTTCGCGAGACGCCGAGCAGCTCGTAGTAGTCGCGTTCGGTCGTGGCCATCAGTTCTCACCGTAGATCACTTCTGCGAACCGCGAGAGCTCGGAGGCGGCCGAGCGGACGGTGCGGATCGCCTTGTCGTAGTCCATCCGCGTCGGGCCGATCAGGCTGACGGCGCCGAGGGTGCGGTTCGCGATCCCGTAGGCGGCGCCGACGAGGGCGAGATCGTGCAGGGCGGGATTCGCGAGCTCGTCACCGACGCGGACGAAGGGGCGGCGCGGATCGAGCGCCTCGGCGAGCACGTCGAGCAAGGCCCGACGGCGCTCGAGCAGCTCGATCAGCGAGCGGTACGAGCCGAGCTCCTGGTCGCGGACCTCGTCGAGCAGCCCGGCGGCACCGCCCACGTAGACGCGCTGCTCCTCGTCCTCGGTCTCGGTGAACGCGGGCGCGAGCACGGCGAGGAACTGCCGCTCGGCCAGGTTCAGGCTCACGTCTTCGAGCCGGCGCCGGAGCTGGCCGCTCCCGAGCGAGAGCCCGACCAGCTGGTCTTTCAGGTACTGCGCCGCCCAGTACGCGAGCCCAGGGTCGACCGGGGTGTCGAACGCGTAGACGCGCTTCGTCACTCCGCCCGTGGACGTGATCACGACGACCATGACGATCTGGGGCTGCAGGAGGAGGACCTCGACATGCCGGACCGTCGCCGCCCGGAGCGGCGGGGCAGAGACGAGCGCGATCAGCCGCGTCACCTGCGACAACATCTCGGTCGTTGCCTGGAGCGCCGACTCGACCTCGCTCCGGGCGGCGCTCAGGTCGAGCGGGAACGTCGCCGGACGGGGCATGCGACGCTCGAGCAATCGGTCGACGTAGTAGCGGTACCCACGGTCGGTCGGCACCCTCCCTGCGGAGGTATGCGGATGCGTGAGCAGGCCGAGGTGCTCGAGCTCGGCGAGCTCGTTGCGGACGGTCGCCGGCGAGACGCGCAGCCCGGCCCGCTCGACGAGGTTCTTCGACCCGACCGGTAGGCCGGTCGCGACGTACTCCTCGACGACGCGGATCAGGATCTGCCGCTGGCGTTCGCTGAGGCCTGGACCTTGTTCCGTCACGGTTCGCTCCCGACGAAAATGCTACGCCAGGAGGTCGGCCGTGACACCGCCGCCGAGGAACCGGCCGCGGTCCGTGAGCACGATCGTCTCGTCGCCGTTGACGCCTTCGCGGGCGGCGAGGCCGAGGAGTTCGAGCCGCTCGAGCGCGGCGCGGTCGAGCGCCTCGCCGAGCCCGGCAAGCCGCAGCGGCTCGTCCAGCCGGAGACCGAGCAGCAGCCGCTCCGAGCGCTTGACACCCTCGTCGAGCGGTTCCAGGTCCCGCTCGGGTCGGCACCCCTCCGCCAGCGCCGCGATGTAGCGGCCGAGGCGCGGCGTGTTCCGTCGCCGCAGGCCGTCGATTGTCGAGACGGCGCCGACCCCGAGCCCGAGGTAGTCTCGTCCGAGCCAGTAGCCGAGGTTGTGCCGCGCGCGCAGGTCCAGCCCGCCTGCGTCGGCAGACCGCCGGCAGAAATTCGCCGTCTCGTACCAGCGGTAGCCGGCTGCGGTCAGCGTCCCGACGACCCGCTCGAAGTAGGACTCCATCGAGTCGGCTTGGCGCTCGAGCTCGGCACCGTGCGCGTGGGTGAAGCGCGTGCCCGGCTTGGCCTCCAGCTCGTAGCACGACAGGTGCTCGGGCGCGAGCGCGAGAGCCTCGGCGAGGTCGGCGTCGAGGTCGGAGGCGCTCTGGCCCGGGATCCCGTAGAGGAGGTCGAGTGAGATGTTGTCAAATCCGGCATCACGGAGAACGTACACGGCGCGACGGACGTCCTCGGGCTGCGCGCGCCGTCCCAGGACGCGGAGAAGCTCCGGCTGGAACGATTGCGCGCCAACCGACACACGGTTGACACGGTTTCGTGACAGAAGTCGCGCGAGGGCGGGCGTCACAGTCTCCGGATTAGCCTCGACTGTCACCTCGGCGGCGTCCGGTAGCGCCGCCAGCAGCCGCTCCAGGGGGGCAGGTGCGGTAAACGTCGGCGTCCCGCCGCCGAGGAACACGGTCTCGACCTGAGGCGCGAGCACCGTCCGCTCCAACGCCAGCTCGGCAAGGAGCGCGTCCACGTAAGCTTCGTGCTGTCCCTCACGGCCGACCGCAGTGACGAAGTCGCAGTACCCGCAGCGGTG
>JBKOVL010000165.1:0-3924 GCA_046723895.1 Actinomycetota bacterium | reverse complement strand
ATTCCAGGGCGTCTGGCTCGGGAATGAAAGGCCGATCCCGCCCGTTTTCTACTCGTAATCCTGTAATCAAGGCCCTGGAAGCCCAGGGAGGCCCCCGTGAACGAGACCGCCGAGCGCTTGACCCTGCCCTTGCTGCCGCTGAACACCGGTGTCGTGCTCCCGCAGATGGTCGTCACCCTCGCGCTGGAGACCGACGAGGCGAAGGCGGCTGCTGACGCCATTGGCGACGACGGGCAGCTGCTCCTCGTCCCGCAGGTCGACGGGCGCTACGCCCGGGTCGGCACCATCGCCCGGGTCGAGAGCGCGGGCGAGCTGCCGAACGGGGTGCGCGCCCTCGTGCTGCGGGGCGTCCAGCGTGCGGTTGTGGGTGTCGGCGTGGCCGGCACCAGTTCCGGGTTGTGGGTCGAGGCCGAGCCGGTCGAGGACGCCGGCGAGCCGACCGAGCACGCCCGCGAGCTGGCGCGCGACTACCGGGCCATCGTGGGGGCCATCGCCGAGCGACTCGGCGCCGGCCGCCTGCGCGAGGCCTTGAGCGGCGTCACCGATCCCGGTGCGCTGGCCGACACGGCCGGGTGGTGGCCGGACCTGGAGGCCGAGCGCAAGGTCGAGCTGCTCGAGACGTTCGACGTCGAGAAGCGGCTGGAGAAGGTCGTCGCCTGGGCGCGCGACGCGCTCGCCGAGATCGACGTCGCCGAGAAGATCCGCTCCGAGGTCACCGACGGTATGGAGCGTCAACAGCGTGAGTTCCTGCTCCGCCAGCAGCTGAGCGCGATCAAAAAGGAGCTGGGCGAAGACGGCGGTGACGATGTGGTCGAGGAGTACCGCCGTCGCATCGCCGAAGGCGGGCTCCCCGAGGCCGTGCGCGAATCGGCGACCCAGGAGGTCGACCGTCTCGAGCGGACCAGTGAGCAGAGCCCCGAGCATGGCTGGATCCGCACATGGCTCGACTCGCTGCTCGACGTTCCGTGGGGTGAGCGCTCCGACGACAACCTCGACGTGAATGCCGCCCGTCGCGTCCTCGACGCCGACCACACCGGCTTGTCAGACGTGAAGGACCGCATCGTCGAGCTGCTCGCGGTGCGCAAGCTGCGCGCCGACCGCGGTCTCGAGGAGACCGACGGTCGTCGTGGCGCGGGCGCGATCCTCGCGCTCGTCGGCCCGCCCGGCGTCGGCAAGACGTCGCTCGGCGAGTCGGTTGCCCGCGCTCTGGGACGGAAGTTCACCCGAGTCGCGTTGGGCGGCATCCACGACGAGGCCGAGATCCGTGGCCACCGGCGCACCTATGTCGGGGCGCGCCCTGGCCGGGTGGTCCGCGCCCTCACCGAGGCCGGCACGATGAACCCTGTCGTGCTGCTCGACGAGATCGACAAGGTCGGCGCCGACTGGCGCGGCGACCCGTCGAGCGCGCTGCTCGAGGTGCTCGACCCGGCGCAGAACCACACGTTCCGTGACCACTACCTCGAGGTCGACCTGGACCTGTCCGATGTGCTGTTCCTCGCGACCGCCAACGTCGCGGAGACGATCCCCGGGCCGCTCCTCGACCGCCTCGAGGTGATCCGTCTCGACGGCTACACCGAGGACGAAAAGGTCGCGATCGCGCGCGATCACCTGTTGGTGCGTCAGCGCGACCGCACCGGGCTGCGTGACGACGACGTCACTCTGGACGATGACGCCCTCCGGCTCGTCGTAACCGACTACACGCGTGAGGCCGGCGTGCGGAACCTCGAGCGGGAGATCGGCAAGCTGCTGCGCAAGGTGGCGGCCCGGCTGGTCGGCGGCGAAGTGCAACCGCCCGTCGACGTCGATGAGGCGGTCGTGCGCGACGCGCTCGGCCGGTCGAAGTTCTTCAACGAGGTCGCCGACCGCATCAACGGTCCCGGCGTGGCCACAGGCCTCGCAGTCACCGGCAGCGGTGGCGACGTGCTGTTCATCGAGGCTTCTGTCATGGATGGCGAGGCCGGGCTCACCCTGACCGGGCAGCTCGGTGACGTCATGAAGGAGTCGGCACAGATCGCGTTGTCGTACGTGCAGGCGCACGCCGATCAGCTGGGTATCCCGGCCGAGGCGCTCAACCGCCGCTTCCACTTGCACGTCCCCGCGGGCGCAGTGCCCAAGGACGGTCCGTCGGCCGGCGTCACGATGACGACCGCGCTGGCGAGTCTGCTGACCGGTCGGGCGGTGCGCAGCAACGTCGGCATGACGGGCGAGGTCACGCTCCAAGGGCGTGTCCTGCCCATCGGCGGCGTGAAGCAGAAGGTGCTCGCGGCCCAACGGGCCGGGCTCACCGAGGTGATCCTGCCCGCCCGCAACGGTCCCGACCTCGACGACGTGCCGGAAGCGACTCGCGACGCCTTGTCGTTCCACCTGGCCGACGACGTGCAGGACGTGCTCACAGTGGCGCTCGAGCCCGAGGCGCTGGCGAGCGCGGCCTGACCGCCGCCGCCCTCATCGGACTTGTCGACGCACCTCGTGAGTGACGGAGATCACGAGAAGTAGGGCGACGGCGAGGGGGAGCAGCCACCACCCGTTGACGCCGTGGTGAGCGACGAAGAAGACGCCACTGACCGTGACGACGACACCGACCCCGAGCCGCCAGTCGTCACCGATCAGGAAGTCGTACCAGAACTTCCCGAACTGCGCGAGCCACTTCATGACACGGTCACCTCGGGGACCGGTGCCGTTCTCCGCACGAACGCCACCAGGCCGAACGCCAGGATCACGACGAACGCGATCAGCCCGAGCAGCGCCAGGTCGGCTCCTGGCCAGGTGATGCCCGCGCCCTCGGCGCTCCAGAAGATCCCGAACGCCGTGAGCATCACACCGACGCCGAACTTCAGAGTGTTCTCGGGTACGCGCGTCAGGGGTGCGTGCACGATCACGCCGGCGACCAGTACGACGACCAAAGCGGCGGCCGCCCCGACGGCGGCCAATCCGACGTTGTGTTGGGTCCCGCCGAACGTCACCACGATGAACGCAACTTCCAGGCCCTCGAGAAACACACCTTTGAACGCGACGGTGAACGCATACCAGTCATGGGCGCGTTGTTCCCCGTCGGCTCGGAGGAGCGCGACTTCGGCTGCATAGATGGCTTCCTCGTCGTGCAGCGCCTTCGCGCCGCCCGCACGCAGGACGGCCTTGCGCAACCACTGCAGACCGAACACGAGCAGGATCGATCCCACGACCAGGCGCAACGAGTCGATCGGCAGGTTTGCCAACGCGGGGCCGAGTCCGGCGACGATGAGGGCCAGCCCGCCGACGGCGGCGGCGACGCCCCACCCGGCCGATCGCCAGCCGCGCGTGACACCGACTGCGAGGACGATCGTGAGGGCTTCGACCATCTCGACCGCGGACGCCAGGAACGCGGCGGCTACCAAGAGAACGCTGTGCATCGCGGCCTCTCGTTCGGGCACGGTTCATCGCGCCCGCGCTCGGACGCAGTAGTGTACGCTACCAGCATGGCACAGTCAGTAGCAAGCGCTACGGATAGCTATGCCGAGCGCGTCGACGAACGCAGCGGGACGCTCGCGCCCGCGGAGCGCCGAGTCGCCGAGTTGTTGCTCGATCTCGGACCCGAGGCGACGCTGCTCTCCGCCGCCGCACTGGCCGAACAACTCGGCACCAGCGATGCCACGGTCGTCCGCACCGCCAAGGCGCTCGGGTACAGCGGGCTCGCCGAGCTTCGGCGGGCACTCGCGGCGTCCGGCGACAACCCGCCGCTGGGCGAGCGACTGCGCCGCACGCTCGAACAGACACCCGACGACGAGCTCTTCCCCGCTGCGATCCGCAATCACCTCGCGGCGCTCGAGACGCTGACCCGCAACGTCTCGCCGCAGACCTTCCGAGACGCCGTCGCGATCCTCGCCGGCCGGGACCGAGTCGTCTGGCGCGGTGTGGGACCGTCCTCACACCTCGCCGCGTACGGAC
>JBKOVL010000238.1:0-6904 GCA_046723895.1 Actinomycetota bacterium | reverse complement strand
GTGTCGAGCAGCCACGCACCGATCAGAGCGGCAGCTCGGCCGAGGGCCGCGAGCAGCCGGTGATCGAGCCGCAGGTCGAGACGGTGGACGCGCCGGTCGCCGACGCGCCCGACATGACCACCCAGAAGCAGATGGATGAGGACGCGACGAAGCTCGACCAGTCCGGCGACTCGTCGCGCGAGAAGACCGACTGATGCTGCTCCCCAAGAAGACCAAGTTCCGCAAGCAGCAGCGCGGCCGCCGCGCCGGTATCTCGAAGGGCCAGACCACGGTCGCCTTCGGCGACTACGGTCTGAAGGCGCTCGAGGCCGGCTGGCTGACGAACCGCCAGATCGAGGCCGCCCGCATCGCGATGACGCGCAAGATCAAGCGCGGCGGCAAGGTCTGGATCAACATCTTCCCGGACAAGCCGGTGAGCCAGAAGCCGGCGGAGACGCGGATGGGCTCCGGCAAGGGCTCACCCGAGCACTGGGTCGCGGTCGTCAAGCCGGGTCGCGTGATGTTCGAGCTCGCCGGCGTCCCGGAGCCGCTCGCAAAGGAGGCGCTGCGCCTCGCGGGCACCAAGCTGTCGGTGAAGACGAAGGTCGTGAAGCGGGAGGCTGATCTCTTTGATTAACAGGACAGCTAGGCCCGCTGCGCGGGCCGTATCCGTCAAGGCTCTGACCCGTAGGGGCAGACCCCTGGTTTTCCGGAGGGCGATCACATGAGGCCGCGGCAGTTGCGCGACCTGACCGACGAGGAGCTTCAGCGCCGGCTCGAGGAGACCCGCCAGGAGCTCTTCAACCTGCGCTTCCAGTCGGCGACCGGTGCGCTCGAGAACTCGGCGCGACTGCGCCTGGCCAAGCGCGAGATCGCGCGGATCCTGACGATCAAGAACGAGCGCGAGAGCGCGATGGAGAGGACCAGATAGGCAATGCCCGACAAAGACGCTGCAGACGAGAAGAAGACGAAGGCCGAAGAGGTAGAGGCCGCCGCTCCCGAGGAGGAGAAGCCGAAGCGGACCTCGCGCAGGAAGGCCGAAGAGCTCGCGGCAGAGCCTGCCGAGGCCCCGGTCGTCGCGGAGGCGGTCCAGGGCGAGGCCGACCAGGTCGAAGCCGAGCCCGAGCCGAGCCCTGAGCCGGTGGCCGAGGAACCGCCCGTCGAGCAGCATGTCGCCGAGGAAGCGCCTCCGGAGGAGGCCGCGGCAGTCGACGAGCCCGTCGCCGCGGAGCCCGCTGCGAAAGAAGCAATCGCTGAGGCGTCGACCGACGCCCAGCCGGCGACAGACGAGGCTGCGACCGAGCAGCCGAGTCCATAAGAAGGAGCGACCGAGCAGCCGAGAGTCCCGCAACGCGGGCCGAAGAAGAAGAGCAAGCGCCTTCCCCGCGCCCAGCGCCAGCGCCGCGTCAAGCCCAAGCGCGAGCCGTCTGCGACCCGCAAGCCGATCACCCGCCTTCCGAAGCCCGAGGCAGAGCGGGGCCGCTCGCAGCAACGGCGGGGCGTCGTCGTCTCGGCGGCGATGGACAAGACGATCGTCGTCCGCGTCGATTCGGTGAAGGCACATCCGAAGTACAAGAAGGTGATCCGCCGCTCGGTCAAGTTCCACGCCCACGACGAGCAGAACCAGGCGAAGGCGGGCGACGTCGTCCGCATCGTCGAGACGCGCCCGCTCTCGAAGAGCAAGCGCTGGCGCCTGGCAGAGATCGTCGAGGCCGCGAAGTGATGTCGACATGATCCAGCAGGAGACACGAGTCCGCGTGGCCGACAACACCGGCGCTCGGGAGCTTCTGTGCATCCGCGTCAAGGGTGGATCGCACCGTCGCTACGCCCGCGTCGGCGACATCATCGTCGGCACGGTCAAGACCGCGACCCCGCAGGGCGCGATCAAGAAGGGCGAGGTCGTGCAGGCGGTGATCGTCCGCACGAAGAAGGCCTACGGGCGCGAGGACGGCACCCAGATCGCCTTCGACGAGAACGCGGCGGTGATCATCGACGCTCAGCGCAACCCGCGCGGCACGCGCATCTTCGGCCCCGTCGCCCGCGAGCTCCGCGAGAAGAACTTCATGAAGATCGTCAGCCTCGCGCCGGAGGTGCTCTAGCAATGCCCACGATGAAGGTGCGCAAGGGCGATCTCGTCCAGGTGCTCTCGGGCAAGGACCGGGGCAAGCAGGGCCGCGTGATCGAGGCACGCCCTGACGAGCGCCGCGTCCTTGTCGAGAACCTGAACATCGCCAAGCGGCACACGAAGCCACGCCCGATGCGCGACGCGAACCGCATGGGAGGCACGCAGATGCTTCCGGGCGGCGTGATCGACAGGCCGGCGCCGATGGCGGTCTCCAAGGTGATGGTCGTCTGCCCGTCGTGCAACCTGCCCACGCGGGTCGGACACGAGTTCAAGGAAGTGAAGGGCAAGCGCGTGAAGGTGCGCGTCTGCCGGCGCGCAGGCTGCGGAGGCGAGCTCGACAAGTGAGTCCTGAGCAGAACGGATACGCACCGCGCCTGAAGGAGCGCTTCCTCCAGGAGCTACGCCCGCGGCTGAAGGAGGAGCTCGGGCTCTCGTCGGTGATGCAGGTCCCGCGCATCTCGAAGATCACCCTGAACATGGGGGTCGGCGACGCGAAGACCGAGGCGAAGGCGCTCGATAGCGCAATGGACGAGCTCACGACGATCGCCGGGCAGCGCGCGCAGATGCGGCGCGCCCGCAAGTCGATCGCTGCCTTCAAGCTCCGCGAGGGGATGCCGATCGGCGCGCGCGTGACGCTGCGCGGTGACCGCATGTACGAGTTCCTCGATCGGCTCGTCTCGATCGCACTGCCCCGCATCCGCGACTTCCGCGGGCTCGATCCGGGCTCGTTCGACGGCCGCGGGAACTACTCGCTCGGCATTCGCGAGCAGATCATCTTCCCCGAGATCGACTACGACCAGATCGCGGCGGTACGCGGTCTCGACATCGCAATCACGACGACGGCGGCAGACGACGAGAGCGCGCGTGCGCTGCTCGCGGGCCTCGGCCTTCCGTTTGCCGGTGAGAGAAGGGACTCGGAGTAATGGCCAAGAAGTCGATGGTGGCGAAGGCTGCCCGGCCGCAGCGGTTCAAGACGCGCAAGTACTCGCGCTGCAACCGGTGCGGCCGCCCCCGCGCGGTCTTCAAGAAGTTCGGGCTCTGCCGGATCTGTCTGCGCGAGCTCGCCCACCAGGGCGTGATCCCCGGCATGACCAAGAGCTCCTGGTAGAGCCGTGAAAAATGCTCCGCATTTTCCACGGGTAGGAGGAAGCAAGAATGCTCACTGATCCGATTGCCGACATGCTGACGAGAATTCGCAACGCGAACAAGGCCCTGCAGGAGACCGCGACGATGCCGACCTCGCGCCTGAAGGAGGACATCGCGCGCCTTCTGAAGGATGAGGGCTACATTCGCGACTTCCGCGTCGAGAAGCACGACGGCGAGGCGTTCGCCAGCCTCGTGATCGAGCTGAAGTACGGCCGCAGCCGGGAGCGCGTGATCACCAACCTGAAGCGCATCTCAAAGCCGGGCCGGCGGATCTACGCGCGCAAGGACCGGATGCCGCGTGTGCTCGGCGGCATGGGAACTGCGATCCTGTCCACCTCGAGCGGCGTGATGACCAGCCGGACCGCGGAGGAGCGCGGCATCGGCGGTGAGGTCATCTGCTTTGTCTGGTGAAAGTCTGACGACTTTCACCAGCTGGGAAAAACGATGAGTCGAATCGGAAGATCACCAATCGAGCTGCCGGCCGGAGTTTCGGTCTCGATCAGCCCTGGCCGCGTGATGGTCAACGGCCCGCTCGGCGAGCTCTCGCGCGACATCCCGCAGCGAATGCAGGTCGAGCAGACCGACGGGACGCTCACCGTCACGCGACCGACCGACCGTGGCGAGGACCGCGCCCTCCACGGCCTGACGCGGACCCTGATCGCAAACATGGTCGAAGGCGTGACGAAGGGCTTCGAGAAGAAGCTCGAGATCCAGGGCGTCGGCTACCGCGCCTCCCTGCGCGGCACCGCGCTCGAGTTGAACGTCGGCTTCTCGCATCCGATCGTCAAGGACGCGCCGGCCGGGATCACGTACGACGTGCCGACGCCGACCGAGATCGTCGTCAAGGGCATCGACAAGCAGCAGGTCGGCCAGATCGCCGCCGAGATCCGCAAAGTGCGCCCGCCCGAGCCGTACAAGGGCAAAGGCATCCGCTACGAGGGCGAGTACGTGCGGAGGAAGGTCGGGAAGCGCGCATGAGCGTCGCTCAGAAGGACAGCCGATGAGCGTCACGACGGCGCGCCAGCTGCGCGAGCGCCGGCATCGGCGTGTGCGCGGGAAGGTCTCAGGCACGGCCGAGCGGCCTCGCCTCGCCGTCTTCCGCTCGAACCTGGGCATCTCGGCACAGCTCGTCGACGACCTCGGGGGCAAGACCGTCGCCGCAGCGACCTGGCAGCAGCTGAAGAAGTTCAAGGGGCCGAAGACCGAGCAGGCAAAGGAGGTCGGCAAGCTGCTCGCTGCCAATGCGAAGAAGGCGGGGGTCGAGACGTGTGTCTTCGACCGCGGCGGCTACCTCTACCACGGACGCGTCAAGGCGCTCGCGGAGGGCGCCCGCGAGGGAGGGTTGAAGTTTTGACGAGTGTCGAGCGTGAAGTGTTCGCCCGCGAGGAAGCTCGCGAGCTGAAGGAGCGCGTGGTCGAGATCAACCGCGTCGCCAAGGTGGTCAAGGGCGGGCGGCGGTTCTCGTTCACCGCGCTGGTCGTGATCGGCGACGAGGTCGACCGCGTCGGCGTCGGCTACGGAAAGGCACGCGAGGTCCCGCTGGCGATCTCGAAGGCCGTCGACGACGCGAAGAAGAACCTCTTCACCGTCCCCAAGCACGGGACGACGATCACCCACGAGATCGTCGGCGAGTTCGATGCGGCGCGCGTCCTGCTCCGCCCGGCGAGCGAGGGCACCGGCGTGATCGCCGGCGGCGGCGTGCGTGCCGTGCTCGAGCTGGGCGGGATCCGCGACATCCTCGCGAAGAGCCTCGGGACGACGAACCCGATCAACATGCTGAAGGCGACGGTCGACGGCCTGAAGAACCTACGCCGCCCCGAGGACGTCGCCCGGATCCGCGGGTTGACCGTGTCGCAGGTGCTCCCCGTCGCCCGCGCGTCGCGGGTCCAGGAGCCCGTACCCGAGCCGCCCGCGGAGCAGGAGCCGGCGACAGAGGAGGCTGCGACGGAGCAGCCGAGGCAATGAGCAGAGTGAAGATCACCCAGACCCGCAGCCAGATCGGCCAGAGCCAGCGCCACCGCGGGACGCTGCGCGCGCTCGGGCTTGGCAAGATCGGCCGCACGGCAGAGCACGAGGACGGCCCGGCGCTCGCGGGTATGCTCAGAAAGGTCCGCCACCTCGTGAAAGTCGAGGAAAGGTGACCTAGTGGCCGGCGACCTGAACCTCTCCAACCTCAAGCCCGCTCAGGCGAGGCAGGCGCGCAAGCGTGTCGGCCGCGGCCTCGGCTCGGGCAAGGGACGCTATTCCGGCCGCGGGATCAAGGGCCAGAAGGCGCGTTCAGGCTCGCACAAGATGCGCGCGGGCTTCGAGGGCGGCCAGATGCCGGCCTACATGCGAATGGGCAAGCAGCGCGGCTCGACGTCCAAGGACGCGATGCCGATCGGCCCGTTCCGGACCTCGACCTGGTCGGTGAACGTCCGCGACCTCGGGCGCTTCGACGCCGGCACGGACGTCACTCCCGAGCTCCTCGAGGAGGCGGGGCTGATCCGGAACCTCGGCCGCGACGTCAAGATCCTCGGCCAGGGCGAGCTCTCTGCGACGCTCTCGGTCTCCGCGCATTCCTTCTCGAAGAGCGCGGTCGAGAAGATCGAGGCCGCGGGCGGCAGCGTCACCTGGTTGAAGCCGCCGCATGAGAAGAGGGTGCGCCGCCACAAGAAGGCTGCGCCTGGAGCCGGTCCCGAGTCCGCCGAGGCCGAAGCCGGGGAGACTCCCGCCGAGGAGACTCCTGCCGAGGAGCCGGCGGCCCAGGAGACCGAAGAGAGCTAGTGCTCAGCTGGCTTGCCAACGCATGGCGGGTCCCGGAGCTCCGCCGCCGCCTGCTCTTCACGGCGATGGTGCTCGCGTTCTACCGGCTCGGAAGCTTCATCCCGGCGCCGGGTGTCAACAGCGACCAGATCTCCGGCTACTTCAACCAGCAAGGCGGCACGGTGCTCGGCCTGCTCAACCTCTTCTCCGGCAACGCGCTCTCGCGCTTCTCGATCTTTGCGCTCGGGATCATGCCGTACATCACCGCCTCGATCATCCTCCAGCTGATGGCCGTGGTCGTGCCGACCCTCGCCCAGCTCCAGAAGGAAGGCGAGTCGGGCTACGCCAAGATCAACCAGTACACGCGCTACCTGACGGTCTGTCTCGCCGCCGCGCAGGCGGTGGGCTACTCGTACCTCTTCCGGCGGGAGGGGATCCTCACGCACAACACCGGCCGCCTCGTCCTGATCGTGGTCACGCTGACGGCCGGCACGACGCTGCTGATGTGGATGGGCGAGCAGATCACGAAGCGCGGGATCGGCAACGGGATCTCGCTGCTCATTTTCGCCTCGATCATCGACCGCTCGCCGCTCGCGATCCGCGCGTGGCTCGACGGCGGCCCGACGACGAAGCTCTTCTTCCCACTGCTCGCACTGGCCGTGATCGTCGCGGTCGTGTTCATCCAGGAGGGCCAGCGGCGGATCCCGATCCAGTACGCGAAGCGCCAGGTCGGGCGTCGGATGACCGCGGGCGGATCGACCTACCTGCCGATGCGCGTGAACATGGCCGGCGTGATCCCGATCATCTTCGCGGCCGCGGTGATGGCGTTCCCGCCGACGATCGGCCAGTTCTTCCCGAAGACTCAGCCCTGGATCAACACCCACTTCACCCCGAGCGACTGGACCTACC
>JBKOVL010000220.1:0-11889 GCA_046723895.1 Actinomycetota bacterium | reverse complement strand
TCCGGCTTCAGCCTCACTCGAGACGCCCTGACCCCGCGTTGGACTCACAGCCACGCGTCGCCAGGGCGAGACCATCGGGCATCCGGACGCTAGTCGGAGTCGGTGGCGTCGGGCGCGATCCCGCTCTCGTTTGGGCACTGGTGCCAAACGCACGACGTTTGTGGATCGAACACCCGCCCCTCGAGCGCAGGGAATCCTTGCCCGCCTGAACGCAGAGATCAGCCCGAGGAGCAGCAAACAGAGCGAACCCCTAGGGACGCAGCTCAAACCGTGAGCTGAAGCGGTTTGCACGCGACGTGGTGAATACACCTGGTCGCGGCGGATAGCCGCCCGGCCGCACTCCCACCCCCCTGCGCGATGAGCCTCTCCGCGCGCCGGAGCCCCCGTGGCCCCCAGCGCGAGCGAGAGTGGCCGAAGAATGAGCCAGCACGAGGTATGCGACAGCGCTTCGCGCGACCCGACGCTACTCACCGGCAGCGTCGGTTGCGCGAGGTAACGTCGGCGGGCGCCTGCGCGGAAAGGAGGCTGAGGTGGCGGGGTCGAGAGCGACGAGCAGGAGCGCTCGAAGCGTTCAGGAGACTTCCCCATTCACTGGCAGGACAGCGTGGGCGCGCAGCCTCTCGACGCCGCTGCGATCGTTTCTGCGGACCGAGACGGGAGGCGCCGCCGCTCTTCTCGCGGCCGCGGTCGCCGCCCTCGTGTGGGTGAACGTCGATGGGCACTCTTACCGGTCGCTTTGGTCAACGAGCCTGTCGATCGAGATCGGCGGATCGGGCGTCTCCCTCGACCTGCGCGGGTGGGTGAACAGCGGCCTGATGACCTTCTTCTTTTTTGTCGTCGGACTCGAGGCGCGTCGGGAGTTCGATCTCGGCGAGCTGCGCGAGCGGCGGCGGTTTGCGCTGCCGCTGCTCGCGGGCCTGGGCGGCGCGGCAGTGGCGGTCGCGATCTACCTCGCGTTCAACGCCGGTCGTGCATCGGCGCACGGCTGGGGCACGGCGATGTCGACGGAGACGGCGTTCGCGCTCGGCCTGCTCGCACTCGTCGGGCCACGCTTCCCCGATCGTCTGCGCGCTTTCCTTCTCACGATCGTCGTTGTCGACGACATCGTCGGCCTGGTGGTGATCGCGCTCGTCTACTCCGGCTCGATCGACGCCGCGGCGGTTGCCGTCGCCGTCGGGTTCTACGCCGCCGTCCTCGTCGCTCGTGCAGTTCGCGTGCGCATCGGCCTCGTCTACTTTGCGCTTGGCACTGGGGCGTGGGTGGCGCTGGAGAAGTCAGGCGTGGAGCCGGTCGTGATTGGGCTCGCGATGGGAGTCCTTCCTTTCGCGTATCCGGCGCAGCGTCGCAGCCTCGAGCGTGCGACGGAGCGCTTCCGTGAGTTCCGCGAGCAGCCGACGGCCGAGCTTGCGCGCTCGCTGGTCGCGCAGCTGAGGGCGGCGACACCGCCGAACGAACGCCTGCAGCGGCTCTGGCACCCGTGGACGAGCTACGCGATCGTGCCGCTCTTCGCGCTCGCGAACGCCGGGATCGTGATCACCGGGAGCTTTTTGTCGCGCGGGTTCAGCTCGCCGATCACACTCGGGATCCTCGTCGCCTACCTGGTCGGCAAGCCGGTCGGCATCCTCGGCGGCACGTGGCTGGTCACGCGCCTGAGCCGCGGGCGTCTACGGCCGCCGATCGGCTGGGCAGCGGTCGCCGGCGGCGGCACGATCGCCGGCATCGGCTTCACCGTCTCGCTGCTAATCGCAACCCTCGCGTTCCACGAGGCCCAGCTCGAGGAGGCGAAGCTCGGCATCCTCAGCGCAGCCCTCGGTGCCGCGCTGCTCACGTGGCTCCTCTTTCGCGCCACGCAGTACCTTCCGCGCCGCTTGCGTTGGCGCGCGCTGCTCGGCACCGCCGAGGAGCTCACCGACCTCTACCTCGACGTCGATCCCGAGCGCGACCACATCCGTGGTCCGCTCGAGGCGCCCGTCACCATCGTCGAGTACGGCGACTTCGAGTGTCCCTACTGCGGCCAAGCGGAGCCGGTCCTGCGCGAGCTGCTGCGCGACTTCGCCGATGTCCGCTACGTCTGGCGGCATCTGCCGCTGACCGACGTCCATCCGCACGCCCAGCTCGCAGCCGAAGCTGCGGAAGCCGCGGCCGCCCAGGGCGCATTCTGGGAGATGCACGACCTCCTCCTCGATCACCAGGACGCACTCCAGGGGGACGACTTACTCCGCTACGCCGAGCAGCTCGGCCTCGACGTCGAACGGTTCGCGAACGACCTACGCGAGCGGACCGGCGCCGTGCGAGTCGCCGACGACGTCGACAGCGCCGACCTAAGCGGCGTCAGCGGCACGCCGACCTTTTTCATCAACGGACGCCGCCACTACGCCGCCTACGACATCGACACGCTCTCTGCGGCCGTGCGCGCTGCCGGCGCTCGCGCCGCGCTCGGCCGCTCCTGACGTCCGCCGTCGGGCTTGTCACGAGGCGCAGAGAACGGTGCTGCTTCAGTGGCCGCCGCCGCCCGGAGGCCACTTCGGGACTGCGACCCATAGGACTCTGCTTGTCGCATCTCGCAGGGCACCTGCTGCACTTCACAGTGCCGTCCAGCCCGCGTCCACCATCACGTTGGCGCCGGTCATGAACGACGCCTCGTCCGAGGCGAGGAAGAGCGCCGCGTAGCCGATCTCGCGAGGGTCGGCGATCCGCTTCATGATCTGGTCCGCGCCGAGGTTGGGCTGGAGTGCTGCCTGCTCGCGCGTCAGCCCCTGCTCCGCCGCCAGCCGCTGGACCTGCGAGGACCAGACCGCCCCAGGGCAGACACCGTTCACCCGGATGTTGTCCTCGACCAGGTCAAGAGCCATGCAACGCGTCATCTCAGCGATCGCGGCCTTGGAGGCGTTGTAAGTGAGCATCCCTTTCTGCGCGATGAAGCTCGAGACCGAGCCCACGTTCACGATCGCGCCTCCGCCGGCACGGCGGATGTGCGGTACCGCGTGCTTTGCCATCAGCGCGGGCCCTACGACGTTGACCGCCAGCACCCGCTGCCAGTCCTCCACGCTCGCCTCGATGCCTTTGAGCACGAAGATCGCGGCGTTGTTGACGAGGACGTGGAGGGACCCAAGCTCCGCGACAACCCTGTCAAGCGCACGCTCGATGCTCTGCTCGTCGCTGACGTCGGCCTCGACGAAGAGCAGTCCGAGTTCGGACGCGGTCGCCGTACCGTGTTCGACGTCGCGGTCGAGGATCGCGACGTCGGCTCCCGCCTCCGCGTAGACCTCGCTGATCCCGCGGCCGATGCCCTGCGCGCCGCCCGTGACGATCGCGACCTTTCCCGCCAGCCGGCCCACCTCGCGAAGCGTATAGCCGTGCAGCGCGGCTCCGTCCAGCTGGAAAATCATGGATTGAGCCGGAACCTCTAGTTCGTAATCAGCACGCCCGGCGCAGACGCGACGTTGGCGAACGTGAACTTGCCCCTGTTGCTCCAGAAGAACGGCTCCCACTGCCAGGTGGTGTCCTCTGCGGCCTCACAGGTCAACGCAATCCCGCAGTGGTCCGGAGTTGTCAGAGTCTTGGCGGCGGTCAGCGGCTGCGCCCATAATCACATTCCCCTAGATGTCCGACGCTCCCACGCCGATCCGCTCGAAGCCGAAGCCAGCGACGATGGCGCAGATCGCCGCGCAGGCGGGTGTCGCGTTGAGCACGGTCTCGTACGTGCTGAGCGGCAAGCGGACGGTCTCGCCCGAGATCCGCGAGCGCGTGCTTGCGGCCGTCGCCGACTACCGCCCGCACCGCCCCGCCCGCGCCCTCGCGAGCGGCGCCTCGCACACGATCGCGCTCTTCCTGCCCTCTCCGCAGTGGCAGCTCATCCCCGTCCAGCAGACCTTCGTCGCCGGGGTGACGCAGGAGACGAGCGCCAGCGACTACGGGCTGCTTCTCTCCACCTCGCCGGAGGATCCGGAGACAATCGCCAGCGTCGTCGAGATGGGCCGGGCGGACGGCGTGATCCTGATGGAGACGCTCGCCCACGACCGGCGAGTCGAGCGGCTACAGGCCGGCGGCGACCGGTTCACGCTGATCGGGCGGACCGCGGACACGACCGGGATCAGCTTCGTCGATCTCGACTTCGGCGCCGCCGTCGAGAAGGGCCTGGCGCACCTCGCGGAGCTCGGCCACCGCTGCGTCGTGCTCTTCAACTTCCCGCAGGACCAGCTCGACGCCGGCTACACCTCGGCGCTGATCGCCCGCGACGCCTTCGCGGAGACGACCGCCAGGCTCGGACTCCGCGGCATCCACCTCCCCTGTCCCCACCCGGCGCAGGAGGCGTTCGGCGTCGCTGCGGACCTGCTCCGCGCGCAGACCGCCTGCACCGCCGCGATCACGACCGGGTGGCAGTTCACGGGTCTGCTCGCCGCGCTGCGGGCCAGCGGGCTGCGCGTCCCCGACGACTTCTCGGTCGTCTCGGTGATCGCCGCCGAGTTCGCCGAGCTCCTCTCCCCCGCGCTCACCGGCATCGAGTGGCCGGCGTTCGAGGCCGGCCGCCTCGCCGCCGAGATGCTGATCGAGCGGCTCCGAGACGAGCGCGCGCCGGCACGCCAGCTCCTGATCGGCGGTGACCTCGTCGTCCGCGAGTCGACCGGGCCAGCGCCGGGCACGATCGCCCCGATCGGAGCGGCAGAGGCGAGGGCGATCTGAGCCCGCCGCGATGAAGGTTGTCGTCACCGGCGGCAGCGGCAAGGCGGGGCGGGCGGTCGTCAGGGAGCTGCTCGAGGCGGGCCACGACGTCCTGAACGTCGACCTGGTGCCGTCGACGGAGTCGAGCTCGCCCGACTCGCCCGTGCCGTTCCTGTGCGCCGACCTGACCGACGCGGGCCAGGCGCTCGAGGCGGTCGGCGGTGGCGAGCGCATGCCGGGAGCAGAGGCGGTCGTGCACCTCGCCGCGACCGACGTGCCGGTCCGCGACGGCGTCGGCGAGCACGGCACGCTGCTCGCAATCGACAAGGCGCGCCGCGTGCTCGGGTACGAGCCGACGTTCAGCTGGCGCACGATTCTCTGAGCAAGGAGGCGGCGATCAAGGAGGCGGCAATGCGCTACCGGACACTGGGTAAAACGGGCCTCGAGGTCTCCGAGCTCGGCTTCGGGGCCTGGGGGATCGGCGGGACGATGTGGATCGGAGCCGACGACGACGAATCCCTACGGGCCCTCGGGCTCGCGATCGAGCACGGCGTCAACTTCCTCGACACTGCCTACGGGTACGGCGACGGCCACAGCGAGCAGCTGGTCGGCGCCGCCGTGCGCGATTCGGCCGAGACGGTCTACGTCGCCAGCAAGATCCCGCCGAAGAACATGCAATGGCCGGCCCGGCCCGGCGTGCCCGCCGAGGAGACCTTCCCGGCCGACTGGATCGTCGCCTGCACCGAGCGCAGTCTCCAAAACTTGGGGCTCGAGACGATCGACGTCCAGCAGTTCCACGTCTGGTCCGACGAGTGGGTCGGGCAGGGCGACTGGCTCGAGGGGATCGAGCGGCTCAAGCGCGACGGGAAGATCCGGTTCTTCGGCGTCTCAATCAACGACCACCAGCCGGAGAACGCGATCCGGCTCGTCGAGTCGGGGCTGGTCGACACCGTCCAGGTGATCTACAACGTCTTCGACCAGAGCCCCGAGGACGCGCTCTTCCCCGCCGTCGAAGCGGCGCGTGTCGGCGTGATCGTGCGAGTACCGTTCGACGAGGGCGCGCTGACCGGCTCCGTCCGGCCCGAGACGACGTTCCCGGAAGGCGACTTCCGGAACCGCTACTTCGCCGGCGAGCGCAAGCGCGAGGTCTGGGAACGGGTGCAGGCGATCGCCCGAGACCTCGACATCGAGGACGAGCGGTTGGCGGAGGTCGCGCTCCGGTTCTGCCTCAGCCATCCGGCGACGAGCGTCGTCATTCCCGGCATGCGCTCGACACGCAGCGTCGAGCGAAACGTGCAGGCAGCCGCGGCGGGGCCACTCGAGGCGAGTCAGCTGGCGGCGCTCCGCCGCCATCGATGGGTGGTCGACTTCTACCGGTAATCCTGATCCGGATTCGCGTTCCCTCGTAGTCGACGGGCGGTAGGTAGTCGAGGCCGGAGTGGAGCCTGACGGGTTGTCAAAGGTCTCGATGTGCCAAGGATGGTGGTCGTCGCCCGAGTGGCGCGCACCCGGAGGTCGAGCCACGAAACGGCCTGTCCTCAGTGAGAGACCTGAGCCAGCCCGACTGCAAACCGGGAGCTGCAGAACCCGACCTGCAGCCCGACTACTCACGCCGGCCTTGTGCGCGGGGATTGTTGAGCGCGCAAGCATGAGAGCGGAAGCTCGCGGAACTCACCGGCCTGGATCAGTCTTGCCGTGCCCAGCTGATGCGGTCCCTGGACGCGGAGGGACCGGGAACGCCTAACGGCGTCCGCGCCCGGACGGGACGGCGAAGACCACCTCGGTCACTTCCCAATGATGGTCATGCACTCGCTTTGCAGAACGGTGCCATCGTCGCCGATCACTCGAAGGAACAGGTCGAAGTTCAGAAGCGGGCCAGTTCGCTCGAATTCCACTGCGCCAGCGCCGCCAGCCGACGTGGTCAGCGTCGCGACGGTACCGAAGTTAGTGCTCATACAGATGCCATCGGCCGGCGCGTCGACTGCCCGGATAACGGTGAAAGTGGTGTTCGGGGCGGCATCGTGGATGTTGACCTCGACTTGGGCAACGAAATTGGCATCAGGGGCACTGGTCGGGGAAACGATGACCCGACCCACCCCCTGCCCCGTCACGGCAGTTAGGTCGCTCTGAGCGCCCGTCGGATCGGCTTGCGCCGCGGGGATTGCGGCCATGGACGCGGGGCATGGAGTCGCAGCACAGCGCTTGATCTGGAGCGGCGTCCGGTCACGCGTGGTGAGCTTGTGGTGAGCCGGAGGGCGGGGTTCAGCCTATCGACTGACCTCAGCTGCGTGGCAGCGGATCACCGCGTGCTTGAATTAGCTGGATGGCTGAGGCCCCACGTATCCGCATCGAATATTGCGTCCCCTGAGGGGCGCTTCCGAACGCCGCAGGTCTCGCGGCGAAGGTACTTGAGGAGTGGGAGACGGAAGTGGCGTCCGTCGAAGTTGTCCCCGGCGCGAACGGGATCTTCGATGTGCATGTTGACGACGAACTCGTTTTCACGAAGTCGATGCTCGGCCGATACCCAGAACCAAACGAGGTGGTCCCGCTCATTCGGGAACGACTCGCCTGAAAGCTGGCCGAGCGACCTTTCGGATCCCTTCATTCTTGTCTTGGCTCGCTCAGCGGGAGTAGCAACCGATCAGGTGGCTGCCAACCGCCCAAACGTTCGTCTCTGAGAGAAGCGATAGACCTGTCAGGCTCGCTTTTCTTAGAGCGCCTAACATGGACCGTCACCGAGATGTGCCGACACTCTCGGCTCATCTCGCCTCGATCGTGCGTTCACCGTAGATGATGTCGGCGGGGATGGCGGCCGCGGGTGAGGCGGCCGTGGTGGACGGGGCGGTAGTTGTAGGTGGATGAAACTCTCTCCTACCGAGCAGCGGCATGAGCCACGACACGCATACTGGCGCCCTTCAGGCGTTCTACAGAACTCGCCCGACGTGGAAGGCGCGGCCCCTTAGGGGAACAGGGGCATCTGCCGCTCGTCGACCGTAGGGCAGATACCAGGCGAAGAGCCGATTGTGGGCGAGTGGCCGGGCTGCTCTGATTACAACAACCGCTGTGTCTCTTCAGGCACGGCAACGAGTTCGGAGGTAGCGGAGTGAGCAGATGTTCACGCCTCTCATAGTCCACCAGGAGATCGCCCGGCAGCGTCAGTCCGACCGACTGCGCGAGGCGACGCAGGAGCGGCTCGCGCGCACCGAGCGGCTCGACCGCGCACCGGCCGCACGGATGGAATCGACGCGGCTTGTGCGCCTGCTGCACCCGCGTCGGGCGCGGAAGGTGGCCGCCGAGCCGGCGCCGGCGCCCACAGCGCGCGCCTAAGCAGGTGCTCGCAGCTCGCTCGGACGGCATGGCCGGGGACTGCCGGGCCACGCAGCTCGCGTGCTCGCTCCAGCTCGACGGCGAGCTGACTTTGCGTGGGCGCGAGCAGCTGGCGCGACATCTGCACTGCTGTCGCAGCTGCCGCTCCTTCGCCCGCGAGCTCGAGGCAATCAGCAACCTGATGCGCGCCTGCCAGCACAACGAGGTGGCAGATTCCGCACCGTGACTTGAGGCCGGAGCTAAACAACCCGAGGCTCAACCGCGCAGACTCCGGTCCGAAGCTGATCACGGAGCACTCTCCACAGCTGAGCTGCGCCCGAGTTCAGATCCACGGTCGGGAGTGCGGCTTGCCGCGCTGCTAGCCGTACTCCGCGACCTCCACGATCCGCGGCGATGCCTGCGCGCCCAGCGTCGCGAGCATCTCCGTCACCGCTCGGCGGTCGCGAGGTAGCGGTCGAGGGCGTCCCTGCTCGCCCAAAGGGCGATGACGTGCACCGTCTCTCCTTCGCACCAGCAGGCGCGCGACGATCCCGGTCGGCCTCTCAGCGGGGCTCGAACGAAGCAGGCGCACGAGTGTGTCTTTCTGCGCTGGTGCGAGGAGAAAACTCGTGGACGACGGCGATCACGGCGCTTTGCCCAGGACCTCGACCAGGTCGGCCGGCGGCAGACCCAGCAGGCCGGCAATCGCGACGGCCCCCGCGCGCGAGCTCGGCGGCATGGCGCGCCCGCGTTGGCCAGGAAGTGGGCCGAGTAGGTGGAGCTCATGCGCGGCCGCGATCGCCTGCCCCCGGCTGTGGACGCCCAGCTTCTCGAAGATGTGGCTCATGTGCGTCCCGACTGTCTTGTAGCTGATCGAGAGTTTCTGCGCGACTTGCTTGTGCGGCAAGCCCTGGGCCGCCAGCGCCAGCACCTCGAGCTCGCGTGCGGTCAGCGCATGCTCGGGCTGTTCGCGGGTCCCAACTACCGGCAGGCGGCGGGCAAGCGAGCGGACGCGCGCGACGAACTCGCCCGGGTCGAAGGGCTTGCTCACGTAGTCGTCGCCGCCGAGTTCCAGGCCTGCGATCTGGTCATAGCTTTCGGTGCGGCACCCGGAGATGAACATGATCCCGAGGCTGAGCCCGTAGCGCTCGCGCAGGCGCCGGCAGACGTCGTAGCCGGACATCACGGGCAGATGGACGTCGAGCAAGACGATTCCTGGCTGCTCGCTCCGCGCCGCCGCGAGCGCGAGCTTGCCGCTTGCCGCGGTACGGCAGCGATATCCAGCTTCGGCCAGCACACTCTCGGCGAGCGCGGCGAAGCGGGCGTCATCGTCGACGATCAGGATGCCGTAGTCGTTACTCATCCTGCCTAGCGGTCGGGGTGCTGGTAGGCGCGCGGTTCTTCCTCGGACGCGGGCCGAATCGCGGGCTCGGCCTGTTGCAGACGGGCCATCAACTCGGTGACGGGTTCACCGGTCGCCTCGTCCTCGAGGTAGATCCGGGCCCTGGCACAGCGAGAGGGTCGAAGCCGCGGGCCAGGGATAGCCGGGATTCGAGCACGATCTGGTCGTCAATCCGAATGTTCATTCGCCGCAGAGGGCGCGGGGGCGCGCCTTACTCATCATCGACGGAAGTCCGATTCCTGTCAAATCTCTAACAAAAAAACTATCGAAACCCCTAATAAGCTAGAGGCGCACGGCTTCCAGGTGCACCTGGTCGATCCGGTCGGGCGGCCTTCCCCGCCCTGAAGACGCTGGAGGACTTCGACTGGAGCGCCTAAGGCGCCGCGAGCGAGAGTCGGCGGATGCCGAGGCCGAGCAGACTCCCGGCCGGATGGTGCTCGTCCCCGTCGGGGAGCTGAAGATCAAGGCCGCGCTCCTAGGGGAGGCGGCTCAACGCCTCCCCTTCGAGCTCATCGTGCCGCTACTGCTTGAAGTACGTGTTCATTCCCCCGAGCTGCCTATTGAAGTCGCCAACTCCAGGAACGACCACGCGAACTCCCTCTTCGGTGCCCGGGGGTGGGCTGCCAATGACACAGAAGACGGTTACCTGCGACGGTACTGCACCGAACGGCGTCAGCGCGGTGACGTCCAGGACCAGCCGGCCCCCGCAGAAGTTCGGCGGCAAGGGCGTCCCGAAGACGACGCCGCAGCCGTAGGGCTGGAAGTCGACGAGGCCATTGACCGTCCAGGTGCCGTCGAAACTGCTGCCGTCGGCAGCCGTGTAAGTGAACGAGCCACCACCGCTCGCCGATTTCGGATGCACGCTGAACGTTCCCTCTGACTCTCCGAGTAAGGCGAGCGTGTCTCCGTTACTCGCTTGAGAGACGTTCGGCAGCTCGAACAGGAACTCATACGTGGCCGACTCGTTGTTGGGAGGAGTTGCACTCACTCCGGCCGGCAACACAAGTGCCAGCCCCACGATGAACAGAAGCAGAGCCGCAGTACGCGTCCTCATACCCTCCCCTCCTTTCCTGCTCTACAAGCGTACTCCATCTTGGACATTCGCGCTTGAGCAAGGCCGAGCGCAGCCCGCTGCCTTGGCCGCTAGCCCCCTTTCCAGTACTCGAGCGCCTTCTCCCAGGCGTTACGTGCGGCCATCCGTCCGGTGACCCGCGCGTCCAGGTCTCCCTGCTCGAAGTGGATCCCCCCATACCGTCGCGAGATGCCCGCTTGATCGGCCGCCTCGCTAAAGGTCGACCACGAGAGCGACATGTCGCGTGCAGGCACCGCCCCCGGCTCGACGCGTGAGCTTCCTGCGGGGAAGGGCACGGATGCTCCGAAAACGTCTCGACCCGTGAACAGGCGCAAGATCTCTGCGCCCGCGGCGCTGAAGTTGCTGTGCCCTGACGAGTACTCGGGAAACGGCGGCGTGGGAAAGGTCGTCGGCTGGTACGGGAACCATGTCGCGCCGTCGATTGTTCGGGTGCCCTGGTACGGACCTGCCCACGCGACCACACGTCGCCCTCGAAAGAGGTAGCGGATCGCCGTGATCGGACGCACCGAAGCGAACTCGCACTTGTCATCCCATGCGCAGATCCCCGCATCGAAGACCGCGTTGGTGAGTGCGAAGAAGAGCTTGACGTCGAGATCGATGCCGTGCTCCTGGTCGCCGTGGCGGTCGCGTCGTGCGACGAACTGCGCGAACAGGTTCCAGTGTCCGGGCGGGAGCTCCGAATGCGGCCCATCGGCCCAGTACTCGGCGATCATCTTCTGCTCGTCCGTCAGGCCGGCGCTGAGCGCCAGCAGCTGCTCCGCCTGGGACAGATAGTGCTGCGACCCGTACCGGGCTGGGCCGCTGGCCGAGCGCAGCATTCCGCTCGACGTGAGCGCGAACGGCGTCACGTGCTGCCACTGCGCACCGACGAATCCCGGTGTCACCAGGGCGCCGCTCGCGTCCCTGTAGGTGAGCGGCTGCCAGGCGTTCGGATCGTGGACGGTCCCCGGATCGAACGCGCCTGAAATCAGATCCATCGCGTCGTTCCGCGGCACGAAGCCCGTGTAGTCGGCGTAGTTTCCGAGTTGGTTCGCGCCGTCCTGGTGGCGGAACTCGAGCACAGGGTGGGCGACGAGGTTTCCGACCCCCGCCGGCAACCCGGCATCAGTCGTGTACTCGCCTGGGTCGTAGCCCAGGCTCGCCATCAACGGGTCGAAGACCGTCGCGCGACTCGCTGGGAAGAGATCCACTGCGGCCCGGTACGCGGCGAAGCTGATTGCCTGCTCCTTGTTGGAACGTGTTCGCTCGGCCGGGGGGCGACGGAGGACGCCGCCGAGACGGGTTCCGACCGCGTCGCGATCGTAAGCTGCCCACGCGTCGTACACGCAGGTGTGGAGGATCGCAAGCGCCCGCGAGACCATCGGTGGGCCGAGCTTCGAGGCGCGAACCCCTTGCAAGGCGGCCTGGTTCCAGCGCACAACGATGC
>JBKOVL010000305.1:0-4949 GCA_046723895.1 Actinomycetota bacterium | reverse complement strand
CGTGACGAGCCTCTTCACCTAGGCCGGCGCGAGCAGCAGCGACCGCTGCTCCTTGAGCATCTCGCGCGCGATCACGAGGCGCTGGATCTCGTTCGTGCCCTCGTAGATCTGGGTGATCTTCGCGTCACGCATCATGCGCTCGACGGGGTACTCCTTGATGTAGCCGTAGCCGCCGAGGATCTGGACGGCCTCGGTCGTCACCTCCATCGCCACGTCCGAGCAGTAGAGCTTCGCCATCGCGGATGCCTTCGTCAACTCCTCGTCCGGGACACCCGCATCGACCATCTGGGCGAACCGGTGGAGGAGGCCTCGTGCCGCCTCGCACTTCGTCTCCATGTCCGCGAGCTTCGCGGAGACGAGCTGGTGCTCGGCGATGGGCGAGCCCATCGTCTCCCGGGTGCGCGCGTACTCGAGCGCGTAATCGGTCGCGCCTTGCGCGATCCCCAGGCCCTGCGCGGCCACGCCGGAGCGCGAGCGGTCGAGGATCCGCATAGCGATCCGGAAGCCCTCGCCCTCCCGGCCGAGCAGGTTCGCCGCCGGGACGCGGCACCCGTCGAAGACGAGCTCGCCTGTGGTCGAGCCGGCGATGCCCATTTTCGGCTCGAGCCGCGCGACCTCGAAGCCCGGGGTGTCCGACTCGACGACGAACGCCGAGATGCCGGCGTGGGCCGCGCCGGGATCGGTCTTGGCGAAGACGGTGTAGAGGTTGGCGACTCCCGCGTTCGTGATGAAGCGCTTGCCGCCCGAGAGGACGTACTCGTCCCCGTCGCGTCGAGCCGCCGTGCGCATGGCTGCGGAGTCGGAGCCCGACCCCGCCTCGGTGAGCGCGTAGGCGCCGAGCCACTCGCCGGACGCCAGCCGCGGCACGTAGCGCTCCTTCTGCTCCTGCGTCCCCTCGAGCTTGAGCCCGAGCGAGCCGAGCTCCTGGACGGCCAGGATCAGGCTGCTCGTCGCGCAGACCTTGGCGATCTCCTCGATCGCGACCAGCGCGAGGAGCGTGCCGGTGCCGGTTCCGCCCCACTCCTCGTCGAAGAAGAGGCCGAACAGCCCGTACTCCCGGAAGAGCTCGACGACGTCCCAGGGGAACTCGTGGCTCTCGTCGATCTCGGCCGCGCGGGGCGCGATCCGCTCGCGGGCGAGCGTCCGGACGAGGTCGCGGAGCTCGCGCTGCTCGTCGGTGAGGGCGTCGTAGGCCACCCTTCGAGTCTAGAGTCGCGACGTGATCCTCGAGAACGGGACCGTCCGGACGCTCGACGCCTCGCTGCCGAGGGCGGGCGCGCTGGCGATCGCCGGCGCACGCGTCGCCGGCGGAATCGGCACGCACGAGACCGCACTCGCCTCGCCCGAGGTGGTCGACCTCGGCGGTCGCTGCGTCCTCCCCGGGATCACCGACTCGCACGTCCACTTCCCGACGTGGGCGGCCGCCCGGCGGGAGATCCGCCTCGAGGAGGCGACCTCCGCCGACGATGCCGCGGCCCGCATGGCCGCCGGCGTCGCCGGCGTTGCACCGGGGCGCTGGTTCCGGGCCCAGGGCTTCCGCGAGACGAACTGGCCGGAGCCGCCGACGAAGAAGGTGCTCGACTCGGTCACGGGCGACACCCCTGCGGCGGTGATCTCGAAGGACTTCCACGCGATCTGGCTGAACTCGGCCGGGATTTCGATGACCGGGGGCGACCTGCGCAGGTACGACGTCCCGGGCGGCGTCGTGGAGCTCGGCGCCGACGGCGAGCCGACCGGCCTGATCCGCGAGGAGTCGGCCTGGCGGTTCAAGGAGGAGCACCTCGAGCTCACCGACCAGGAGTACCTGGAGGCGCTGCGTGAGGGGCTGAAGGTCGCATCGTCGCGCGGCGTCACCGCGGTCCACGACAAGGACGGCTGGATCCCTGCGATCCCGCGGCTGTGGCAGGAGCTGGAGCGCGAGGACGCACTGCCGGTGCGCGTCTGGCAGTCCGTTCCGCACGAGAACGTCGACCGCCTCGCAGAGGTCGGCCTCGCGTCAGGGCTCGGCGACCGCGTTCGGCTCGGCTACCTGAAGGTCTTCATGGACGGGACGCTCGGCTCGCAGACGGCGCTGATGACCGACGGCTCCGGCGTGGAGATCACCTCGCGCGAGGAGCTGGCGCACGTCCTGCGGCGGTCCGCGCGGGCGCGCTGGCCGGTTGCCGTGCACGCGATCGGAGACCTCGCGAACCGCAACGCGCTCGACGCGTTCGAGGAGACGAAGTCCGACTGGCAGCCGCTCGGCCTGCGCCACCGGGTCGAGCACACGCAGTGCCTGCGCCCCGAGGACGTCGGCCGGTTCGCCGAGCTCGGCCTGACGGCGTCCGTCCAGTTCTCGCACGCGCCCTCGGACGAGGAGCTCGCGCACCGGTTCTGGTCCGACCGGCTCGAAGGCGTGTACTCGTTCCGATCGTTGCTCGACTGCGGGACGCGCCTCGTCAACGGGTCGGACGCCCCGATCGAGGAGCTCGACCCCTGGGGCGGGATCGTCGCCGGCGTGCTGCGACACTGGCGCCCCGACCAGCGGGTCACGGTGGAGGAGGCGATCGTCGCGTCGACGGTCGAGCCGGCGTGGCTGACGGGAGACGAGCGGCGCCGCGGCAAGCTCCTGCCCGGCTACCTCGCCGACCTCGTCGTGCTCGACCGCGACCCGTTCGTGATCCCGCCCGAGGAGCTACCGGAGGTGCAGGTGGCGGCGACGATGGTGGGCGGCCGCTGGACGTACAACCCGCCTCCCTGGTAGGCGGCGGCGGAGCTTGCCGAGCCGCCCGGCGCGGTGCCCGTGGAGGTCGATCATACGGCTGGGCGTACAATGACGACATGAGCAGTCGCACGATGAAGCCCGTCCACGACGCGACCTGCGCGGTCGCGTGCTCCGCCGAGATCATCGGCTCCAAATGGACGGCGCTCCTCGTGCACGACCTCTCCGAGGGCCCGCGCCGATTCTCGGAGCTCGAGCATGCCTGCCCGGGCATCAGCCCGCGGACGCTCTCCGAGCGGTTGCGCTGGCTCGAGGAGGAAGGCGTCGTCGACCGCCGCAGCTACGCCGAGACGCCGCCCCGCGTCGAGTACGAGCTGACGCCCAAGGGGCTCGCGCTGCTCCCGGTGATCGAGGCGATGCGCACGTTCGGCCACAACTGGCTCGTGCAGGACCCCGATCACCGGCACGACTAGCGCAGATCGGCCAGCGCCCTGAACAGCTCCTGTGCGGCGGCGACGCCGAGCGGGACGTGCTCGACGAGCAGCCGCTCGTTCGGCGAGTGCAGGTTCCCCTCGGGCAGATCGAAGCCTGTGATGATCGTCGGGATCCCTCTGTCGGCGAGGACGGGCACGACCGGCAGGGTCCCGCCGGCCCGCAGGAGCAGGGGCCGAGCTCCGAGCGCGTGCTCGAACGCGTCCTGGCCGAGCCGGATCACCTCCGAGTCGGGTGCGACGAGCCCGGGCGGCGACGACGCCAACATCTCGATCTCGACCTCTGCCCCTTCGGGAGCCGACTGGCGCAGCAGCCGCTCGACGGCCGGGCCGATCTCCTCGGGACGCTGACCGGGCGCGAGCCGAATCGACAGGTTCGCCTCGCCGAGGATCGGGATCACCGTCTTCTGGAGCTGCGGCGATCCGCCCTCGAGGCCGTGCACGTCGACGGACGGCTCTGCCCAGGTGCGCAGGTAGAACTCATCGGCGGCACTCGCGTCTGCCGGGCGCGCGCCCTGGCCGGCGAGCTCGTCGGCGCCGGGAGTCTGGGAGGACCAGTCGGCGAGCTCTTCCTCCGTCGGCGGGACGATGCCCGCCCGCAGTGGCTCCGGCACGCGACCGTCACGGGGGAGCACGCCCGAGAGTGTCTGAATCAGCGCATGGATCGCGTTCAGTGCGGCGCCGCCGTATGTCCCCGAGTGCAGGTCGCGGGCGCCGGTACGCACCTTGACGTGGAAGTAACAGATGCCGCGCGTGGCGATGTAGAACGCCGGCTGGCCGCGCTTCGGCATATGCGCGTCGAAGATCACGCAGGCATCCGCCCCACGCTCGTCCGCGGCGATCCAGTCGACGATCGCGAGACCGCCGACCTCCTCCTCGCCGTCGCAGGCGACGCGGACGTTGACCGGCAGCACGTCCTCGGCGACCAGCAGCGAGGCCGCCTTCAGCAGGAGGTAGAGCTGGCCCTTGTCGTCGGCGACGCCCCGCGCGTACAGCCACTCGCCTCGTATCTCCGGCTCGAAGGGATCGCTCTCCCACTCGTCCAGCGGCGCCGGCGGCTGGACGTCGAAGTGCCCGTAGACGAGCACGGTCCGTGCGGAGTCGGCGTTCGAGGAGGCACGCAGCTCGCCGATCACGAGCGGCCGCGGGCTACTCGCCGCCTCGACGAGCTCGCAGTCGCCGCCGGCGGAACGAACGAAATCGCGGACCCATTCGGCTGCGCGGCGCACGTCCTCCCGGTGCGACGCGTCGGCGCTGACACTCGGGATGCGGAGGAGCTCTGAGACCTCCTCCAACCAGGCAGGATCGAGCGCGGCTGCCACGGCCGCGAAAGCTAGCTTCTCAGGCGACGTCGCGGAGCTTCTGCGAGTCGGCCAGCGCGCGCAACTTCTTCAGGCTCTGGTTCTCGATCTGGCGGATCCGCTCACGCGTGACGTTGAATGCGCGGCCGACCTCGTCGAGTGTCCGCGGGTGCTCTCCGTTCAGCCCGTAGCGCAGCTCGAGCACCTTGCGCTCGCGCTGCGAGAGCTGCGAGAGGATCTTCGCGAGCGTCTCCTTGCGGAGCATGACCTCGGCGGCGTCCTCCGGCAGCGGCACCGACTCGTCTGTGATGAAGTGCCCGAACTCGGACTCCTCCTCGTCGCCGACCGGTTTCTCGAGCGACACCGGCGACTGTGCGGTACGGCGGATCTGGTCGACCTCGTCGGGCGTGAGGTCGAGGTCGCCGGCGATCTCCGCGGCGAGCGGCTCGCGCCCGA
>JBKOVL010000187.1:0-3643 GCA_046723895.1 Actinomycetota bacterium | reverse complement strand
TGGAGGACTGGGCCGACGGCATCCTCTCGACGCTCGAGGTCAACCTGGACAAGTTCCTGAACGCCGTCAAGCGCGGCCGCGAGCGGCTCCACGAGCGCTCTCAGGAGACGGTCGTCGCCGGCGTTTCGGGCAACTCGGACGAACCCTACTGAGGCATGTTCCGGCAGCCGACCGGGCCAAGCCCGGTCGGCGCGGAAAGGCGAGCATTCTAGTCGCGGCCGTCTACGACGTTCACGGCAACGCTCCGGCGCTCGCCGCGGTGCTCGCCGAGCTCGAGAACGTGCGCCCGGACGTCGTCGTCTTCGGCGGCGATCTCGCCGCCGGCGCGCTCCCACGTGAGACGATCGCGCTCGCGCGTGCGGTGCCGAACGCGCGCTACGTGCAGGGGAACGCCGACCGCGTGATGGTCACCGGCAGTGAGAGCGGCAGTCCGATCACCGCCTGGCCCTCCACGCAAATCGACGACGACGACCGCGCCTTCCTCTCCTCCTTCGAGCTCACGGTCGTCCTCGACGACGTCCTGTACTGTCACGCGACCCCGTACGACGACGAGCCGTTCGTCACCGTCCTGACCCCGGACGTGGTCGCCCGGGAGACGATCGGAGAGGTGGAGCAGCCGACGGTCGTGATCGGCCATACGCACTCTCAGTTCGACCGGCGGCTCGGCGATCTGCGCCTCGTCAACGCGGGCAGCGTCGGCATGCCGTACGAGAACCGCCCCGGCGCGTACTGGGTGCTCGTCCGCGACGGCGAGCCCCAGCTGAGCCGCACCGACTACGACCTGGAGGAGGCGGCGGCGCTGATCCGGCCGACAGAGTGGCCGATCGCCGAGCAGTGGGTCAAGGACAACCTGCTCACCGTGCCTACCTCACGGGACGCGGCCGAGTTCTTCGAGCAGCAGCGCGCACGGCCGCGCGTCTAGCTGTCCTACCCAACAGACGTCGTGAACGCGGCTGATCGGTGGCCGGTCTACGCGGCGAGCGCTTCGGCGCCGAGGAGCGAGGTCTGCCGCCGGGCGAGCTCGACGAACGCCTGCGCCGCGGGCGTCCGCCTGCGGTCGCGGTGCCACGCGATCCCGATCAGGCGCGGCGGCACCCGGTCGCCGAGGTCGATCACCTCGATCGCCTCGTTGGTGGGCTCGACGGTTAGCCGGGGCATGAGCGCGATCCCGACGCCGGCAGCGACGAGCCCCTGGATGGTTCCGTTCTCGTCGGAGCGGAAGACGATGTTCGGGTCGCGCCCGGTCTGGCACAGGCGGTCGACGACGCGCTCGGTCGTGCGGCAGGTGCGGTAGCTGATCAGCGGGTGGTCGATGATCTCGCGCAGGCTCGGCGGCCGCTCACGCCCGGCGAGCGGCGACCCCGCCGGGACGACGAGGACGTACGAGTCGCGGAACAGCTCGACGGCCTCGAACGGGCCGGGCTCGAGCGGGAGGACGACGAACGTGATGTCGAGCCCGCCCCGCTCGACGAGCTGGGTGAGTTCACGGTCGTCGGTGGACTCGCGCAGCGTGATCTCGATCTGCGGCCACTCCTCGACGAACTCGCGCAGCAGCGCAGGCAGGACGCGCGCGCCGACGCTCTGGTAGGTGCCGATCCGCAGCGGCCCGGCGTCGCCGGCATCGAGCGCGGCGAGGTCGGCCTGCGCGGCCTGGAGCCGTGCGGCAATCGCATCCGCGTGACGGAGCAGTAGCTCGCCTCCCTCCGTCAGCGCGACGGGACGCGGCCCGCCGGGGCGCTCGATCAGGCGCTGCCCGACGATACGCTCGAGGGTGGCGATCTGCTGGCTGATTGCCGACTGGGTGTAGCCGAGCTCCTTCCCCGCGCGGCCGAACGTCCCGTGCTCCGCGATCGCCTTCAACGCGATCAGATGCCGCAGTTCGAGTCCGAGCCAGCGATCAGGTTCCATAATCGATACGACACGATACACGATTGGTGCTAATCGCAGCCTCCTCGGCACACTGAGTTGGTGGCAATGCTCGTCGTCCTCACGATCTTGATTCTCGCCGGCGTTCTCTCGGTGGTGGCACGCGATTCCCGCGACCTCGACGACCGCGACCGGCGGGGCTGGTGGCCCGGCCGCAGATAGACATCGGGCGCCGTCCGGGCAACTCCCGGCCGGCGCCGAGGATGACGAGTCTGACCAACCGCGCCTGGCTGGCGCTTGCGGTCGTCTACGTCGTCTGGGGGTCGACTTACCTCGGGATCGACCTCGCCGTTCGGACGATGCCGCCGTTCCTGATGGCCGCGATGCGGTTCCTGATCGCGGGCGCTCTGCTCTTTGTCTGGGCGACGCGCCGGGGCGATCGTTCCGACCGCCCGACCGCGCGGCACTGGGTATCCGCCTTCCTGATCGCGGCGCCGATGCTCGCGGTCGGCAACGCCGCCGTCGGCTGGGCCGAGCAGACGCTCGACACCGGCAAGGCCTCCCTGATCATCGCCTCGGTGCCGCTCTGGCTGGCTCTGCTCGACCGCGTGTTCAACGCGCAGAGGCTCGCGCCTGCCGTCGTGATCGGCCTCGTCGTCGGCTTCGCCGGCGTCGGCTTGCTCGTCGCCCCCGGTGGTGCGGGCGGTGGCAGCGGCCGGGCGGCGATCGTCCTCGTCTTCGGCGCGCTCGCGTGGGCAGCGGGCTCGCTCTACTCTCGCCACGCGCGGCTGCCGCGCCGACCGCTCGTCGGTGCCGCGATGCAGATGACTGCGGGGGGCCTGATCCTGAGCGTCGTCTCGGCAGCGAGGGGCGAGCTGAACGGCTTCCATCCCTCCGCCGTGTCGCTCGAGTCCTGGCTCGGCCTCGCCTACCTCGTCGTCGCCGGCTCGCTCATCGCATACACGGCGTACATGTGGCTGCTGCGGGCGGCGCCGACTTCGCTCGTCGGCACCTACGCCTACGTCAACCCCCTCGTGGCGGTGCTGCTCGGGACGGTCATCCTCGGCGAGCCCCTTACGTGGCGTACGCTCGTCGGCGGCGGGATCATCCTCGTCTCGGTCGCGCTGATCGTGCGCGCCCCGAGTCCGACGTCGGCTGCCCGTTCGGCGGATCCTCGGGCCGCTGCTGCGCTGGCACGCGCGCGCTAACCTCAGTCACATGACGATCTTCCACCTCCGGAACATCAGGGTGAGGTCGGGGGAGGAGTACCGGGAGGCGGTCGAGGTGTCGATCGCACCGGTGGAGCTGGGCGGCGAACGCTACGTGGCGGTGCCGGACCAGGTACCTGCCGAGCTCTCGGTCACCCGCGCCTCCACCGGCCTCGTGCTCGGGCTGCGCCTTGCCGTGCGGCTGCACGGCCCATGCATGCGCTGCCTCAGGGACGCCGTCGTCGACGAGACACTTCGGCTCAGCGAGTACCAGGCGACGAGCCCCGACTCCGACGAGCTGACGACGCCGTATCTCGAGGACGACCGGCTCGACCTGTCGGCGTGGGCCCGCGACGCCCTGATCCTCGCGCTGCCGGACAAGATCCTCTGCCGCGCAGACTGCGCCGGGCTGTGCCCCGTGTGCGGCCGCGACCTGAACACGGATCCGCACGTGCACGACGAGGAAGAGGCCGACCCGCGCTGGGCGACGCTGCAGGAGCTCCGGAACACGCTGTAACCCCGGCCGCGGTGCGGGCCCGGGCGTCGAGGCGCCCCGCAGCTATACTGCC
>JBKOVL010000132.1:0-3623 GCA_046723895.1 Actinomycetota bacterium | reverse complement strand
CACAGACCTGCAGGCTCGAGACGTCGAAACGCTCGCGCTCGGGATGGTTGAGCAGGGCGTTGTACATCGTCGGAACGCCCATGAACACGGTGACGCGGTCGCGCTCGACGATCTCGAGCGCCTTGCCGGCGTCGAATCGCGGCAGGAGCGTTACGGAGGCGCCGGCGAGCAGCGCCCCGTTCAGCGTGCACGTCTGCCCGAACGAGTGGAAGAGGGGCAGCGAGCCGAGGATCACGCTCCGCGCGTCCAGGCCGAACAGCTGCCGCGAGACCTCCGCGTTCCGGGCGAGGTTGGCGTGCGTCAGCTCGGCACCCTTGGGCGTCCCGGTCGTGCCCGACGTATAGAGAATCACGGCGGTGTCCGAGGGGTCGCGTCCCGCGACGCCGGCGAGCGGGGCGATGCTCCCCAGCAGCCGCTCGAACTCGCCTGGTGCGACGATCAGGCAGTCCGTCCCGGCCTCGGCCGCCCCCAGCTCTGCCTCCTCCGCGAACCCGTGCCAGGCGGCAAGGACTTTGGCCTCCGAGTCTCCGAGCAGGAAGGCGACCTCGCGCCGCTTGAACAGGACGTTCATCGGCAGGACGGCGCCGCCCGCCCGGAGCACGCCGTAGTAGACGATCGCGAAGTGAGGGACGTTCGGCAGCATCAGCGCGACGCGATCGCCCGGCTCGACCCCGCGCTGACGCAGTAGCGAGGCGACGCGGGCGCTCCCTTCGTCGAGCGCGGCGTACGAGAGGACGGCCTCGTCGAGCTTGAGCGCAGCGTGCTCGGGGGCACCGCGCGCCGACGGGCGCAGGTTCTCGGCCAGGTTCACTGCACCACCGCCACGGCCGACCGGACCTCCTTCAGCAGCTCGCGCGCGATCACGAGACGCTGGATCTCCTGTGTGCCCTCGTAGAGCTGCGTGATCTTCGCGTCGCGCATCATCCGCTCGACGGGGTACTCCTTGATGTAGCCGTAACCGCCGAGCACCTGCACCGCCTCGGTGGTGACCGCCATCGCGGTGTCGCCGCAGATCAGCTTCGCCATCGCCGACGCCTTGGTCAGCTCAGCGTCGGGAACATCGGCGTCGACCATCTGCCCGAAGCGATAGAGCACGCCGCGCGCAGCCTCGCACGCGGTCTCCATGTCGGCGAGCTTGGCCGCGATCAGCTGGTGTTGGGCGATCGGCCGACCCATCGTCTCCCGTGTCTTCGCGTACTCGAGAGCGTAGTCGGTCGCGCCCTGGGCGATGCCGAGCGCCTGCGCCGCCACCCCGGGCCGGGAGCGGTCGAGGATCCGCATCGCGATCTTGAAGCCCTCGCCCTCCGCCTCGAGGAGGTTCTCGGCGGGCACGCGCATGTCCGTGAACGCCAGCTCCCCGGTCGTCGAGCCCGAGATGCCCATCTTCGGCTCCAGCCGTGTGACCTCGAACCCGGGCGTGTCCGCCTCGACCACGAAGGCCGAGATCCCCGCGTGGCCGACCCCCGGATCGGTCTTCGCGAAGACGGTGTAGAACGCGGCGACGCCCGCGTTGGTGATGAACCGCTTCGATCCGTTCAGGACGTAGCCGTTGCCGTCGGGGCGCGCCTCCGTCCGCATCGCAGCGGAGTCAGAGCCCGAGCCCGCCTCGGTCAGTGCGTAGGCCGCCAGCCATTCGCCCGACGCCAGCTTCGGCAGGAAGCGCTCCTTCTGCTCCTCGCTCCCGGCGAGCTTGATCCCGAGCGAGCCGAGCTCCTGCACGGCCAGGATCAGGCCGCTCGTCGCGCAGACCTTCGACACCTCCTCGATCGCGACGAGCGCCAGCAGCGTGCCGGTGCCGAGCCCGCCGAAGCGCTCTTCGAAGAGGAGGCCGAACAGCTCGTGCTCGCGGAAGAGCTCGACGACGTCCCAGGGGAACTCGTGCGACTCGTCGATCTCGGCCGCCCGCGGCGCGATCCGCTCCTGCGCGAGCGCCCGCACGAGGTCGCGGATCTCGCGCTGCTCGTCGGTGAGGAGATCGAAGCCCATCATCCCTCCTCGGCTGTCAGCCGCTCGTACGCGGGCACGGTCAGGAACTCGACGAACTCGTCCCCGACCGCGACCTCGTCGAAGAGCTCGGCCGCCGGCCGGTATCGCGGGCCGAGCCTGTCGAGCGCCTCGCGCTCGATCTCGCGGACGCGATCGCGGCTGACGCGGCCGTGGCGGACCCACTGCCAGATCTGCGAGCGGCTGATCTCGGCCGTGGCCGCGTCCTCCATCAGGTTGTCGATCGCGACGCAGCCGATCCCGTCGAGCC
The DNA here is from genome assembly GCA_046723895.1 of Actinomycetota bacterium. GTDB lineage: Bacteria > Actinomycetota > Thermoleophilia > Gaiellales > Gaiellaceae > DATBLE01. Next base: position 1,369 of record JBKOVL010000132.1, on the reverse strand, counting down.
ACGAGGCGAGGTACTGGATACCGACCGAGACGTTCAGCCGGATCCCCTCCTCCGTGATCTCTCCGGGCGTTCGCGAGACGTCCATCAGGTCGGCCGCCGTCACGCAGACCTCCTCTCGCAGGCGCTCGACCTGGTTGGGTCGCACGCCGAGTGCATCGTCGAAGACGCACATCGCCGTCGAGACGAGATCCGGGTGCGCGACCCAGGTTCCGTCGAAACCGTCGCCTGCCTCGCGCAGCTTGTCCTCCCGGACCTTCCTCAGCGCGAGCTGGTTGACGCTCGGGTCGCGACGGCTCGGAACGAACGCGGCCATCCCTCCAACCGCGTGGGCGCCACGTCGGTGGCAGGTCTTGACGAGCAGCTCCGTGTACGCCCGCATGAACGGCGCTGTCATCGTCACCGCCGATCGGTCCGGGAACACGAGCTCCGGCCGGTCGCGGAACTTCTTGAGGATCGAGAAGATGTAGTCCCAGCGTCCTGCGTTCAGGCCGGCCGAGTGCTCTCTGAGCTCGTAGAGGATCTCGTCCATCTCGAAGGCGGCGAGCACCGTCTCGATCAAGACCGTCGCGCGAATCGTTCCGCGCGGAATCGAGAGGCGCTCCTGCGCGAACACGAAGACGTCGTTCCAGAGCCGGGCCTCGAGATGCGACTCGAGCTTAGGCAGGTAGAAGTACGGCCCGGACCCCGCGTCCAGCAGCCGCTCGGCGCAGTGGAACAGGTAGAGGCCGAAGTCGAACAGGCTCGCCGAGACGGGCTCGCCGTCCACCACGAGGTGCCTCTCGTCGAGGTGCCAGCCCCGCGGCCTGACGAGCAGCGTCGCGACGTCGTCCTGAAGTCGGTACTGCTTGCCGCCGGCCTCCAGCGAGATCGTCCGCTCGACCGCGTCGACCAGGTTGGCCTGCCCCTCGACGCAGTTGCGCCACGTCGGCGAGTTGGCGTCCTCGAAGTCGGCCATGAACATCTGGGCACCGGAGTTCAGTGCGTTGATCACCGTCTTCCGGTCGACGGGCCCCGTGATCTCGACGCGCCGGTCGAGCAGGTCGCGAGGGGCGGGAGCCACGAACCAGGTCCGGTCTTCACGAACACCGCGCGTCTCCGCGAGGAAGTCCGGTCCCTCGCCGTCGGCGATCCGCTGCTGACGCTCGGCGCGGGCGGCGAGCAGCTCCGTCCGAACCGGGCTGAACTCGCCCTGCAGCTCCGCGACGAAGGCCAGGGCATCCTCTGTGAGGATCCGCTCGCCGGCCCCGCCGGCGTCACCGCGCACCTCGACGGTTGTGGTGATGGGAAGAGACATTGCAAGCTGAGCTCCTGGTTGTGGCGACGGTCGGGGAGGAGGGGACGGCGCGCACACCGGCCCCTCCCCGGGACC
>JBKOVL010000313.1:0-14685 GCA_046723895.1 Actinomycetota bacterium | reverse complement strand
AGACGGCCGGATCAAGGCCCGGTTCGAGGCGTCGGTCTCGTACGGGGAGCTCGCGGCCGCGGTCCGCTCGACGCTGCTCTCGGGCTAGAAGTGGCCGATCGAGCGCTAGTCCGGAAGGGCCATAGGGGTCTGACCCCGGCCATGGCCGAAGCAGTTGCCTTTTCGACCGCAAACGGCGTGGTTGCGTGTAAAGGGTCTGACCCCTGAGACGTACGATTCGGTCGTGTCCGTGAAGTTGACTGAACTGGTCACCAGCGGCGGTTGTGCGGCCAAGTACTCGGCCGCGCAGCTCCAGGAGTTGCTCGCCGGCTTCGTCCCTACCGACGCGGAGGACCTGCTGATCGGGCTCTCGCCCGCGGACGACGCCGCGGTCTACCGCCTCGACGACGACACGGCGCTCGTCTTCACGCTCGACTTCTTCCCGCCGCTCGTCGACGACCCACGCGACTTCGGGACGATCGCGGCGACGAACGCGCTCAACGACGTGTTCGCGATGGGCGGGCGGCCGCTGCTCGCGCTGTCGATCGCCGAGTTCCCCGAGGCGCTGCCGCGGGAGACGGTGGCGGCAATCCTCGACGCTGCCGACCGGCAGGTGCGGGAGGCGGGCGCGATCCTGGCCGGCGGGCACACGATCCGCGACCGGGAGCCGAAGTACGGGCTCGCCGTCGTCGGCACGGTGCATCCCGACGGTGTGTGGCCGAAGTCGGGTGCCCAGGCCGGCGATGCGCTCTTCCTGACGAAGCCGCTCGGCACCGGCCTCGTCCTGCACGGCGCCGCGCGCGGACTGACCGGGCGCGATGAGGCCGACGCGGCAGTCGCCTGGATGACGACTCTGAACCGCGACTGGGCCGACGTGCTCCGCGCCTTCCGGCCGAACGCGGTCACCGACGTGACGGGCTTCGGGCTGCTCGGGCACGCGTACGAGATGGCCGAGCGCAGCAGCGTGCGGCTCGTGCTCGAGAGCGAGTCGTGGCCGGCGCTGGCCGGGGCGCTGGAGGTGGCGGGGGCGGGGGAGAAGACCGGCGGCGACAGGCGGAACAGGGACTTCGCAGCCGCGCACGTCTTCGCCGACGGCGTCGCGGAGGAACGGCTCGTGCTCGGCTACGACCCGCAGACCGCGGGCGGTCTCCTCGTCTCGCTGCCGGCAGACAAGGGCGCCGCACTCGTCGCCGAGCTCCAGGCGCGGGACCTCTTCGTCCGCCGGATCGGACGCGCGGAGGACGGCGCGGGCGTGACCGTCGTTTAGGTGCACGTCGAGACGACACGGCTCGCGCGCCTGCGCGCCTTCGAGCTCTCCCCGGTCACGTTCCGGCGGCTCGCCGGCGCCGCTGTGGTCGCGCTCTGGCTGATCGTCTCGACCGGCGCGGTCGTCCGCCTGACGAGCTCCGGCCTGGGCTGCGAGCACTGGCCGGGCTGTCAGCCGGGGCAGCCGTTCCCGGAGAAGGACTACCACTCGTACATCGAGTTCGGCAACCGCATGGTCGGGGGTGTGACGATCGCGCTCACGCTTGCCCTCGCCCTCGGCGCGTGGCGCACGCCGGGCCTGCCCCGCTGGACGCGCTGGCTCGCGCTCGCCACCTTCCTCGGGACGCTGGCCCAGGCGCCGCTCGGCGCGATCACCGTCTACGCGCACCTCCATCCGGCGCTCGTCATTCCTCACCTCCTGCTCTCGATGGCGGTGCTCGGCGCGGCGGTCGTCGTCGCCCTGGAGTCGCTCGCCCTGGGGCGCGGTCACGGTGCCGGTCTCGGCCGCGAGCCGCGCATCGCCGGGCTCGGGATCGCCGTCGCCTGCTTCGCGCTGCTCGCGACCGGGACGCTTGCGACCGCAGCGGGCCCGCACTCGGGCGGCAAGCACGTCTACCGGCTCTGGTCGCTCCATCCGGCGCTGCTCCTGCACGGAGCCGCCGTCGCGGTCCTGGGGTGCAGCCTGATGTTCCTGATCGGCTACCTCTTTGCGCGCCGGGCGTCAGCGCCACGCTATGTCCCCGCCGCCGCCGGCCTCGCCGGGCTCGTCCTCGTCCAGATGGCGCTCGGCGACATCCAGTACCGCACGCACCTGCCGTGGTGGCTCGTCCTCGTCCACGTCGCAGTGGCGGCCACGGTCTGGGCCTGGACGGTGGCCCTCGTCACGCTGATTTGGCGTCCGCCGGCGGCCACGCTGACGCGTTCGGCGTAGACTGGCTTAGTGCCCCTTCCAGCAACAGTCAGCGCATCTCTACAGGCGCCCGGAACCGCCATGCGGCGTCCTCAGTCGCGCCCGCACTGATGGCCGAGCTCAACGTCGCCCGGCGTCCGGCGCTGGAACGCCCGGTCCTCGTCGCCGCGTTTCGCGGCTGGAACGACGGCGGCCAGGGCGCCTCGCTCGCTGCCGGCTACCTCGCAAAGCGCTGGGACGCGCGCCGGTTCGCGGAGATCGATCCCGAGGGCTTCTACGACTTCCAGGCGACGCGCCCGCACGTGAAGCTGGAGGAGGGGTTCACGCGCCGGATCGACTGGCCGGAGACGGTCTTCTACCACGCGCGCCCCGACGGGCTCGACCGCGACGCAGTCCTGCTTCTCGGGGTGGAGCCGAACCTGCGCTGGCGGACGTTCGCCGGCCTCGTCGTCGACTTCGCCCGGGAGCTCGAGGTGGAGCTCGTCGTCACGCTCGGCGCGCTGCTCGCGGACGTGCCGCACACGCGCCCCGCGCCGGTGACGGGCAGCGCGACCGATCCCGACCTGATCGAGCAGCTCGGCCTCCAGGTCTCGCGGTACGAGGGGCCGACGGGCATCGTCGGCGTGCTCCACGACGCCTGCCGCCGCGCAGGCATTTCTTCGGCGAGCCTGTGGGCGGCGGTGCCGCATTACGTCTCGCTCGCCCCGAGCCCGAAGGCCGCCGGTGCGCTCTGCGAGCGTCTCGGCGTGCTGCTCGGCACCGAGATCGACACCGCCGAGCTCGAGGAGGCGGCCGCCTCGTACGTCTCGCAGGTCAGCGAGGCGATCGCGACCGACGAGGAGACCGCGGCCTACGTGGAGGAGCTCGAGCGCCGGGTCGACGAGCTCGACGAGAGCGAGATCCCCTCGGGCGAGAGCCTCGCCGCCGAGCTCTCACGCTTCCTGCGCGAGCGCGAGCAGGAGGAAGACGGCGGTCGGGGCCCCGGCTCCGAGCACTAGCCGAACGTGAAGGCGTATGCCTTCACGCCGGGCGTGAAGCGCAGCTCGAGGGTCGCGTCGCGGAGCTTCCCCTCGACGAGCGGATAGAGCTTGTCGGCGGTCACCGCGACCGTCCGCAGCGGCTCCCCCTCGACGAGCACCTGGACGCGGCCCTTGCCGCCGAGGACGAGATAGACGTTGCGGGCGTGGAAGTGCAGCCGCAGCCGTGCCGCCTGCCCCGCAACGATGCGCTGCGACTCCACCCGCCAGGAGCCTCCGTAGGCGAGGTCGTTCTGCCCGAGCGCCTCGGGTAGCTCGTAGCGCGTCATCTTCCCGGGGTGGAGCTTCGAGCCCGCGTAGCGTGCGAGGCGCTCGTAGCCGAGGTATGACTCCGGCGTCAGCGGCCCGGTCGGGGTCAGGTCGCGGAGCCTCCCGGCGGCCGGTGCTCCCGGGCGCTCGCCGAGCAGGAGTCTGATGTTCCGCTCGGTGACGTCGTAGCTCCCTTCGCCGAAGTGCGCGTAGCGGACGTGCCCGGTCCGGTCGATCAGGTACTTCGCCGGCCAGTACTCGTTCTGGTACGCCGTCCACGTCCCGTACTCGTTGTCCAGGGCGACCGGGTAGTGGACGCCGAGCCGCCGCACCGCCGCGCGCACGTTCGACGGGACGTGCTCGAACGCGAACTCGGGCGTGTGCACGCCGACGATCACGAGCCCGTCCTTGCGGTAGAGGCGGTCCCACGCCTCGACGTGCGGCAGCGTCCGCAGGCAGTTGATGCACGAGTACGTCCAGAAGTCGACGAGGACGACCTTGCCTGCCAACTGACGCATCGTCAGCGGCCGGCTGTTCACCCAGCCGTCGATCCCGACGAAGTCCGGTGCGGCGCCGAAGTCCGGCAGCGCGACCGTCTGCGGCTTGACGCTCGCCGCCCGCGCGACTCCGCCCCCGGCGTGTGTGAGCTTCCGAAGCTCGCGCTTCGCGACGCTCGACCGCTCGACCGGCTTCTGGAGCGCGTTCGTGTAGTCCGAGAGCCAGGTCTGCAACCGGCGGTCGACGTCGAAGACGATCGCGAGCGTGGCCAGTGCGACGACGACCCCGAGGGCGGCACGGAGCTTCTGCGCGCGCGGCCGGAGGAAGCGCTGCCCGCCGGTGGCGACGAGGAGCATCGGCACGGCCGCGCCGAGCGCGTAGGCGATCGTCAGCAGCACTGTCCGCCAGCCGAAGTTCAGCGTCGCGGCCTGGACCGTGATCGCTGCCAGCACGGGCCCCGCACAGGGCACGAATACGAGCCCGAGGCTGAGGCCGAGCAGCAAGCCGCCGCCGAGGTCGCCGGTGGGCGCCCGCGCGAGCCGCTGGAACGGCCGCTCGATCAGCACGCCTATCTGGGGGAGGATCAGACCCGCCGCGATCACGAACAGGAGCGCGATCGCGATGTTCCGCAGCAGGTCCTTCGGCAACCCGAGCTCGTCGAGCACCCAGGCGGCGAAGAGCGTGAAGACCGAGAAGCTGAGGATGAGCCCCGCGACGATAGCGAGGGGCTTTCGCCGCCCGCCGGAGGCACCGCCCGCCAGGAGAAGCGGCAGCACCGGGAGAACGCACGGCGAGACGGCCGTGATCAGGCCTGCGACGAACCCGATGCCGAGCAGCAGCAGGAACATCCCTGCTCAGTCAGGGTAGCCGCGTGTTCGTTACGCGTCGGCCTGCTCGGGAGCGGCCTGCTCGGGAGCGGCCGGCTCGGGAGCGGCCGGCTCGGGCGTAGTCCGCTCGGGCGCGTTGCCGTTCTGCGCGGCCGCCGAAGCCGCCTGCGCCGCGGCGGGCTTCTTCTTCCGGCGCCGCCGGCGGCGCCTCCCCGGGTGCGCCTTCGGCGCGGGCAGGTCGTCGGCGAGCGCGTTCGCGACCTCGGCGATCGAGCCGAGCTCCTCGCGGGCGGCCTCGAGCGTGTGGTTCGCCCGCGGCGTGTAGCCCTCGGCCGAGGCGAGCAACGCCGCAGCGGTCGCGAGCGGTACCTCCATCGCGGCCGCGGCGAGCTTGGCCGCGTTCTCCTCGTGCCGGTGCCCGCGTGAGTTCGCGAGCGCGCCGAGCAGTCGCTTCGCCTCGGGGTACTCGGCGCTCGCCTTGCGGTCGAGCACCTTCCGCACCGCGCGCGCGAGGCGCCAGGTCCAGCGCGCGAGGATCTGCTCGGGCGCGTCGGGCTTGCCTTGGCCGATCGCGCGCAAGAGGGTGCGGACGCCCTGGACGCGGTCCTTCTCCCACGGGGGCGCCTGGGTCACCAGCGTCACGAGGTCGTCGAAGCTCGCCCGGTCGACGGTCATGCCGACGCGGTCTGCGAGCGCCATCATCCGCAGCCGGCGGTTGGGGTTCTCGGCGGCGCAGGTGAAGAGGAACTGCTCGAGCGCCGCCTTGCTGGCGCGTGCGGTCAGCTTCTCGAAGAGCGCGACGCGGTCGTCGAAGCGCGCCTGGCGGCCGGCGATACGTGCCCAGAACCGCTGCTCCTCCTCGTCGAGGTAGCGCGGGTCGACGCGCTGCCACTCCCGCTGGATGACGGCGAGGCGGCGGTTGACGTCCGGGGTGACGGGGACGAGCCAGGGCGCCGGCTGGAGCTTGCGGCGGGCCCGCCGCTGCACGCGGCGTCGCGGCGCGGGGGTGACCCGCGCGCCCTCGCGGTAGAAGTCCGACCCGAGCAGCGAGTGGAGCGTGACGACGCGGTCCGTGTGCGTCGCCCCCTTCTGGACGAAGTCGACCACGATTCCCGCTTCCTTGCGCGGGTGCAGGCGCATGATCCGGCCGATGCGCTGCTGGTAGACGCGGCGGCTCGCCGTCGGGGCGAGGTGCATGACCACGGTCGCGCGCGGTGAGTTCCACCCCTCGGCGAGCAGCATCGCGTTGACGAGCACGTCGATCTCGGCGCGCTCGTAGGCGGCGAGGATCTCGGCGAGCTTCACCGGTGGCGTGCGGCCGCTGACGGCCTCGGCCTTCAGACCCGCGGCGCGGAACTCCTGGGCAAGGTGGTAGGCGTGGTCGACGCCGGCCGCGTAGACGACCCCGGGCGTCGCGTCGAAGCGGTCGCGGTAGAGGCTCGCTGCCGCCTGGTTGAGGGCGACGTGGTCGAGTACCTTGGCCAGGGCTTCCTGGTCGAAGTCGCCGCCGACGATCGGCACCGACTTGATCGCCGCCGCCGGCGGCACGCGGAGGCAGCGCAGCGGCGCGATCAGCCCGCGCCGCGCGGCGTCACCGAGCGGGAGGTCGTCGACAGAGGCCGGGAAGACGTCCGAGACCTGCTTCGCGATCAGCTGCTCGGTTGCGGTCATCCCGATGAAGATCGGCTCCGGGAAGCTGCGGATCGCCGCGCTCGTCTTCTCGCCGAGGGCCGTGTGAGCCTCGTCGCAGATCACGAGCTGGTACGCCTCGCGGTTCAGGTCCTTCACGTGGCGCGCGAACCAGGCGTAGGTCTGGATCGTGATCGGATTCTCGCGCGGCGGGCGACTCTTGCCGGTGATCTCCGGCGTGATTCGCTCGCCGTAGCCCTCTTCCCTCAGTTCCCGGTTGAACTGCGTGACGAGCAGCCGGCGGTGGGTGAGGATCAGGACGCCGATCGTCCGCGCCGCCTCGACGAAGCCGGCGGCTGCAATCGTCTTGCCGGAGGCGGTCGGATGGCGGAAGCGGTAGCGGCGGACGGCGCCGTGGTCTCTCCCGGCGGGAAGCCCGTTCTCCTCGTCGGCGTCGAGCACCTCACCTGCGAGCACCTCGCTCTCGCCGTTCTCCCCGTTCTCGTACTCCTCCTCGTCCTCGTAGTCGTCCTCGGGCTCTTCGACCGCCTCCGGCTCTCGCTGCGCGGCGGCGATCAGTTCGGTGAGCATGCCGGCCAGCGCGTCGACCTGGTGGCGGCGGAGCTCCGTGCCGGAGCGGAGATGCGGCGGACGCTCGCTCAGCACCCGCTCGAGCCCGAGCATCAGCGCGTAGCGGATCTTCCACTCGGAGGAGGGGCGTTCCCGGCCGGCCTCGATCTCGACGAGGGCGTCGTCGAGCGCGCGTCGGCGCGCCGTGCCGGACGCGAGCACCTGGCCGGCGTCCTCGTCCGGGTGCAGGAACGGCTCGCCCGCCCACTCCGCGGCGCGCTCGGCCGCGGTGACGAGAGAGCCCGTCGCCACGGACACGGTCAAAGGCTGATCGATGGTCTCCTGCATAGGGGCAGCGCTTCATCGCGCTGCGTTCTTTCTCAGAGGGCGCCCGAGACCCCGGACGGGCGTCGCGGTGTCAAGCATACCTGGCTTTCGCGGGGCTGTGCGCGCCCCGTCGCCTATTCATACTGCGGGCGTGGCCGACTGGGCGGAGATGTGGGAGCGGGAGGCGGGACGCTACCTGGACGGAGAACGGCGGCTCGGCGACGGGACGGACGAGCGCCAGCGCCAGCTGATGCGGATGGGGAACGCCGCGTGGGGCGCCGGACTCTGTCTGCTGATGCAGGGTACGGACGCCCGGGAGTGGCTGGAGCGCTCGGCCGAGCGGTTGCGCGAAAGCTACGCGGAGGCGTCCCCCGGGAGCTGGGGCCGGCCGATCGGCGCGATCAAGGCACTCGTGCTCGCCGGGGACTGGGCCGGGGCGGAGGAGGCGTCGCGGTGGGCGTTGGCCGAGGGTGCGGGTGAGGCCGAGTCGCCGATCGGACGCTACGCCGCCGCGCTCGCCTGTTCCGTGCTTGGCGACTGGGAGCGCGCCCGCATCCATGCGGACACGATCCGGATTCGCGACGACTTCCCGCGTGATGTCGGCGACGCGCTTGCGATGATCGCCGCTCCGGACGTCGTGGGCTACGTCGAGGCGGTCGAGTCGGTGCTCGAGTCCTTCGAGACGCGCGAGGAGTATCTCGAGGACGTCCCGGTCGCGGACACGGTGCTGGTGCTCCAGGCCCTCGCAGCCCGGCGGGGGATGGCCGCGGACCTCGAGTCGCCGCTACTGCCCCCGCCGCTCGAGGCCAAGTAACAGACTGTTACTTGCTCAAAAAGCCGCGGGTTGCAGGGCCGTTGCTTCTCGACGTCAAGTAACAGACTGTTACTTGGTGGGAAGACGCGTCGCGGCTGCGCGATCGAGGATCGCGATCGTCCGCTGGCCGCGCACGAGGCTCGCCGGTGTGGCGGGTGACGGCGGCTGGGCGAACGCGCGGTCGACCGCCTCGGCTTTCGCGTCTCCGGTGACGAGGTAGACCATCGTTCGCGCGGCCCCGAGCACGGAGCGCGTCATCGTCACGCGGGGGACGTTTGGTTCCATTCCCGCCTCGACGGCGACGGCGCGTCGGTCGGTCACGCCGAGGGCCGGTGCGTTCGGGAAGAGCGACGCTGTGTGGCCGTCGGGGCCGATCCCCATCAGGGCGAAGTCGAGAGTGACGCCCTCGAGTGCGGCGTCGTACTCGTCGGCGGCTTCCCCCGGCGGGAGCTCCCCACGGACGCGGTGAACCTCCGGCCCGCGCGCAAGCCCGTCCAGGAGGGCCTCGCGGATCAGGCCGTAGTTCGACCTGCCGTCCGAGGGCGGGACGCAGCGCTCGTCGATCCACCACAGCTCGACGCCGCCCCAGTCGGGGCGCAGGATTGCCACCCGCTCGTATGCCGGCCGCGGGCCCGAGCCTCCGGAGAGCCCGACGTGGCCGCCGCCGCCGACGGCCTGCGCGATCCGCTGCGCCGCGGCTTCGGTCGCGGCGGCGGCATCGTCGAAGACGACGAGCTCGACGTCGCCCATCACAGATCGCCTTCGGCCAGCTCCTTCGAGCGCTCCATCGCCGCCTGGATCGCGTTCAGGAATGCGGCACGCACACCCGCCCGCTCGAGCTCACGAATCGCGCGGATCGTCGTGCCGCCGGGCGAGGTGACGGCTTCCCGCAGCTCGACGGGATGTACGTGCTCGTCGCGGAGGAGCTTCGCGGTGCCGAGCATCGTCTGGACGACGAGCTGGGTCGAGACCTCGCGCGAGAGACCGAGCAGGATCCCTGCCTCGATCATCGCCTCGGCGAGGAGGGCGAAGTAGGCGGGCCCGGAGCCGGAGACGGCCGTGACCGCGTCCATGTACCGCTCCGGGACGCGGGCGACGCCGCCGAGGTGCGAGAGGCACTCCTCCGCCAGGGCGAGATGCTCCTCACCGGCGTGGCGTCCGGCGCAGATCCCCGCGATCCCTTCGTGGACGACGGCGGGCGCGTTCGGCATCGAGCGCACGACCGGCACGGGCGCGGCGATGTGGCTCTCGATCGCGCCGGTCGGGATCGCCGCGGCGACCGAGAGCACCGTCTGCTCGGGCTGCAGAAGAGGTCCGACCTCGCCGAGGAGGCTCTTGATGTCCTGCGGCTTGACGGCGATCACGACGAGACCGGCGCCGGCCACTGCCTCCGGGTTCGAGCGCAGGATCTCGATGCCGTAGTGCCCGCGCAACTCGCCGATGCGGTCGTCGCGCCGGACGGTCGCGACGACTTCCCCGGGCTCGCGCCAGCCCGAGCTGAGGAGGCCGGCGAGCAGGGACTCGCCGATCTTCCCGCATCCGAGGATGGCGACGCGGCGGCTCGCGCTCCGCTCCGGCACCGGCGAAGCCGGCACCTCCGCTCTCTGATCGCCTCCGTCGAGCCTACGGCTCATCGCGTGAGTCTACGGTCAGGATGCCCGCGCCACCGGGAGGAGGCCGCGCGCCCAGCCGGCGAGCATGTAGACGCTGGCAAGGCCGGCCCACTCGCCGTACGGCTCGAGCAGCTCCGCCGTCTCCCAGCCCTCGACCCGGTGCCCGCGCATCGCGGCGAGCAGCTTGACCAGGCCGAGGTCGCCCTCGAGGCCGCGCTCGAACCGACCGAGCCCCTCGAGGCAGACGACCCCGATCGACCAGGGGCCGATCCCGCGCTCGCGCTCGAGCCGCTCCGCGACAGACTCGGTCGGCTGCTCCTTCAGCCGCTCCAGCTCCCACGCGCAGAGCCGGACGAGCGTGGCGCCGCGGCGCGCGTGGAGGCCGAGGCCGCGAAGCTTCGCGGGTGAGAGCCTGGTGAGGTCGACGGCGGCGGGTGGGGCGTGCCGCCAGCCGGTGCGGCGCTCGGTCGCGGTTCGGACGATCCGCCGCTCCATCGCCCGCGCCTCGCTTGCGAGGATCATCTGTCCGCAGAGCGCGCGGAGGACGGCGTGCGCGACGGTCGCCGTGCGCAGCGGGCGCAGCCCGCGCAGCATCCGGACGGCGCGGCCGATGAACGGGTCGCCCCCGAACCGGAGGACGAAGGCCGTGTGGTCGTCCTCGATCCCGAGGCAGAAGCACATCTGCTCGAAGGCCTCCTCGCCGGTTGCGCGCAGGTGCAGTGTCCCGTCGGGCCGCTGCCACGCGACGGCACGCCCGGCCGGAAGCTCGGCGTCGAGGATCCCGTCGCGGAAGGTCCGCGTCGCGTCGCCGGCACGCCGCGCCGAGAGCTCGAGCGAGTACGGACCACGCGGACGCACGTCTGCGGCGACCATCGGCCGAGAATAGTGACCGGCCCTGCGGACAAAAGGATTCACTCTCGTCACGCGTCCAGTGCCAGGCACGGGTTGTGGACGGGAGATTCCACTTTCGTCACACCTCGGTGCCAGGCACTGGTTGTGGACAATCGCACCGCCTGGCCAAGGGGCCGCGGACCCATGGGGCTAACCTCTGGCGAGCGTGGAGATGCGCCGTACGTGGGATGCGCTCGCGGGCGCCGAGAGCTCGGTGTACGTCGGCGACCCGGCGACCGGCGCGTCCGAGCTGGAGGGGCTCTTCGGGCGGCTCGGCGCGGATCCCCGAGGCGGGCTCTGCGTCGAGGTGGGCTGCGGGCCGGGCCGAATGACGGGCGCTCTGGCCGAGCGCTTCGACCGTGTGGTCGCGCTCGACGTCTCGCCGGCGATGCTCGAGCGCGCCCGCGCAGCCGTCACGGCGGCCAACGTCAGCTTCCTGCCGGTGCCCGGCGACCGGCTCCAGGGCGTCGAGGACGCGAGCGCGGACGCGCTCGTCTGCTACCTCGTCCTCCAGCACCTGCCCTCGGGCGCGGTCGTGCGCTCGTATCTGCGCGAGTTCGCGCGGGTGCTCGCAGCGCACGGCGAGGCATTCGTACAGGTGCCGGTGCTCGAAGGCGGGGCCGGTCGCGTTCGCCGCGCCGTGCGCGCGCCGCTGCTCCGACTCGCGCGCCGCCCGGAGCACGGCGCGGCCTTCCGCGGCTTCCGGCTCACACGCCGCGAGCTCGAGAACGCGCTCGCGGACGCCGGCCTCCACGTGCTCGCCGAGGACGAGGGGCCGTCCGCGTACCGGCACAGCCGCGATCGCTTCCTGCGGCTCGCGCCGCGATGACCGGGGCGGCTCTCGCCGTCTACGGCGTTCTGCTCGCCGCGGCTGTCGTCGCCGTCTTCCGGCGGCCGGTGGTCGCGCTCTACCTCTTCGTGCTCGGCCTGCCGCTGCACAACATCGTCATGTCGCTCCTCTACGGGGGCGGCGTTCGCGGCGGCGCCCTCGACGCGATCCAGGCGTGGAAGGAGATCGTGCTCGCGTCCACGCTCCTCTCGGTCGCCTGGACCGCATTCCGGCGCGGTCGCCTGCCCTTTCGGCCGATGTGGCTGGACGCCCTCGCGCTCGCCTACGGCGCGATCGTCGTCCTCTACGCACTGATCCCGCAAAGCGTGCTCGGCGGCCACGCGGGCGCCCGCCCGATCGCCTACGGGTTGCGCCATGACCTCGTTCTCGTCGCGACGTACTTCCTCGGGCGCGCCGTCGTGCCGGAGTTCAGGCGCGTCGGAGCGCTGATCGTCGTTGCCGCGGCGGCGGTCGCCGCCTGGGGCCTCGTCGAGGTCTACTCGGTGCCGATCGAGTGGTGGCGGCACTCGGGCGCCGTCGGCTACTTCCACCACGAGCTCGGCTACGACTACCACGGGCCCGCGGGGCTGCCCGAGAACTTCGCCTTCAACACGAGCGACGGGCTCTTCCGGCGGCTGGTCTCGACGTTCGTCTCGCCGCTGGCGACCGCGTACATGCTCGTCGTCGCGCTGCTACTCGTCGCCGCCGACCGACGTCGCTCCCCGCTCGGCGTCGCGCTCGGCGCCGTTTGCGCCGCGGGTCTTCTCTGGACGTTCTCCCGCTCGTCGATCGTCGCGCTGGCCGGCGGCCTGCTCGTGCTCGCCGTCGCACTGCGCCGCTTGTGGCCGGTCGCCGCGGCGGTCGTCGTCGCCGCCGGCGGGCTGGCGTTCGCATCGATCTTCCACGAGATCGCGCCGCGCACGCACTGGTTCGCCTCCGATCTGCCCTACCAGGAGGCACAGGCGAAGGCGAAGGGCCCGCTGCCGCGCAGCAGCGGTCTGACCGGCACCGCGAGCCTCGGCGAGCCGTCGATCCGCAGCCACCTGGACAACCTGCGGGACGGCGTCCGCACGGTCGTCCATCACCCCCAGGGCTACGGCCTCGGGAACGCCGGCACGACCGCCCAACGATTCGGCGTCAAGCTGGAGACCGGCGAGTCGAACTACACCGAGCTCGGGGCGGAGACGGGCGTCGCGGGCGCCCTGCTCTTCATCGCCTGGAGCCTCGGGCTGCTCGGCGCACTGCTTACACGCGCGTGGCGGGGCAACGGCCCCGCGGCCGCGGTCGCCGCTGCGCTCGCCGCGGTACTCGCGCTCGGTATCCAAACCGATGCAATCGGGGTGCCCTGGCTCGCGTACTGTCTGTTCTGGCTGGCAGGTTCGTCGGTGACGAGGAGGGCAGAGACATGGCGGGGCTGATCATCTGGCACGAGCTGTATACGAGCGACGTCGACGCCGCAACGCGCTTCTACACGGAGCTCCTCGGAGCCGAGATCGAGATCGCCAAGACGCCCGACGCCGACTATCCGATGCTCAAGAAGGACGGCCGCAACCACGTCGGCTTCTTCCAGCGGGATCGCGACGACGTCCCGTCGCACTGGTACCCGTACATCGAGGTCGACGACGTCGATGGGACGGTCGAGAAGGCCAAGTCGCTCGGCTCGGACGTCTACCACGGTCCCGTCTCGATGGCGGACATCCGGTTCGCAGTCCTCGGCGACTCGCAGCACGCGACGTACGGTGTGCTGCGCTCCCCAAACGATCCCCCGAGTGGCCTGTTCGTCTGGGACGAGCTGCAGGCCCCGGACGTCGAGGCGGCCAAGCGCTACTACGGCGAGCTCGTGGGCTGGGAGGCGAGGCAGTTCGCGGAGGGGTACGACGTCCTTCACGCCGGCGAGGCGCAGGCCGGCGGCCTGATGCAGAAGCCGGACGGTGGGCCCGGCGCCGTCTGGATCTCGTACGTCGCCGTCGACGACACCGACATTGCGACCGCACGCGCGCGGGAACTCGGCGCGAGCGTGCTGCTCGAGCCGACCTCGATGGAGAACGTCGGCCGGTTCTCGATCCTCGCCGACCCGACCGGCGCCGCCATCGGGCTGTACAAGAGGTCGAACAGCTAGCAGAGCCGCCGCGCGACTTCGCTGTTCGGCATCTCGAAGTAGTCCCCCTCGATGTGCCAGGTGGTCGAAGGCACCGCCGGACGCTCCACCTCCCGTGAGTTTGGCTCGCGACCCGGGTGCAACAATAGGAGGAATCGACAGGGGGGTCGACTCATGAGAGGACGCGCAGGAAAAGGCGCGATCGCGGCTGTCGCGATCGCGGCCGCGCTCTTGGCGCCTGCACCCGGCACGGCGGCGACGTCGGCTTCATGGAAGGGGGTCGTCGTCGGGAACGACCCGGCCCGAAACGCAGTAATCACGGCGTCCGCCGGCGGCGTCGTGCGGACGGTTCGGAGCTCATCGACCGCACGGAGCCTTACGCTCGGGCTTTCACTCATCTTCCGGGCACGGCAGCTGCGCGACGGAACTTTCCGCGCCCGGCGGATCACGCCGGCCGGCAGGGCGACCAGAGCGCAGCTCCGGGGCGTGCTGATCCGCTACCAGAGCGGGCGGTATCTCGTCTCGGCGGGCGGGTCGGTGCTCGCAATTCGAGGGCGAGAGGCGCGGAGGACGACAGCGGCCTCGACCGCCGGGGTCCGACCGGGCGACAAGGTCCTGATGACCACGTCCATCGCACACGGCGCCTTGACGGCGACGAGCATCCGCACAGTCGGCCACGCGGGATCGGTCGAGCTGGAGGGAATCTTCCTCGGCTTGACGACCACCGGCCAGATCCGGCTCGCCGTCGCCCACAGCGGCGAGGTGCTCGTCACGGTTCCGGCCGGGGTGACGCTGCCGGCGCTTTCACCCGGGGACGAGCTCGAGCTTGCCGTCACGGTCGACTCCGCCGGCGCGTTCACGCTCGTCCGCCTCGGTGATGCCGAGGTGGGGACGGCGAACGACGAGAACGCCGACGAGAACGACCAGGGCGAGGACAACAACGACCAGGGCGACGACAACAACGACCAGAGCGACAACAACGACCAGGGCGAGGACAACGACGACCAGGGCGACGACGGCGACTAGCCCTCGGCGCTGACAAGACCGGTGGTCACGGCTGCGTCGTCTGAGTCGGCGAGGCGGAAGCTTCAGCTGCTTGCGGCGCCGCTGCGGCCGCGGGGCGCGACCTCGACCGACCAGATCAGCAG
>JBKOVL010000194.1:0-8484 GCA_046723895.1 Actinomycetota bacterium | reverse complement strand
CGACATCGGCGTGCGCGCGCCCGGCTTCCTGACCCCCTCCGGGATGCTGCCCTCGCTCGGGAACATCGTCACCTGGGAGTGGACGGGCTACAACATGATCATCCTCTACGCCGCCCTGAAGGCGATTCCGCCCGACCTGGTGGAGGCGGCGGCGGTCGACGGCGCGACGGACTGGCGGATCGCCCGCGATATCCGCATCCCGCTCATCGGCCCGGCGATCGTCCTGACGATCTTCTTCTCGATCATCGGAACGTTTCAGCTCTTCAACGAGCCGCAGATCATGAACGCGATCGCGCCGGACGTGATCGGTACGCACTACACCCCGAACCTCTACGCGTACAACCTCGCCTTTACCGCGCAGCAGTTCAACTACGCGGCGGCGATCTCGTTCCTGCTCGGCGCCGTCGTCTTCGTCGGCTCGTACGGCTTCATGCTCGCGACCAGGAGGCGCGGATGAACGGCATCGCGGTCCGCGCGTTCGCGACGCGTCGGCGGGCGCTCATGACGCTGCTCCTCCTCTTCTTCCTCGTGTACTTCCTCCTGCCGCTGTTCTGGCTGATCGTCTCCTCGACGAAGTCGAACGACGACCTCTTCTCGACGTTCGGCCTCTGGTTTGCGGCGTTTCACCTGCCCCAGAACCTGCACGACGTCTTCACCTACAACGGCGGGGTCTACCTGTCGTGGCTCGGCAACACCGCCTACTACTCGCTCGTGAGCGCCGTCGGCGCCGCGTTCGTCTCCACGATGGCCGGCTACGCGTTCGCCAAGTACCGCTTCCCCGGCCGCAACCTGCTGTTCGCGATCGTGCTCGGCTCGATCGTGATCCCGCAGACCGCGCTCGTGATCCCGATCTACCTCCTCCTCTCGCGGGTCGGGATCATCGACACGCCGCTGGCGGTCATCCTGCCCTCGCTCGTCAGCCCGCTCGGGGTCTTCCTGATGCGGATCTACGCCGAGCAGGCGGTCCCGGACGAGCTGCTCGACGCGGCGCGGGTCGACGGGAGCGGCGAGCTGCGCATCTTCTTCGGCGTCGCCTTCCGGATCCTCGCGCCGGGCTTCGTCACTGTGCTGCTGTTGTCCTTCGTGGCGACGTGGAACAACTACTTCCTGCCGCTCGCGGTGCTGTCGAACCAGAACTTCTACCCACTCACGGTCGGCCTCGCCCAGTGGAACTCGCTGGCCAGTGCCGGCGGGGGCGCGGCGGTCGCCTACAACATCGTCATCACCGGGTCGCTCGTGGCGATCGTCCCCGTAGCGATCGCGTTCCTCGTGCTCCAGCGCTACTGGCAGGGCGGCCTCACCTTTGGAGCCGTCAAATGACTCTCGTCCCGAAGATCCCGCACATCCTCTACGGCGGGGACTACAACCCCGAGCAGTGGCCGGAGGACGTCTGGCGCGAGGACGTGCGCCTGATGCGCGAGGCCGGCGTCAACCTGCTCACGGTCGCCGTCTTCTCCTGGTCGCTGCTCGAGCCCGAGCCCGGCCGCTACGAGTTCGCGTGGCTCGACCGCCTGCTCGACCTCCTGCACGAAAACGGCCTCTTCGCCGACCTGGCGACGGCGACCGCCTCTCCGCCGCCCTGGCTCGCGAGACGAAACCCGGAGAGCCTGCCGCTGACGCAAGACGGCGCGCGGCTCTGGCCCGGTTCGCGCCAGCACTACTGCCCCTCGAGTCGCGCCTACCGCGAGGCGGCGGCCGGACTCGTGGAGCGGATGGCGGACCGCTACCGCGAGCACCCGGCGCTGGCGCTCTGGCACGTCAACAACGAGTACGGGTGCCACGTCTCCGCGTGCTACTGCGACCGCTCGGCGGAGCACTTCCGGGAGTGGCTCCAGGCACGCTACGGCGCGCTCGACGCGCTCAACGACGCGTGGGGGACCGCCTTCTGGAGCCAGCGGTACGGCGACTGGGAGGAGATCCTCCCGCCGCGCGCCGCGCCGACGTTCCGCAACCCGTCGCAGGAGCTCGACTGGCACCGCTTCTGCTCGGACGCGCTGCTCGAGCTCTTCCAGATGGAGCGCGGGATCCTCGAGCGGATCTCGCCCGGCGTTCCGATCACGACCAACTTCATGCGGTTCTTCAAGCCGTGCGACTACTGGCGGTGGGCGGGGCACCTCGACTTCACCGCCGACGACCCGTACCCGGACCCCGGCGACCCGGCCGGGGTGATCGAGCGGGCGGCGAGCGCCGACCTGATGCGGTCGCTCAAGAGCGGGGCGTCGTGGCTCGTGATGGAGCAGGCGCCGAACGCCGTCAACTGGCGGCAGCGCAACGTCCCCAAGCACCCCGGGCAGATGCGCCTCGGCAGCTACCAGTCGGTCGCCCGCGGCGCCGACGGGATCATGTACTTCCAGTGGCGCGCGTCGAAGGCGGGCGCCGAGAAGTTCCACAGCGGGATGCTCCCGCACGCGGGCACGGCGACACGCACGTGGCGCGAGGTCGCAGGCGTGGGGGCAGAGCTCGCCCGGCTGGACCACGTGGTCGGTACGCGCGTCTCGCCCGAGGTTGCGCTCCTCTTCGACTGGGAGAGCTGGTGGGCGCTCGAGCTGCCGTCCAAGCCGTCGCACGACCTGCAGGTGCTCGACCAGGCCGCACACTGGTACGCGCCGTTCTGGCAGCGGAACGTCGCCGTCGACTTCGCGCACCCGGAAGGCGACCTCTCGCGGTACCGGCTCGTCGTCGCCCCCAACCTGTACCTCGTCACGGACGCGGCCGCTGAGAACCTCGAGCGCTTCGTAGCAGGCGGGGGCACGCTGGCGCTCGCGTTCTTCAGCGGCATCGTCGACGAGCGCGACCACATCCGGCTCGGCGGCTACCCCGCCCCGTTCCGGAAGCTGCTCGGACTCGTCGTGCCCGAGTTCTGGCCGCATGCGGAGGGCGAGACGCACGAGGTGACGCTGGACGGGGAGCGCTATTCGTGCGAGCTCTGGAGCGACTGGATCGAGCTCGAGGGCGCGGAGGCGGTCGCGACGTTCGCGGACGGGTGGCTCGCGGAGCGGCCGGCGGTGGCGCGGAACGGCTCAGCCTGGTACGTCGGGACGCAGCTCGCACCGGCCGGCATGGACGCGCTCGTCGAGAGGCTCGTCCGGGAGGCGGGCGTCAGGCAGACGATCGAGGCGCCTCCCGGGATCGAGGCTGTGCGGCGCGAAGGCGACGGACGCTCGGTCCTCTTCCTGCTCAACCACACGCCGTCCCCCGCGGAGATCGCGCTCGACCGCGCCTACATCGACCTGCTCACGGGCGACGAGCGCTCCGGGGCGCTGAGCCTCGACGCGTTCGACGTCGCCGTGCTGCACACGAGCGTGTGACGTGGCCGAGATCCGCTGGTGCGCGCGGATCGGGCCGGAGGCGGCGAGGCCATGACCGCCGAGGCGTTGCTCAGCAGCCTGCGCGCGCCCGGAACCGCGCCGATCCACCAGATCGGGATCGTCGTCGCGAGCTGCGACGAGGCGGTTGCGTGCTACTCCGGCCTGCTCGGCTATCGCGACTGGCGACGGACGAGCTTCGGCCCCGGCGACGTGCGCCGAATGACGCTGCGCGGCTCCGAGGCCGCGTACTCGATGAGGCTCGCCTTCGCCGGGGAGGCGCCCGAGCTCGAACTGATCGAGCCTGTCGAGGGACCGAGCCTGTACGGCGAGTGGCTCTCCGAGCGCGGCGAGGGGATCCACCACCTCGCCATTGTCGTCAGCTCGCTCGACGAGACGATCGCGGCGCTCGAGCGGGCCGGCTTCGCCAATCTCCAGTCCGGCCACGGCTTCGCACCGACCGGCACGGGTGGCTACGCCTACTTCGACACGACGGACGCACTCGGCTTCATCCTCGAAGCCGTCGAGCTGCCCTGACTACCAGTCCAGCTCGCGACGCTGGAAGAAGAACCGCCCCGACGGGCCGCCGTCCGGGAGCGTGGCGAGATAGACGGCGGTATCGGCTCCCTCCTCCGGCGACAGCGGCGCCGCAGATCCGCCCATGTCCGTCCTCACCCAGCCGGGGTGCATCGCGTTGACCAGGATCCCGTCGCCCCGCAGCGCTGCCGCGGCGACCGCGCTGACCGCGTTCACAGCCGCTTTCGAGACGCGGTAGCTGAGGCCGTCTGCCGGCATGCCGCCGGCGAACTGCCCGGCCTCCGAGGAGACGACGACGATCCGTGCGCTCCCTGCCGCGCGGAGCGGGCCGAGCAGCGCCTGCGTCAGGAAGAGCGGCGCCAGGACGTTCACCCGCAGGACCTCCTCGAGCACGCCACGCTCGACCTCGTCGAACCGCTCGTGGGGTGTGGGGTTGATCGCCGCGTTGTGCACGAGGACGTGGAGCTGGGGAGCGGCTGCCGCCGCCTGCGTCGCGATCGACGCGACGTCGGACTCCCGGGAGAGGTCGCCGACGATCGCCACGCCGCCGAGCTCGTCCGCCAGCGTGCGTGCATCCGCCTCGCGACGCGCATGGCAGAGGACGCGCGCGCCTTCCCCGGCCAGCGCGCTCGCGATCGCCCGGCCGATGCCCCGCGACGTGCCCGTGACGAGCGCGTTCTTGGCGCTCAGCCTCACGCGCCCATCCTACGCAGGCACCACCATCGCCCACCGGCGCCGGTCCCTCGGCCCTGGGCGCCGGCGCCGACGGGCCGAGCAGCCGGCGCCGCCGCTCCCTTGCGCAATGCATAAGGGCAGTCCGACCTGTCAGACGGCGTCGTGCTCGAGCAGGATCCGGCCTACCACGTCGCTGCCGTCGGCCATCAGCCGGAAGGCATCCTCGAAACGCTCGACCGGGACGCGCCTGGCAACGATCGGCGCGAGATCGACAACGCCACTGCTAACGAGCTCGACCACACGGCTCCAGACGGATGTCGTATACCCCACGCTGCCGAGCAGCGAGAGGTCGCGGAGGACGAAGCGTTCGGCCGGAACGCACAGCTCCCGCCCGCCCGCGATGCCGAGCAGGACGGCGCGGCCGCCCTCGCGGGGCAGCCTGGTAGCGAGCTCGACGGCCGCGACCGCCCCGGCCGTCTCCACGACGAGATCCAGTTCGCCGGCGAACGAGGCGTCACCTCCCGAGACGTCGACGGTTTCGGTGGCACCGAGCCGCCGCGCGAGCTCGAGCTCCGCCTCGCGCACGCCGAAGGCGACGACCCGCGTCGGGAACCAGAGCCGCGCGAGCACGATCGCGAGTGCTCCGAGCGTGCCGACTCCGATGACGCCGACTGACTCACGGAGCTCAGGCTGCGCGCGCAGCAAGCCCTTCAGCACGACCGAGGCCGGCTCGATCAGCACAGCGGCGTCGAGCGGGACGCTCTCCGGCAGTTGGTGGACGACCCGGCGCGGGACGCGCACGAGCTCGCCGTAGCCACCCCCGCGCGTGAACCCGAGGCAGTCGTACCGCTCGCAGAGGTGCGTGTCGCCCGCCCGGCACCGCCGGCAGGCGCCGCAGTAGCAGTTGCTCTCGCAGACCACGCGCTCGCCTGGCACGAGGTCGTCCACGTCGTCGCCGACGGCCTCGACGACGCCGCTCCACTCGTGCCCCGGGATGCACGGATAGGCCACCCAACGGCTGTCGAGCTCCCCGATCAGGATCTCGTAGTCGGTGCGACAGACGCCGGCGACGCGGCTGCGGACGAGCACCTCGCCGGGCCCGCAGACGGGCGTCTCGACCTCGCGGTAGGCGGCCTCGTGAGGCTGCTCGATCACGACGGCTTTCAAGGCGCCCAGTCTATGCGTCCTCCCGCGCCGGTCCGGCCTGGCCCCGGCCCTGCGAATCGGAGAGACTGACGGCGTGAGCGGGACGCTCGAGCAGCCGGTGCGGTCCGGCAGACCCGCCGCCTCGGAGCACGGGCCGCGCTTCCCCGACGCAGACGCATTCTGCGAGCGGGTCGCGGCGAGCGCCTTCTTCGCAGAGGACGCACCGGCCATGGTCGCGCGTGCGCCGGGCCGGCTCGACGTCCTCGGCGGCATCGCGGACTACTCGGGGTCGCTCGTGCTCGAGTTGCCGCTCGCAATCGCGGCCCTCGCCGCTGCGCAGGTGCACGACGACGGGTCGGCCGTCGCAGTGAGCGGTGCGCGGCGGCTGGCGCTCGACGCACACGACCTGAGCAACCTGCCGCTGACGGAGCTCGCGGCCCGGTTCGCCGGCCCGGACGCGTGGGCGGCGTACGTGCTCGGGCCGGTCGCGCTGCTCCTGCGCGAGCAGGGCCGCTCGGTGCCCGGGCTACGCGTGCTGGTCTCGTCGGAAGTGCCGGAGGGGAAGGGCTTGGCGTCGTCGGCCGCGATCGGCGTCGCCGTGCTGCACGCCGTCGCCGGCTGCCTCGGCGACGTGCCGGAGCCACGCCGGATCGCGCTGCTCGCACAGCAGGCGGAACAGCTGCTCGCGGGTGCCCCATGCGGCGCGATGGACCAGATGACCGCAGCGTGTGGGCGTCACAACCATCTGCTCCTCCTGCTCTGCCGCCCGGCCGAGATCGTTCGCTCGATCCCGCTTCCGGCCGACTTCGTCGTCTGGGGCATCGACTCCGGTATCCGGCACGCCGTCGCCGGCAACGCCTACCGGAGAGCCCGCTGCGCCGCCTCGATCGGCAAGGCGCTGCTCGGCTGCGACCGGCCCTACCTGACCGAGCTCGAACCGTCCGACGTCGACCCCGAGCAGCTGCCGGAATGGATGACGGGTGAGGATTTCCTCCGGCACCACCGCGGGATCGACGATCCGGCGGTCACGGTCGAGCGCGACGCGGTCTACCCCGTCCGCGCGGCGACGCTGCACCCGCTCGAGGAGCAGGTACGCGTGTGGACGTTCGCGCAGCTGTTCGCGCAGCCGGTGACGGACGAGCGGGCGTGCCTGCTCGGCGAGCTGATGTACCAGTCCCATGCCGGCTACTCCCGCTGCGGGCTCGGCATGCAGGGGACGGACGATCTCGTCGAGGCAGTGCGGGCGGCGGGCTGGGACCAGGGGCTGGCGGGGGCCCGCGCGAGCGCCGGCGGCAGCGGCGGGACCGTCGTGGTGCTCGGCCGCCGGGAGGCGGAGCCGCTCGTGCGGTCGATCGCCGGACGGCTCGGCGCCGGATTCGTCCGCGGGTCCTCCGCGGGCGCCGCGGGCTTCGGGATCAGGCTGCTGCGCGCGGAATCGGGCTGATGACGGCGCTAACGGGAGAAGCCTCGCCCCCCTGCTGCAAAGGGTTGCGGCGGTAGAGATCTTCCGATCCTCGTCCCTCGTCGGCGACGTAGGATCGCTTGGCGATGCCCCCGTTCCGGATCGGCGTCATGCAGCTGACCATGGAGCCGCTCGAGGAGATCCTCGAGCACGCCCGCGCGATGGACGAGGGCGGCTTCGACACGATCTGGCTCGCCGAGGCCTACCCGTGGTGGCGCAAGCACTCGATGGAGGCGCGCTCGTCGACCGCACTCTCGGCTGTGATCGCGCGGGAGACGGAGCGCCTCGCCGTCGGCTGGGGGATCATCTCGCCGTTCACGCGCCACCCGATCCAGATCGCCATGGAGGCACGAGTGACTCAGGAGGCGGCGGGCCCCGGGCGCTTCTACCTCGGCCTCGGGGTCTCGAAGATCTTCATGCGCCACGCGAACGTCGACTCGAGGCCGGTCGCGGCGATGAAGGAGGCGGCGGAGATCGTACGGCGGATCCTCGCCGGCGAGGCGCTCGACCTCGACGGCAAGGTCTTCTCGGCCCACGTCCCGGCGCTGCGCGACGACGCCGACGCACCGCGCTGGGAGGTGCCGATCTACTTCGCCGGGACCGGGCCGATGATGCTGCGCGCGGCGGGCCAGGCGGCCGACGGGCTGCTAACCGCCTCGATCACGACGCCCGCGTTCGTGCATTACGTGCGCGAGCAGCTGCGCGAGGCCGGGCGCGATCCGGACTCGCTCGACCTCGGTTGCACGATCGTCGCCTCGATCGACGAGGATCGCGAGCGCGGCCGCGACGGGGCACGCGAGATCGCCGGCATGTACCTGGCGAACAAGGTGCAGAACATCCAGGCGGCGGCGGACACGCTGCTCGAGTGCGCCGGGCTGACGCAGGACGAGATCCGGCCGGTGGCGGAGGCGATGGAGGCCGCTGGGCGACTTGCCGCCAAGGCGGCAGTGACCGACGAGATCCTGGACAAGTGCAAGCCGATCGCGGGCACGCCCGAGGACTGCGTCGCCGTGATCAACGAGTACCGCGAAGCCGGCTGCACGCACGTGATGCTCGAGCTCTGGGGCGACGACCGGCTCGGACAGCTGCAGATGTTCGCCGAGCGCGTGCTGCCGGAGGTGCGATGACCGCGGTCGACCCGAGGCTCGCGTGACATGAGCGAGCTGCGGGTTGATCGTGATCGGCTCGTCGAGTGGGCGCTTCGGGCCGTCTCGACGCCGAGCTTCACGGGCAACGAGGAGGCGATGGCGCAGCTGATGGCCGAGACCTTCCAGGCGATGGGCCTGCAGGTGCAGTGGCAGCAGGTCGAGGACGGCCGCGCGAACGTGCTCGGGACGTGGGCCGGGTCGGGCGGCGGGC
>JBKOVL010000175.1:0-5604 GCA_046723895.1 Actinomycetota bacterium | reverse complement strand
CCGGGAACTCGCGCAGCGCGGCGACGAAGCGGTCGGCGCCCTGCAGGTCGCCCACGCCGGGCGTCGCCGGCTTCGCCGGCGACGCTTCCAGCGAAGGCCCGGTGACGAGCTGGACGAGCGCCTGACCGGTGTTGCGTCCCTCGCGCACGACGAGGTGCCTCAGGTAGCCGCGCTGCGCCTCCTGGTCGTAGGGCGGCAGGCCCTCCTCCTGCGCCCAGTCGCGGACCGCGTCGCGGATCCCGTTGCCGAGGTCGGTCGTGAGCCAGCAGCGCTCGACCTCGAGCACCTCGTCCCAGCGACCGGCGCGGTGGAAGCCGAGCGCCGCCCCTTTCGCGGTCTGCGTGAACGAGTACTCGAGCTTGTTCCGGTAGTGGAACTGCTCCTCCGCCGGAAGGATCGGCTCGACCGCCGGCTCCGCGAATCCCCCGATCCGCGCGAGCGCGTCGCGCACCTGCGCCTCCTTCGCCGCGACCTGTGCCTCGTAGCGTAGGTCCTGGAAGCGGCAACCGCCGCAGCCCTCGTGGTAGTGCTTGCAGGGCGCGTCCGTTCGCTCGGGGCTCGGCACGAGCACCTCGGTCGCGGTCGCCTCCGCGTAGCCGCGCTTCACCTTCGTCACACGGGCGCGAACGGTGTCCCCGGGCAGCCCACGGCGGACGAAGACGACGAAGCCGTTCAGCCGCGCGACGCCGTTGCCCCCGTAGGCGAGGGAGTCGACCCGAAGCTCGAGCTCCTCGTTCCTGGCGACGGGAGCGGCCACATGGCTGAGCGTAGCGTCAGGCGAGTGGCGTGACGAAGACGCTGCGGTCGCGCGGCCCGTCGAACTCGCAGAAGAAGATCCCCTGCCAGCGGCCGAGGCCGAGCTTGCCGCCGTCGATCGGCACGAGCACGTTCGGTCCGATCAGGGAGCCGCGCACGTGCGAAGGCGCGTTCGGCCCATCCGGGTCCTCGACGTGCTGCCACGGCCAGCCGTCGTCCACGATCTTCTGGAGCGCGACCTCGAGGTCGCGGGCGACGAGCGGGTCGGCACCCTCGTTGATCGTCACACCCGCAGTCGTGTGCGGGACGTAGACGAGCGCGGCCGCAGCGCCGTTCGCCCCGGTATCCAGGGCCGCCTGCACCTGCTCCGTGATGTCGACGAGTTGCGTCTTCCGCTCCGTCCGCAGGCTGATCCGCTGCACGCCGGTATCCTAGGCGACCGCCGATGGCAGACGTTCTCTCCCAGCGGGAGCTGGACAACTACCGCGAGCAGGCGGACCGCTTCATCGCCGCGATCAACGAGGAGTACTACCTCCACTACGCGGGGCTGAAGGACACGCTCGATCTGGAGCCGATCTACGAGCAGTACGCCGACGTGACGAGCCTGGAGCGCGCGAATGCGATCGGGGCCGCGGTGAACGGCGACCGCCGCATCCGGGAGCTCTGGCGCTTCGCCTGCCAGGGCTACCTCGGGAATCTGACGCGAGAGCACGCGGAGCGCGCCGCCGAGGTCGAGGCCGAGCTGACCGCGACCGTCGACGGGGAAGAGATCTCCTACCGGATGATCCGGCCGACGATGGCGAACGAACCCGACCCCAAGAAGCGGCGGCGGCTCGAGGAGGCGCGGAACGCGCTGACCGAGGAGCACCTGCTCCCGATCCAGCTCGACGCGGTCACTGTCGAGCACGGGGCCGTGCGGCAGCTCGGGGCGCCCAACTACGCCGAGCTCCATCGCCGCCTGGGCTTTCGGCTCGACGACCTCGCCGAGCGAGCGCGCGTGTTCCTCGACGAGACCGAGGCGACGTTCGAGCAGGCCGCCGACCGGCTCTTCCGCGCGCGCGTCGGCATCGGCCTCGCAGAGGCGAACCGCTGGGACGTATCGCGAATCTTCCGCGCCCCGGAGTGGGACCCCGCGTTCCCCGGCGACGGAATGGTCCCTGCGCTCGAGGCCACGCTCGCCGACCTCGGGATCGACCTGTACGCCCAGGAGAACGTCGAGCTCGATGTCGAGAAGCGCGCGAAGAAGACGCCTCGCGCATTCTGCGCGCCGATCGAGGTGCCGCAGCGGGTCGTGCTCGTGATCCAGCCGATCGGCGGCGTCGACGACTGGCGCGCGCTCTTCCACGAGGCCGGTCACACCGAGCACTACGCGCACACGAACGCCGACCTCCTGGTCGAGGACCGCCGGATGGGCGACTTCGCCGTCACCGAGGGCTGGGCGATGCTGATGGAGCACCTCGTCCAGGACGCCGGGTGGCTGAACCGCCGGCTCGACGTCCCGCGTCCCGGCGAGCTCGTCGCCGAGGGCGCCACCAGCCTCCTCTACCTCGTCCGCCGCTACTGCGCGAAGCTCCTCTACGAGATTGAGCTCCACGAGGCCGACGATCCCGTCCCGCTCCGCAAGCGCTACGTCGAGATCCTCGCGGACGCACTGAAGATCGAGCCGAGCGAGACCGACTACCTCGCCGACGTCGACGCCGGGTTCTACGTCACGGAGTACGTGCGCGCGTGGGCGTTCGAGGCACAGCTGAGGCGCTTCTTCTGCGAGGAGTTCGGGTCGATGTGGTTCACTCGCCGCGACGCCGGGTCGATGCTCCGCGAGCTCTGGGCGGAGGGTCAGCGGCTGACCGCGGACGAGTTGCTGAAGGAGCTGACCTCGGCCGAGATCGAGCTCGAGAGCGTCGCGGAGTCCGTCCGCGACGGGCTCGCCGCAGCCTAGACACCCGCCGCCCCCGAAAGCGCCGACCGTCCAGACTAGAGCGCGCCGCCCGCGGCGGGCGGAGCCGTCGGATCCGCGCCCTGCTCGCCGACCGGCGTTCGGGCGAGTGCCTCCTCGGCAAGGAGAATGCTCGACTCGAGCGCACGCTCGACGAGCTTCAGCAGGTCGCTCATCGAGGAGACCTCCTCGCGCTGCTCCTTCAGAAACCAGTGCATCGCTTCCTCGCCGACGAAGTTCCCCTCTTCGCGGGCGAGCTTGAGGAGGTTGGCGATCTGCTCGCTCACGCGCTTCTCCTGCTCGAGTGCAACGCGGACGGGCACGACGGCATCCGCGAAGTCAGCCTTGGGCGCCTGGACGCCCGGGATCGTGACCGGAACGTCGGCGTCGAGCAGGAACTGGACGAGCATCATCGCGTGGTTTCGCTCTTCGACAGCCTGGCGGTAGAAGTGCGCCGCCAGATTCGGCAACGTCTCGGCGTCGTAGTACACCGCGACGGCGATGTACTGCTGCGAGGCGGCGAACTCGTAGCCGATCTGCTCGTTGACGGCGTCGTGGAAGCGTCCCATGGTCGCGGACTCTATCCTTCGGAATCGTGAGGCAGCGCGCGCTCCCCTCGCTGTCGTTGCCGATTGCCGCAGTCGGGTGTCTGGGCGGTCACGCCGCCGGGTACGTCCTCGTCGGGACGACCCCCGGGGATGCGCGCATTCACGGCTACCTCGCCTTCGCGCCGCAGTTCCTCGCCGTCTGCGCGACCTTGATCGCGGCCTCGCTCGCGCTTCGGGTCTCGGGCCGCTTCGCCGGTCGGCCGGCGGCATGGCCCTTCGCCGTCCTGCCGCCGCTCGCCTTCGCGGCGCAGGAGCTGATCGAGCGGCTCGTTGCCGGGCTGCCTGTGCACTCGGTCCTCGCGCCCGCCGTCTACGCCGGGCTCGCCGCGCAGCTGCCGATCGCGATCGCAGCCTTCTTCCTCGCCCGGACACTGCTTCGCGTCGCCGACGGAGCGACACGCACGGTGGCGACGCGCCCGCCCGCGCCGCTACTTCAAGCGGTGCCGGTCGGCGCCGCCGGCACGCCCCT
Source organism: Actinomycetota bacterium (assembly GCA_046723895.1). Lineage (GTDB taxonomy): Bacteria > Actinomycetota > Thermoleophilia > Gaiellales > Gaiellaceae > DATBLE01. The sequence continues at coordinate 1,835 of JBKOVL010000175.1, read as the reverse complement.
GCTCGCACGCACGCCGCTCGCCTTCGACCGCCTCGGCCGGGCGCCGCCGCAACTCTGAGCTCGTCTTCGAGTTCGGCACTGACGACCGAGGAGGTTCGATGCGCATTGAGATTGCGTTGTTAGCTGCGGCCGGCGCGCTGTTCCTTGCCGGCTGCGGAGGCGGCAAGGGCACGCCCGGCCCGACGACAACCGGCGGCGGAGCGACTACGGCTGCAGCTCCCACCACGACGTCGGCCGGCCCGGCGGCCAAGGTGATCACGATCCGGATCGTCGGCGGCAAGCCGGTCGGCGGGATCACGCGCGAGACCGTGAAGAAGTCGGCGCTCGTCGACCTCGTCGTCCACTCGGACGTCGCCGACGAGGTCCACCTGCACGGCTACGACCTGCACCAGGACGTGAAGCCGGGCGGCACGGCGCGGATCCGCTTCCAGGCGAAGATCCCCGGCGTGTTCGAGGCCGAGCTCGAGAACCGCAAGCTCCAGATCCTCGAGCTGACCGTCAGGTGACCTGGCTCCTCGCCCACGGGATCGGGGGGATTCGCGACCTCCCGGTCCCGCGCTACGTCTTCTTCTACGGCGCGGCGGTCGTCCTCGTCGTCTCGTTCGCGGCGCTGGCGTTCCTCTGGCGCAAGCCGGTGCTGGCGGCCCATCGCGACGGGCGACCGCTCCCGGCTTGGCTTCAGCGCGTGCTCCTTTCTCCCGCCTTGCGGATCGTGGTCGGAGGTCTATCCGTCGCCGTGCTCGTCTTCCTCTGGGTCGGCGCCGTCGTCGGCAGCAACTCGAGCGGCGTGAACTTCACCCCGACCTTCGTCTACGTCTTCTTCTGGATCGGGATGCCCCTCGTCTCCGTCGTCTTCGGGAACATCTGGTCGGTGCTCTCGCCGTGGAAGGCGTCGGCCGAGGCCGTCGGCTGGCTCGCGCGGCGACCGGCACCGCCCTTCGAGTACCCGCAACGGCTCGGCCGCTGGCCCGCTGCGGTGCTCCTGCTCTCGTTCGCGGCGCTGGAGCTGACCTATCCCAATCCTTCGGACCCGCGCGCCCTCGCGCTCGCGGTCGCGATCTACACCGTGATCACCTGGATGGGCGCGATCGCGTTCGGCACCGAGGACTGGTTCCGGTACGGCGACGGCTTCTCGGTCTACTTCGGCCTGCTCTCGCGGATCAGCCCGTTCGGCCGCCGCGACGACGGGCAGCTCGTCGTCCGCGTGCCGCTCACCGGGCTCTCGGTCAGGGATCCGACGCGGGGGACGATCGCGTTCGTCGCGGTCATGCTCGGCTCGACGTTCTTCGACGGCTTCAGCCGCACGAGCATCTGGCAGAACCGCTACTACCAGGTGCAGGTCGACCTGCTCGACCGCCCCAGCCTCGCGGACTTCGTCGGTCAGCTGATGAGCGTCGGCGGGCTGCTCGCGTGCGTGGCGTTCATCGCCCTCGCCTTCCGCCTCGCGGTGCGGGGGACGGAGTCGATCGCCGGCCGGGAGAATCTGGCGCCGGACTTCGTCGACAGCCTGATCCCGATCACGCTCGTCTACATCATCGCGCACTACTTCTCGCTGCTGATCTACCAGGGCGAGGTCGGCGTGCGGCTCCTCTCCGATCCGTGGGGACGCGGCTGGGACCTCTTCGGCACGCACGGCTTCCAGCCGAACTTCACGTTCCTGACGCCGCACACGATCTGGTACGTGCAGGTCGCGGCGCTGATCGTCGGACACGTTGCCGGGCTCGCGGTCGCGCACGACCGCGCGGTCGGCCTGTTCCGCACGCCGCGGATGGCGCTCTGGACGCAGTACCCGATGCTCGTGCTGATGGTGCTCTACACGGTCGGCGGACTCTGGG
>JBKOVL010000216.1:0-5271 GCA_046723895.1 Actinomycetota bacterium | reverse complement strand
GGACCCGGTCGACGTCGCAACCGCGGTCGAGATCGGCCGCGGCACCGTCCGCAAGATGCGCCAGAACCTCGCGTGGGCGATCGGCTACAACTCGCTCGCGATCCCCATCGCCGCAGGCGTCTTCGAGCCGCTCACGGAACGGGCGTCCATGTGGTCGGGATGTTGTAGCCCCGCAGCACGAGGTAGGGCGCCTTGCCTCCGAGATCCGCGGTCGCATACCGCGCGGCGATCGTGGTCGATTCGCCGGGGAAGAGCGAGACGTAATTGTCGGAGTAGTCGATCGGCAGGACCTCGGTGCCGCCGTTTCCCGCGGCGATCTCGGGTCGCAGGAAGAACGCGATGTTCGTCGTGCTGGTGTTCGTGAGCGTGATCGTCGCCGTCTCCTCTCCTGCGAGTGCGGTTCTGGCTACTGCAGCCGTGACGTCGGGATTCGTTGGGAGGCTGTTCAGCCCGGTGAGGTCTGCGTAGCGGTGGATCGCCGTCTTCCACCAGGTGTGACTGTTGCCGAGCCGGTCGGGGCTCGTCGAGTACCAGTAGAGGTTGTTGCTGACCACCGCGCCCGTCGCGTCCCTGAGCTGGAGCCGGATGAAGTACGTCGGCGAGAGGCCGGATACGGCGGGGACCGTCAGGACGTCCGCGGCGGCGTCCGCGGGCACCGTCAGGTTCGTGACCTGTGCCGTGTACTTCTGTGCGAGGTCCGGGATGTTGTAGAGCGTCGCGGTGGCCGTCATTCCGGTTTGCGCGCTCAGCGTGGTGTTGTACGCGACGACTCTGCCGCTGAAGTAGTCGTAGGCGATGTGGACCGGCTCGTTCGCCTTCTTCGCACCGAAGAAGCCCCCGCCGGGTGCGTAGTACCAGTCGTAGAGGTTCCAGTGCACCGACGGCCACACGCCGTTCAGCATCCAGAAGATCGTGCCGAACGTCGTCTTGTTCTCTCCCGCGTTCCACGCCTCGAAGAACGACCGCGTGTTCTCGTAGTTCATCGCCTCCGACTTCTTCGCGTAATCGGCCGCGCTCGTCGTGCTGCCGTAACGGTTGTCGACGCCGTCCGTGAAGCGCGAGATGTTGTCGAAGACGCTCTTCGGCTTGCCCGCGTGGTAGTTCCAGACGCTGCCGATCGGCCAGAGGTCGGCGGCGCCGATGAACTTCTGCAGGCTCTCGAGCGGTGGAGGCGACTCCGTCCCCTCCTCCGCGGTCGTGCCAAACGCGCTACCGGCCTGGCTCGTGTCCCACCACAGCGTCGGCGGCTCCCACGAGTACGGGCCGTCCATCTTCATCCCCGCGTTGGAGTTGCACCAGGTCGCGACACTGTCGAGGGTCGGATCCTGCCAGTGCAGGCTGCTCGCGATGTCCTTGTACTGCTGCAGGTGCGCCGCGCTGACCGGACAGTCGCTGCCGAAGGCCCAGACGAGGGTGCTCGGATGGGCGCGGAGATTCCTCATCTGGCTCTCGAGGGAGGCGTGGGCCACCTGCTCCTGCTCGGCCGTCCACTTGTCGTTCTCCCAGGCGCTGCAGCAGACGAAGCCCGCCATCAGCATCACGCCGGCCTTGTCGGCGAGGTCGTAGAGGTCCTCGTAGCCGACGGTCCCCTCGAAGCGGATCGTGTTCAGACCCATGCCCTTGACGTACTGGATCGTCGCCGCGGCGCTCTTCGGGTCGAAGCGCTGGAGCAGATCCCACACGTAGCCGCCGCCGCGGAACAAGATCGGCCGGCCGTTGACCTTGTAACCGACGAACGAGGTGCCGTTGACGGTGGTCCGGTAGTCGGTGAATTGACGGATCCCGAAGTCGATCGCCTTCGTGTCCGAGATCGCACCGCCCGTCGTCGCGGACAGCGCGAGGTGGTAGAGCTCGGGGCTGCCGAACTGGTAGGGCCACCAGAGCGCGGGGCCCGTGACGTGAAGCTGGGGAAAGCTCGCAGGGTCGAACGCAATCTCTCGACGTTCTTTCGCGTTCAGCGTGACGGTCTGGCTGAACGAGATGCTCGGGTAGCCCGACTTCGTGATCGTGCCGCTGATCGTGGTCGTGACGGGAGCATTCGTCGGATTGGCGGCGTCGACGTACACCGTCAAGTCGGCGGAGTCCGTCGCGGGCAGCGGCAGGACCGTCTTCACGTACGGGTCGCGCAACGCGACCGGCCCGGTCGTGTCCAGGAACGTCTTGCCCCAGAGCCCGGCGTTCATGTCGGGGGCTTCCGGGTTCCAGTCCACGGTGCAGAACGAGAGGTCCTGGCAGTCGTGTGCCGGCGGCGTCACGAGGATCGCGAGCGCGTTCGGGGCCCCCGCGTTGACCAGGTTGGTGACGTTGTACTCGTGGACGACCATCGTCCCGACCGCGCTCGGATCGATCTCGGTCCCGTTCAGCCAGATCTGGGCGCGGTAGCTGATCCCCTTGAACCGGAGCCAGAACTGCTGGCCCGCGGACAGGGCGGGCGCGGTGAACTCGCCTCGATACCACCAGTTCTGCGTGGTGAGGTCCGGGACCGATTGCAGATTCGTCCCGAAGTAGATGTTCGCGTAGACGTTGTTCGCGACGAGCCCGGCGAGCACCGTCGAGGGCAGGGCGATCGGATGCCAGCCCGCCGTGCTGTAGCCGATCCGGGAGATCGTCGCGGCCGGGTCGACGACGCTGTTCGCGGACTGGAGCGCCCAGCCCTGGGTCAGCTCGAGCGAGCCGATGACAGGGGGCGGCGCCGGACGAGCGGCGCTCGCGTCGCCGACGCCGAGGCTCAGCAGCAGCGACATGCTCAGCAGAAGGGCCGCGAAGAGCCGAGCCGGCCCGCGCCCGGCGTCGCTCCCTGGAACGGCGTTCCCTGCCATGGTGCCCCCCTCGGAGGTCGGAACAACGCGGCGAGAATCGTGTTAGGAAACCTAACGAGGCTCTCGGGACGGAAATCTAACAGAGTTGCGGGCGTCCGGGCGCGCTACCGTGTGGTCAGGCTCGCGAAAGGAGGCACAGCGTGTGCTGGTCGAAGCTTGAGCGTGAGCAGTGGGAGCGCGAGCGGCGCGAGGCCGAGCTCGAGGCCGAGCGGATCCGGCTTGTCTCCGCGACACACGAGGCAGCGGAGCCCGAGCCCGAGGTCCACTTCGACGAGCGCGAGCAAGAGCTCGTCCGCGGCTAGCTCGACCGACCCCTGACCGTCGACGGCCGCCCCAAGCGGGCGGCCGTCGTGGATGAAGCCGCCGAGCTGGTCGTACGAGAGCGTCCTGCTTGGAGTTTTCGCTCTGCCGCCGTCGGATACTCGACACCTGTGCGGGGCCGCATCATCTTCGCGCTGGTCGTTTGTCTCGCCGGCGCCCTGCCCGCCGTCGGAGCGTCCGACCGCCCGACTGCGACTCCGCCCGAGAAGCACGCAGTCGAGATCGGGACAGGCGGTGCCGTCGCGAGCGTCGATCCCGACGCGACGCGCGCCGGGATCGAGATCTTGAGACGCGGCGGCAATGCGGTCGACGCCGCCGTGGCCGTTGCGGCGACACTCGGCGTGACCGAGCCGTACGTGGCGGGGATCGGCGGCGGCGGGTTCATGGTCGTTTACCTGAAGCGGACCGGCCAGGTCGTGACGATCGACGGCCGGGAGACGGCACCGCAGGCCTTTCCCGAGAACGCGTTCATCGACCCGGCGACCGGGAAGCCGATCCCCTTCTCGCCACAGCGGATCACGAGCGGGATGGCCGTCGGCGTGCCGGGCACGCTCGCTACCTGGCAAGAGGCGCTGAACCGTTTCGGGACGCGGTCGCTCGACGCCGTGCTGCAGCCGGCGATCAAGGTGGCGGAGCAGGGCTTCGTCGTCGACAAGACCTTCCACGACCAGACGGAGCAGAACCTCGACCGTTTCCGAGGCTTCACATCGACGCGCTCGCTCTTCCTGACGCCGACCGGCGACGCGCCCGCCGTCGGCTCTGTGCTGCGTAACGGGCAACTTGCCGAGACGTACGACGCGATCGCCGAGGACGGCCCCGGACTCCTCTACGGCGGCCGGATCGGCCAGGCCGTGGTCGACGCCGTGACGAATCCGCCGGTCGCGCCCGACTCGCCGCTCGGCTTCCCGATCAGGCCCGGCGTGATGACGCTCTCCGACCTCGCCGGCTATCGGGCACCGCTCCGGACGCCGACGCACGTGTCCTACCGCGGCTACGACGTGTTCGGGATGCCGCCGCCCTCGAGCGGGGGCTCGACGGACGGGGAGGCGCTGAACATCCTCGAGGGCTTCGACCTCGGCGGTCCCGACCGCGCGCTCGCCCTCCACCGCTATCTCGAGTCGACCCGGCTCGCGTTCGCCGATCGTAACCGCTACGTCGGCGACCCCGACTACGTCGACGTGCCGCTCGACGGCCTGCTCTCGAAGGGCTTCGCCGCGGAGCGGCGCTGCCTGATCGAGCCGACGGCGCTGACGAGCCCGGTGCCCGCCGGCGACCCGACGCCGCCCTACGACACGACCTGCTCCACGGCACCGGCCGTCGCGGCACGGCCGGGGGAGGGCATCTCGACGAACCACCTGACGGTCGTCGACCGCTTCGGGAACATCGTCAGCTACACGAACACGATCGAGCAGATCGGCGGCAGCGCGATCGCCGTGCCCGGCTACGGCTTCCTGCTCAACAACGAGCTGACCGACTTCGACCCTATTCCGCTGTTCCCGGACGACCCGAACCTGCCGGCGCCCGGCAAGCGGCCGCGCAGCAGCATGGCGCCGACGATCGTGCTGCACAGCGGGACGCCCGTCTTCACAGTCGGCAGCCCCGGCGGAGCGACGATCATCACGACCGTCCTGCAGCTCATCCTCGACCGGATCGACTTCGGCATGTCGCTTCCGCAGGCGATCGCAGCACCCCGTGCGTCGCAACGGAACGGGATCACCTCCGACGCCGAGCCGGCATTTCTCGCGGCGTACGGAAGCGAGCTGACGAATCGCTTCGGCCAGCACTTCAACACGGTGCCCGAGATCGGAGCGGCGACCGGCGTCGAGTTGCTGTCGAACGGGAGCCTTCTGGCGGCAGCGGAGCCGGTACGGCGCGGCGGAGGTGATGCAGAGGTCCTGTGCCCGAACGGCTCGGCCCCGCGAGGCGTGCCGCCCAGGCTCTGCGCGGTCGTCGGCTAGATCCGACGCCACACTTGTCCGCCGGCGGGGATGAGTCGATCGATGCGCCGGGCACGAGCGGTGCGTTGATCCCCAACCGGCGCCGATCCCGCTAGCCGATCGTCCGGCACGCCCACTGCCGTTTCGAGGAGCAGGTAGAAGGCACCGGGACGCGGCTGTGCGTAGATTGAGGG
>JBKOVL010000247.1:0-5914 GCA_046723895.1 Actinomycetota bacterium | reverse complement strand
ACGAGGCAGTTAGCCGACCGGCTGCGGCTCGCCCTCCGGAGCGTCTGCGGCGCCGAGCGCGCCGCGCTGGCCGTGCTTGCGCTCCCCGAGGAGGAAGGCGCCGACGACGACAGCGGCGAATGCCGCGATGCGGACAGCGCCGAGCCAGCCGCCCGGCAGAGGCTCGCCGAAGATCGTCATCCCGGCCACGATCGGTAGGGCGTTCGTGAGCAGCGTGGCGATGCCCGCCGTCACGAGCGCGTCGCCCCGCTGGAACCCGCCCTGGAGCACGGCCGTGCCGGCTCCGTAGCAGACGACCAGCGCAGCGAAGAAGCCGACGTTCCCTCCGTCAACGGCGCTCTTTGTCGCGATGTCCCCGGCCGCGAAGAGCAGCCCGGTGGCGAGGCCAAACGCGGCCCCCGGGCCCACGAGCGGGGGCAAGAGACGAACCGCGAGCAGCGCCGCCGCCCCTGAGCCGAGGATCCAGAGCCCGACAGGCACATAGCCGGGATCGGAGCCCTCGTCGGAACCGCCGGCAAGCGAGATCCCGAGCAGAGCGAGGCCGCCGACGGAGAGGCCGACCGCCGCCCACTCGTGCCGCGCGAGCGGGATCTGCGTCATTCGCGACTGCATCACCGCGAGGATCCCGACCCCGCCGGCGGCGGTCGCCTGCACGAGCGAGAGCGGCGCCAGCGCGAGGGCGAGCACGTAGAGCGCCCAGCCGAACACCTCGGTCGTGAAGCCGGTCGCCCAGCGGGGTGTCTTGAGGAGCAGCAGGACCGAGCGAATCGGGTGACGGACCGTGAGCGGCGGCAGCGTCCTCACCGCCGAGTGCTCGAGCAAGTACCCGAAGCTCAGCGCACAGGCGGAGACCAACGTGACGGCGAGTGCGAACGCGATCCGCATTGCTGGCGCGAATTATCGCGCGAGGCCTACGGGACAAGCGCCGGCGTGCCTGCCCCACGGTTTCCGGCTACGTGCCCTCGTCCCAACTCGCCAAGTACTTGGCCTGCTCCTCTGTGAGCTGGTCGATCTCGATCCCCATCGTGGCGAGCTTCAGCCGGGCGATCTCGCGGTCGATCTCGTCCGGCACCGGATAGACCTTCCGCTCGAGCGTGGCCGCATTGCCGACCGCGAACTCGGCTGCCAGCGCCTGGTTTGCGAAGGACATGTCCATCACCAGAGCGGGATGGCCCTCCGCCGCCCCGAGGTTCACCAGCCGCCCCTCGGCGACGAGGTATAGCCGCCGCCCGTCCTCGAGCGTGAACTCTTCGACGAACTCGCGCGCCCGTCGCGTCTCTGTGGCCAGAGCACGGAGCGCGGGCTTGTCGATCTCGACGTCGAAGTGGCCGGTGTTGGCGAGGATCGTGCCGTCCTTCATCCGCGACATGTGCTCGGCGGTGATCACACCCTTGTCGCCGGTCGCCGTGCAGAAGACGTCGCCGATCTCCGCGGCCCGCGCCATCGGCAGCACCTCGAACCCGTCCATCGCGGCCTCGAGCGCACGCATCGGGTCGACCTCGGTGACGAGCACGTGCGCGCCCATCCCGCGCGCCCGAGACGCGACTCCGCGCCCGACCCAGCCGTACCCGCCGACGACGAACCGCTTGCCGGCGAGCAGCACGTTCGTCGCCCGGATGATTCCGTCGATGGTCGACTGCCCGGTGCCGTACCGGTTGTCGAACAGGTGCTTCGTCTTCGCCTCGTTCACGGCGATGATCGGGAAGCCGAGCTTGCCGTCGGCCTCGAGTGCCTTCAGCCGGATCACGCCGGTGGTCGTCTCCTCGGTGCCGGCGATGATGTCGCCGAGCTGCTCACGCCGGGCCGAGTGCAGCACGCCGATCACGTCGGCACCGTCGTCCATCGTCAGCTGCGGCTTGTGGTCGACGGCCGCCTCGATGTGGGAGTAATAGGTGTCGTTGTCCTCGCCCTTGATCGCGAAGACGGCGATGTCGTACTCGTCGACCAGGGCCGCGGCAGCGTCGTCCTGGGTCGAGAGCGGGTTGGACGCGCACAAGACGACGTCCGCGCCGCCGGCCTTGAGCGTGCGTGCGAGGTTCGCGGTCTCGGTCGTCACGTGCAGGCAGGCGGAGATCCGGTAGCCCGAGAGCGGGCGCTCGCGCTCGAAACGATCGCGGATCGCGGCCAGCACCGGCATCTGCCGGTCGGCCCACTGGATGCGGCGGACGCCCTCGGGAGCGAGCGCCAGGTCCTTCACGTCGTATCGCTTGGTCGTCGCCATGGTTCCTTTCGACTCAGGCGGCCAGCAGCCGCTCGTGCTTGCGCTGTTCCCACTCGAGTGCGCTCCCGCGGCCGGAAAACCAGGTGTGCACCGCGTCGCGCAGGCCGGGCTCCTGGCGGAGCCGCGCCGCGAACGCGAGATCGGAGAGCTCGACGCCGAAGCAGGCGCGAAGCTCACGGAGCGAGCGAAGCTGATTCACCTCGCGAAGACCATAGACGCGATAGCCGCTCGGTCGCCGGGCCGGCACGACCAGACCCGTGTTCTCGAGATAGCGCAGCATGCGGGGCGACCACCCAGTCTGGGTCGCGGCTGCGCCGACAGTCAGCTCCACGGCGCAACCTTACCACAAGCGTGTCAGGGTTGGGAGGTGCCCTCGCGCCCGTAGTTGTCCTCGAGCCGGACGACGTCGTCGAGCTGCGGCGTCGAGACCTCGAGGATTCGTGTGTCCTCGAGCGCCGTCAGGCGGTGCACGGTGCCCGGAGGGAAGTGAAAAGCCTGTCCCGCCGCGATCACCTCCTCCCCGAGGATCCCCTCCCCCGGTTTCCCCAGCTCGAGCCGCGCCCGGCCCTCGAGCACGTACCACGCCTCGTCCTTCTCCTTGTGGAACTGGAGGCTGAGCGACTCCCTCTCCTTGATGAGCAGGATCTTCCCCGCGTAGGCGTCGGTCACGGCCCAGATCAGCTCCGAGCCCCAGGGCTTGTCGACCCTGCGCGGATCGAAGGCGAAGCGGTCGACGCCGGTCAAGTTGGGCGAGAAGATGTCCGGGGGCACTGCACGGCGATCCTATGTCCCTAGCCATTCCGGATGTGCGGAGACGTGCTCCTGCGCGCGGCGGAGCTCCTTCGGGGTGTTCACCGTCAGCCAGGGGCCCTCGTGCCGGTACGCGCGCAGGCGGCCCTCGACGACGAGCTCGGGGAACATTGTCGTCTCGTGGTCGCCGATGTCGGGCAGCCGCTCGATCGCCTCCTCGGAGAAGACGTAGACGCCGCAGCTGACCCAGTACGGAATCGGCCCCCCTTCCGTGAAGCCGGTGATCACGTCGTCGCGGCCGAGCTCGACGACCCCGAACGGCGAGGCGGGGCGCGCGACCGCGATCGTGGCGGCGGCGTCCGTCTCTCGGTGGCGGGCGAGGAGCGCAGGGAAGTCGACCGCGACGAGCTCGTCGCCGTTCAGGGCGAACACGTCACCGTGCTCCTGCCGCTTCCGGGCAGCGAACTTGATCCCGCCGCCGCGGCCGAGCCGCTCGGGCTCCTCCGCGCAGACGATCTCGGGCGCGAGACCGGCGAGCGCCTCGGTGAAGAAATCGCCCTGCCCGGCGGCGCAGGAAACGATCACGCGCTCCACTCCCGCCTCCGCAAGACGCGCGATCTGGTAGGCAGCAAGCGGGCGCTCCCCGATTTGCACGAGCGACTTCGGGCGCCCGCCCGCGGCGTCGCCCATGCGCTCGGCTTTCCCGCCTGCGAGGATGATCGCTTCCACTAGTAGGGGAGCTTCGAACCCGGCTCCTCGGTCTCGGCGAACGCGGCGAACGGCGAGGCGGCCCGCCCCATCGCCTCGTACGAGTAACCCGCCGCGCGCATCGCATCGAGATCGAGGAGATTGCGGCCGTCGACGAGCAGCGGCGTGCGCATCGTCTCGCGCAGCTCGCCCCACGGAAGGGCACGCAGCTCCGGCCACTCGGTGACGATGACCGCGGCGTCGGCGCCGGCGAGGGCGGCGGCCGCGCTGTCCGCGAACTCGACGCCGTGCAGGAGCTCGCGCGCGTCGACGACCGGATCCCAGGCGACGACCTGGGCGCCCTCGGCGAGGAAGCGGGCGACGAGGACGAGGCTCGGCGCTTCGCGCAGGTCGTCGGTGTTCGCCTTGAAGGCGAGCCCGAGCAGCGCGACCCGCTTGCCGCGCAGCGATCCCAGGTGCCGCAGCACCTTCGCGACCGGCCGCCGGATCTGCAGCTCGTTCACCTCGATCACCGAAGAGACGAGGTGGAAGTGGTAGCCCGAGTTCCCGGCGAGCAGCTTCAGGAACGACATGTCCTTCGGGAAGCACGAGCCCCCGAAGCCGATTCCGGCCCGCAGATAATGGGTTCCGATTCGCCGGTCGAGCCCCATTCCGCGCGCGACGTCCTCGACGTCGGCGCCGACCAGCTCACACACGTTGGCGATCTCGTTGATGAAGCTGATCCGCGTCGCCAGGAACGCGTTCGCGGCGAGCTTGACCATCTCCGCGGAGGGGACGTCCATCTGGACGACCGGCGCGCTGAGGCCCTGGTGCAGCGCGACGACGGCCTCAGCGTCCGCCTCGTCGAACGCGCCGACGACGACGCGGTCGGCGTCCATGAAGTCGCGCACCGCTGTCCCCTCGGCGAGGAACTCCGGGCAGGAGACGTAGCCGACCTGCGTAAGCGCGCGGCGCTCGAGCTCCGCGCGCACCTTCTCCCCGGTGCCGACCGGCACCGTGCTCTTCATCACGAGCACGACCGAGCCGAGGTCCTCCGGCAGGTCCTCGATCACGGACCAGACCGCGGACAGGTTCGCGTCGCCCGATACCGTGGGCGGGGTGCCGACGCAGACGAACAGGAACTCGCTGCCTTCGACCGCCTCCTCCATCGAGAGCGTGAATGAGAGGCGGCCCGCGTTCCGCGCGAGGACCTCCTCGAGCCCCGGCTCGTAGAACGGAACCCGCCCAGCCTGAAGCTGAGTGATCCGCTCGGGGACGACGTCGCGGACAACGACCGTGTGACCGAGGTCGGCGAAGCAGGCTCCGCTGACGAGGCCCGCGTAGCCGGCGCCGAAGAACGTGATCCGTGCCATCGGGCGCGAAGGCTACTTCTTCGCCGTCAGCGGTCGCAGCCCCCTGGCGATCGCGATCATCGTCTCGTTGGAGAGGTCGTCGAGCAGCGAGTTGACGACCCAGTAGGTCGCCCCGTTCTGGTGCAGCACGATCATGTGCAGCTTCGAGCCGTTGTAATAGAAGTCGAACGGCCGACCCTTGAGCACGTGTCGGAAGCTCTTGTCGGCGAGAACCGGCGCCTCGTCCCAGCTCGTTTCCTCGATCCCCCAGTAGTCGCCGCCGCCCGTGCGGAAGACGAGCCGGACCGCGTGATCCGAGTCGTGGATGCGGTAGCTGTAGAACGGCTTCTGGCGGTCGGGGAAGGACGAGCTCTCGATCACCGAAGGAAACTCCAGCCTGAAGCCGCGCACCTTCTTCTGGAGCGCCTTCATGGTCGCCAGCGTGTTGTAGGGGTTCGACGCGACGTGCGGGGGCTCGCGCCTCTGGGGCCCCTTCACCGGCGGCGCCGGCGTGATCGTCCCGTGGAAGGTCGAGCCGACGACCACAGTGATCATGGCGTGGCGGCCGAGCGACCGCACCTCCGCAGGCATCCGCTCGGCGTCGGCCGGGGCGAAGAGTTTCGCCACGGACTTGGCAGCCGCTTCCGAGCGCTTCACGCGCGGGTTCCAGTAGACCTTCGACGAGTAGTAGTTCGAGCGCGGCGCGTTCCCGGTGGCGCCCTCCGGCGGCGGCACGATCCGGTAGCTGCGCTGGGAGAGCAGGTACCCGGCGTTCGCAGCGGCGCCCTCGATGCCGTTGCCGTTCAGCACGGTGATCGTCGTCTGGGCCGGCGTCGGTGTGCTCGTCCGCACCTTCCGTCCGAGCGCCACCGCCGTCGCGACCTTCGCGGCCTCGACGTCCGGG
>JBKOVL010000217.1:0-10139 GCA_046723895.1 Actinomycetota bacterium | reverse complement strand
CGAGGGCAGATTACCCACGTGTTACTCACCCGTTCGCCGCTGTCCCCAGGGCCGAAGCCCTGGTTCTCGCTCGACTTGCATGTGTTAAGCGCGCCGCCAGCGTTCGTCCTGAGCCAGGATCAAACTCTCCGTGAAGAAGTGTTGCCGGACTAGCCGGCAAGCTTTTCACACCTCCCCCGCAGGGGAGACGAGCTTGAGCTCAAAGTTGTCTCCTACCGAAGGTAGGTGACGGGTCTTGTGCCTCGACGTAGGCGGAAGCCGACGCCGAGGTCTCGACGTAAACGCACGCTGCTGAGTTTTCAAAGACCACACCACTCTGGGGGCTGACGAGAAAAAAGGCCCCCGACCGGCCGGAGGCCCCGTACTTCGCACAACCTTCGACTTACGTCTCGGGATCGCTCGGTTTGGGACTCCTCGTCGTCAGGACTCTTTCGCGCAGCCCTTTTGGGCAGCCGCGAAATGATAGCAACCCTCAGGGGGCTGTCAAGCGGGCGAATCGGCGCTTCCCGACCTGCAAAATCGCATTTTCTAGCCGTTTGCGAGGCAGATCGAGCTCCGCGACCGCCTCGCCGTCGACCTGAACGCCGCCCTGCCCGATCAGCCGCCGGGCCTCGCTCGTGGAGATCCCGAATGCAGAGGCGAGCAGCGTAGGGAGATGGACGGTGTCACCCTCCGGAACGGGCACCTCCGGCATCTCCTCGGGGGCCTTTCCTTCCCGAACGACCCGTGTGAAATGCTCCTCGGCCCGCCGCGCGGCCTCTTCTCCGTGCGACCGGGTGACGATGAGCCGCCCGAGCTCCAGCTTCGCCTCCATCGGATCGCCATCGGGCACCGGCCGCTCGGCGACCAGGCGGTACCACTCCTCGAGTTGCGAGTCCGGGATCCGCATTGTGCGGCCGAACTGCTCCTCGGGCGGCGCGGTCAGCGGGATGTTGTTTCCGACGGACGAGCTCATCTTCTCGCCGTCCCAGGAGAGAAGAAGAGGTGTCGTCAGCGCGACCTGGGGCTCGAGCCCGTAGGCCTCCATCACGTCGCGGCCCGCGAGCAGGTTGTAGAGCTGGTCCGTCCCGCCGAGCTCGACATCGGCCTCGATCGCGACCGAGTCGTACGCCTGCATCAGCGGGTACAACAGCTCGGAGACAGAGATCGGCTCGCCGGCGGCGTAGCGCTTCGCGAAGTCGTCGCGCTCGAGGATTCGCGCGACCGTGATCGTCCGCGCGAGCCGGACGACCTCTGCATAGGAGAGCGTCGACAGCCACTCACCGTTGTAACGCACCTCGGTCCGGTCGGGGTCGAGAACGATCATCGCCTGCTCGACGTAGGTCTTCGCGTTGCGGTCGATCTCCTCATCCGAGAGCACGGGTCGCTCGGCCGAGCGACCGGACGGGTCGCCGATCCGAGTGGTGTAGTCGCCGATGATCAGGACGCCGGTGTGGCCCTCGTTCTGGAAGGCCCGCATTCGCTGGAGCGGGATCGCGCGACCGACGTGGATGTCCGGCGAAGTGACGTCGATCCCGAGCTTCACGCGCAAGGGCCGGCCTAGCGCGACCTTGCGCTCGAGCCCGCCCTCCGGCAGGACGTCGACGGCGTTCCGGGTCAGCTCGGCGAGGCCCACGGAGGCGAGTCTAGTCGGCTCCGCGCGGCTAGAATCCGCGGGTTCTGCTGCGTCGCAAGACCCCTTCACAGGCGAACGGCAAGCGCCGCCGGATCCGCAAGCTCCGCCTCCTCACCGTCAGCGTCCTGGTCGGTCTCTTCTGCTTCGTCTCGTTCGCGTACGGCTTCGTGGTCGGGATCCGCGGCGACATCCCCCAGCTCGACCCCGTGCGGCAGGCGAAGCATCAGCAGGAGGACGGGATCATCTACGACTCGACCGGCCACCGGGTGCTCGCGCGCCTCGTCGGCTCGGAGAGCCGCAAGGTCGTGCCTTCGGACGAGATCTCACCGGTGATGAAGCAGGCGATCGTCGCGATCGAGGACAAGCGGTTTTTCGAGCACCGGGGCGTCGATGTGCGCGGCATCTTTCGCGCCGTCTGGCAGGATCTGCGCAACAAGCAGGTCGTGCAGGGCGGCTCGACCATCACCCAGCAGTTCGTCAAGAACGCCTACCTGACGAGCAAGCGGTCCCTGTCACGCAAGCTGAAGGAGGCGGCGCTCGCCTGGCAGCTCGACCAGGTCTGGCGAAAGGACCGGATCCTGACCGCTTACCTGAACACGATCTACTTCGGGAACGGCGCGTACGGGATCGAGCGCGCAGCCCAGGTGTACTTCGGGCACGGGGCCTCCAACCTGACGACAGCCGAGGCCGCCCTCCTTGCCGGGATCCCCGCCGACCCGAGCCGGTTCAACCCGGTCACCGACCCCAGGACTTCGCGCCAACGCCGCCGCGAGGTGCTGCAGGCGATGGTCGACCAGAAGGACATCACGTACAACGAGTACAGGAAGGCGAACCGAACGCCGCTCCCGAAGCCAGAGGACATCCACCAGCCCGGAGTTCGCGGGCCGGCGCAGTACTTCGTCGACTACGTCAAGCAGCAGCTCGTCGACCGCTACGGGACCCGCAAGGTCTTCGGCGGTGGGCTCGTCGTCAAGACGACGATCGACCTCGGGCTGCAGCAGCGTGCGCGAGCGGCGATCTCGAAGTGGCTGACCGGCCCGAACATGCCGACCGCCGCGCTCGTCGCCCTCGACCCGCGCAACGGCCGCGTGCTGGCGATGGTCGGCGGGCAGAACTACCGTGAGAGCCAGTTCAACCTGGCTGTGCAGGGCGAGCGCCAGCCCGGGTCGTCGTTCAAGCCGTTCGTGCTGGCGACGGCGCTCGACCAGGGAATCTCGCCGACGACCACGCTCGAGTCGAGGCCGGTGATGATCTCGCTCGGCGACCGCAATTGGTACGTCCACAACTACGAGGGCTCGAACCTCGGGTGGATCGACCTGGCGTCGGCGACGACGTACTCCGACAACACGGTCTATGCGCAGCTGACGAGGATCGTCCAGCCGCGCAAGGTTGCACAGACCGCGCGGATGCTCGGGATAACGCGACACCTGAACCCGTACTTCGCGATCGGCCTCGGCGCCGATCCCGTCAGTCCGCTCGAGATGGCACGCGCGTTCGCGGCGTTCGCGAACGGCGGCAAGCGGATCGACGGGTCGCTGTTCAAGAACCGGCCGCGAGTCGTGCTCTCGGTCAACGGGCACGGCAACCGCCCACACCCTCGTCAGGTGATCAGCGAGACGAACGCGGGGATCGTCACCCACATCCTCCAGCAGGTCGTCCAGTACGGGACCGGCAGACGAGCGGCGCTCGCCGACCGACCGGCCGCCGGGAAGACGGGCACGACGGAGAACTACGGCGACGCGTGGTTCATCGGTTACACGCCGCAGCTGGTTGCGGCGGTCTGGGTCGGGTACCCGAACACTCTGCGCCCGATGCTGACCGAGTTCCACGGAGACACTGTCGCCGGCGGGACGTACCCGGCGCTGATCTGGAGGAGCTTCATGGAGAGCGCGCTCAGGTATCTGAAGGAGGCTCCGGAGAGCTTCCGGTCGCCGAACATCCCCGGCAGCGAGGCGCGGCGCCTCGTGCTCCGCGACGGGACGTACCAGCTCGACAACGGGCTCTGCCGGAACACGATCTCGATCGAGTACTTCTCCGGCCGGGCCCCGGCGAAGAAGGCGAACTGCAAGCCGAACGAGGTCGAGGTCCCGAACGTGGTCGGCTCCACCTTCGACGTCGCGACCGCCCGGCTCGAAGCGCAGCCGCTGACACCGGTCGTCGTCTACAAGCCTGCGTCGGCGGGGCAGGCGCTGCACGTCGTGGTCAAGCAGCTTCCGGCGAAGGGCCGCCTCTCGTCCTATAACCGGGTGACGATCGTCTTTGCGAAGCCGCTGCACGGAGTCGTGCCGAAGGTGATCGGCCTGAAGCTGCCGCAGGCGCGGAAGCAGCTCGATCGGCTGAAGCTGAAGACCACGCTGCGCGGTGCCGGGCTGAAGATCGTCCGGCAGCGGCCGGAGGCGGGCGTCGCCGCAGGCCCGGGGCTGCCGATCACGCTCTGGGTAGCCCGCGGCTGAGGAAGGGCGAGCCGGCCAGCACATAGCGCCACGGGCGCTCGGCCGCCTGCGTGATGCCGATGCGCGGGGTGGTCACCACCTCGAGGAGGGTCGCCCGCGGTCTGAGCTCGAACGGCGGACGGTCGAGCGGCAGGCCGTCGTGCTCGCCGGTGATGCCGAGCGCCTCACACAGCCGACCGGGGCCCGCACAGAGCAGGCGGGCGCTGTCGGTGCGGCGGCGCTCCTGCATCCGCTCGACGCCGTGCGCCGGCTCAAGGGCGCGCACGAGCACCGCCTCGGCGACGCCCTCCTGACCGCAGACGAGGTTCAAGCACCAGTGGATCCCGTACGAGCGGTACACGTAGGCGTGCCCTGCCGGACCGAACATGGCGACGTTGCGGGCCGTCCGGCCGCGGTAGCCGTGGCTCGCCGGATCTTCGTGGTCGTAGGCCTCGACCTCGACGATCGGACCCCCCACCCCATCGACGAGGAGCGTGGCTCCGATCAGCTCCGGAGAGACCTCGTGCACGCTCCGCGCGAAGAATCGTTTCGGAATCGTCACGGCCCGGTCGCTGTTGGGGTCAGACCCCTGCCATGTCCGGAAGCGTCATAGCGGACGAGGCCGGGGAGCAGCGCGAGGATCGCGACTGCGCCCGCGGCGCAGGCGATTCCGCCGGAGACGACCGAGAAACGCAGGCTCGTCAGCGAAGCGACGATCCCGGCTTCGACGTTGCCGAGCGCCGGCGTGCTCGCCACCTGCGCGAGCTCGAAGCCCTGCATCCGGCCGCGGTAGTGCTCCGGCGTGCAGGCGAACAGGATCGTCGACCGCAGGATTGCGCTGATCTCGTCCGCGAGGCCCGCGATCGCGAGCATGGCGAGACCGAGCCACAGCGCCGTTGCGAGCCCGAAGATCGCGATCGAGATGCCCCAGACCACGATCGCGACCGCGACTGCGACCCCTTGCCGGTGTACGTGGCCGATCCAGCCGGAGGTGACCGCGGCGAGGAGCGCGCCCGCCGACGGGGCCGCGTAGAGCAGCCCGACGACGCCTGCCCCGGCATCGAAGTGGTGCGTGGCAATCGCCGGAAACAGCGCCTGGGGCATCCCGAGGACCATCGCGTTGGTGTCCAGCGCGAACGTCCCGAGGATCACGGGCTGCCGGAGCAGGAAGCGCCAGCCCTCGCGCAGCGACTCGAGCGTCTCGCGGGCGACCTCGACCTTCGGCGGCGCCGGCGCGACGAGCAGCACTGCGACCAGGGACGCAGAGAATGTCGTCGCGTCGATGAGGTAGGCCCAGCCGATTCCCGCCGCGGCGATCAGCAGGCCGCCCAGTGCCGGGCCTGCGATTGCGGCCGTCTGCGCATAGATCGACTGCAAGGCCTGCGACGCGGCGAGCTGGTCCTCCGGGACGAGGCCCGGCATCAGGGCGCGAAGCGCAGGCGCGCTGAGCGACCAGAGCGAGGTCGCGGATGCGGCGAGGACGTAGAGCGCCCACACCTGCGGCGAGCCGGCGAAGGCGTTCACGGCGAGCAGGCCGGCGACCGCCATCAAGCCGAGCTCGGTCCACAGGACGACCTTCCTCCGGTCGAACCGGTCTGCGATCGTTCCGCCGACGGCGGCGAAGGCGAGCAGCGGCACGGCGTCGCAGATCGAGAGCAGCCCAACCTGGAGCGCTGAGCCTGTCAGCGCGTAGAGCTGGTACGGGACGGCGACGAAGGTAGCCATGTTCCCGAACGCCGAGATCGCCTGGCCGCACCAGAGGAGCCGATAGTCGCGCGACTCGCGCAGCGGGCGGATGTCGATCGCGACGAGCCGCAGCAGCCGGAACCGGCCGGGGCGGTCGGTCGTCGGCGGCGCCTCCTCGAGGACGACGGGCTCTTGCTCGAAGTCGCTCAGGGCGGAAGGTTAGAAGAGCTTCTCGGCCTCAGCGGGCTTCGCCGTCTTCTCGAGCAGGCGGTGCGCGCGGCGACCGAGGTCGCCCAGGTCGACCCTGCCCTGGTCGGCGGCCTCGGCCAGTCGTTCGGCGAGGGCGAGTGCGTCGTCGAGGATTGCCGAGCTGGCG
Organism: Actinomycetota bacterium; assembly: GCA_046723895.1. Classification (GTDB taxonomy): domain Bacteria; phylum Actinomycetota; class Thermoleophilia; order Gaiellales; family Gaiellaceae; genus DATBLE01. The sequence continues at coordinate 4,030 of JBKOVL010000217.1, read as the reverse complement.
CCCGTGTCCTGCCCCATCTCGGCCAGGATCGTGCGCTCGGTGCGCGAGGCGACGATCGGCTCGGCTACCCCCTCGACCCAGACGCGCGTTCGCCGGCCGCTGCCGCGGTCGCCGCTCTCGATCGGCTCGAGCGCGTAGATCTTGTCGGAGCGGGCGTACTTCCCGAATCCGAGGAAGATCATCTTCACGGCACCGTCCGTCACGGGCTGATTATGCAACCACCAGGTGTCGCCGCAAGCCTCGATAGGCTCGGCGCGGTGCCGCGGGTCTACCTCTCTCCGCCCCATCTCTCCGGGCACGAGCTCGACTACCTTCGCGACGCGATCGACTCGAACTGGGTCGCGCCGCTCGGCCCGCAGGTGGATGCGTTCGAGGCCGAGCTCGCCGAGCTGATCGGTGTCCCCCACGCAGTCGCGCTCTCGAGCGGGACCGCCGCGCTCCACCTTGCGCTCGTCGTGCTCGGAATCGGGGCGGGCGACGAGGTCGCCTGCCCGTCGCTCACGTTCTCCGCGAGCGCGAACCCGATCCGCTTCGTCGGCGCGAACCCGGTCTTCGTCGACGCGACCGCCGAGAGCTGGACGATCGACCCCTCCCTGCTCGAGCGCGTGCTGGAGGAGCGTCCGCAGATCGGCGCGGTCGTGGGCGTCGACCTCTACGGCCAGTGCTGCGACTACGACGCGATCCGCGCGGTCTGTTCTGAACACGGCGTCACGCTCGTCCAGGATGCCGCCGAGTCGCTCGGCGCGACCTACCGCGGTCAGCCGGCCGGCGCGCAAGGCGACCTCGCAGCCTTCTCCTTCAACGGCAACAAGGTGATCACGACGAGCGGCGGCGGGATGCTGGTCTCGCGAAACGAGGGGTGGATCGCGCACGCCCGCAAGCTCTCGACCCAGGCCCGCGAGCCCGCCCCGCACTACGAGCACACCGAGCTCGGGTTCAACTACCGCCTCAGCAACCTGCTCGCCGCCGTCGGCCGAGCGCAGCTGGAGGTGCTCCCCCAGCGCATCGAGGCGCGGCGGCGGATCAACCGGCGGTACCGCGAGCTACTCGCCGGCACCCCCGGAATCTCGTTCATGCCCGAGGCGGGCTACGGCGAGAGCAACAGGTGGCTGACGTGCATCCTCGTCGACCCCGCCGCCGCTGGGACTGACCGCGAGTCGATCCGCCACGCGCGCGAGGCGGAGGACATCGAGTCCAGGCCGCTCTGGAAGCCGATGCACCTCCAACCCGTCTTCCTGGACGCGCCCGTCTACGGGGGCGACGTCTCGGCGAAGCTCTTCGAGCAGGGCCTCTGCCTTCCGAGCGGGTCCGCGCTGACCGCCGAAGACCAGCGCCGCGTCGTCGACGCGCTCCTTGCTACACGGGTTTAGCCGCGGGAACGTACTCGACCCACTGCGACCAGCGCTCGCTCCGCCCCGTCACCGTGTCTCGATAGGCGTCCTGGAGCTCCAACGTGATCGGGCCGACCGCGACCTCGTGGTCGTCGATCGAGCGCACCGGCGTCACCTCGGCCGCCGTCCCGGCCATGAAGACCTCGTCGGCGGTGTAGAGGTCGGTCCGGATCAGCGACTTCTCCACGACCGAGTACCCGAGGTCCTGGCCGATCTGGATGATCGTGTCGCGCGTGATCCCCGGCAGGATCGACGCGCTCAGGTCCGGCGTGAAGAGGGTGCCGTCCTTGATCGTGAAGACCGTCTCGCCGGGGCCGTCGGCGATCTTGCCGTCGTCGGTGAGCAGGATTGCCTCGTCGTAGCCGGCGCGCTTCGCCTCGTGGGTCGCGAGCATCGAGTTCAGGTAGACGCCCGTGGCCTTGGCGGCGTGCGGGATCGTGTTCGGCCCGACGCGGCGCCAGGACGAGATCATCGCGCGGACGCCCTGCTTCTGTCCTTCCTCGCCGAGGTAGGCGCCCCACGGAAAGCACATGACGACGACGTCGACCGGGTTGTCGCCGCAGTGGACGCCGAGCTCGCCGTACCCGTAGAAAGCGATCGGCCGGAGGTAGCACTCGCGCAGCCCGGCGGCGGCGATCGAGTCGAAGCAGGCGGCGCGGACCTCGTCGAGCGAGTACGGGAGCTCCATGTAGAGGAGCTTCGCCGAGTTCTCCAACCTGATGAGGTGGTCGTTCAGCCGGAAGACGGCCGGGCCGCGCTCGGTTTCGTAGCAGCGGATGCCCTCGAAGACGCCGGTGCCGTAGTGGAGGCCGTGGGCGCCCACGTGGATCCGGGCATCCGCCCAGTCCACGAGCTCCCCGTTCATCCAGATCTTCTCGGTCTCCTGCATTCCGGCTCCTTCCTTGGCGATGTTAGTCGTCGGCCGTGACGTCGACCTGCTGAGCCCGTGCCACCCGGACGAGCTCCGCGGCCGGCAGCCCCACCATGTGCCGCTCGGAACCGGCCCCGACCCAGAGCGTGCCGCTCCCGAGCAGGCGCTTGTCGATCAGGACCTGGTCCACTGCCCGCAGGGCAAACGGCGCCACCCCGCCCGGCTCGTAGCCGGTCGCTTCCTCGACCCGGGCGGCCCCGGCAACCCGCGCCCCGGTGGCGCCTGCGGCCGCCGCGACCTTTCCCGGGTCGGCCCGCCGATCGCCCGGGACGAGCACGAGCACGGCGCGTCCGTCGCAGTCGAAGAGGAGCGACTTGACGATCTGCCCCAGGTCGCAGCCGACCGCGTTCGCCGCGTCCTGGGCGGTCGGCGTACCTGTGGCGAACTCCTCGATTCGGGCTTCGGCCCCCGCCTGACGGAGTGCCGCGCTGACCCGGTCGACGGGGGCGGGCCAGGCCGTACCGGCTCCGGGGGCATCCATCGAGCAAGCGTAGCGGCGTAACTACTTCGGGTGCCAAAGCGTTGCTTTCCTGGTGACGAGACGAAATCGAGTCCAGGCTGCGCGGACGGAGGCGCTGTTCCGCTCGGTCAACAACCACATCGCCGCGGCCGCCGACGGCCTCGTCGACGAGGCGGAGTTCGTCTGCGAGTGCGCCGACGCCGGCTGCGCCGACCGGCTCGAGGCCCCGCTCGACGACTACGAGGAGGTGCGGACCGACCCGAAGCGCTTCCTCGTCAGGCCCGGGCACGCGGACGAGGAGGTCGAGCGGGTGGTGTCCGACGACGGCAACTACGAGATCGTCGAGAAGGACGTCACTCCGCCGCAGCTCTAGGCCAGGCCTGTGCTCGCCGGGCCCAGCTTGTGCGATTGACCCAGCCCCGGCGGTGCTTGCGACTAGCCCAGCGTGATGAACTGCGCGTCGTCGAAGCCCTCGGCGCGGATCCGCTCGACGAGCTCCCGCGGCGCGGGCCCGTCGATCGCGAACGCCATCAGCGCCTTGCCCGCCTCGTGCGTGCGGGAGACGGCCATGTTCGCGATGTTCACGCCGGCCTCGCCGAACATCGTCCCGACGCGGCCGATCACGCCCGGCATGTCCGTATAGCGGAGGAAGACGAGGTTCGGCGCGAGCTCGATGTCGATCGCGAAGCCGAGCGCCCGGGCGAGGAAGAGGCGCGGCTCGGGCCCGATCGTCGTCCCGCTGACGGCGACCGCGTCCGTGCGCACCTCGACGACGTTCATGTAGTCGCGCGAGGCGCGGAAGCGCTCCTCGGCGACCTCGATCCCGCGCTCGGCGGCGATTACCGGCGCGTTCACGTAGTTGACCGCCTGGTCGACGCGTCCCTGGAAGACGCCGTTGAGAGCAGCCACCGTGAGGAGGCGCGTGTCGTACTCGGAGAGGGGCCCGTGCGCGGCGACCGCGATACGTTTCGGCCAGCTCCCCGCGAGCTCGACGGCGAGGCGGCCGAGCTTCGCGGCGAGCGGGATGAAGGGCCCGAGCACCTCCAGGTCGGCGGCGTCGACGACCGGGATGTTGACCGCGTTCGTGACCAGACCGCCTTCGAGCGCCGCGACCACCTGCTCGGCGATGATCAGCCCGGCGCGGTCCTGCGCCTCGTCGGTCGACGCCGCCAGGTGCGGCGTCACCACCACCGCGTCGAGCTCCAGCAACGGGCCCGTGTACGGCTCCGACGAGAAGACGTCCAGTGC
>JBKOVL010000127.1:0-20712 GCA_046723895.1 Actinomycetota bacterium | reverse complement strand
GGATTGACTCCGCGCCGGGGCGGAGAATCCGACGACGGCGGCGACGAGAAGCGCGGTCGCGGCAATCCCGATTGTCGCTCTCAGGTGCATACGGCTACTCCTTTCTCTCGGGGAAGGTCTCTCGCGAGGGGCCGCGGGCGGCTTCGCGGGAGAGTCTGTGCAGCGAAGCCGTGTCGTCGAGCTCTCCCCGAAATGCGAGCAAGAGAGCCTGCTGTTCCGAGAGCGACATCCCGTGCGCCTCCCACGCATGGCGCCGCACCTGGGCAAAATGAGCTTCCGCTCGTCCTCGGCACGGGCCTCGAACCCGCACTCGCACTGCAGCACCCTTTCCAACGACTCCTCGTGACGAGACTAGGAAGGCACGGCTAAATCGAGGCAAAATCCAGGCAAACGAACGGATGCCGATAGAGATGAAGGTCTTCCTCGCTGGTCGGGTCGCCTTCGAGGCCGATGGCGTGACGGTCGGCGAAGAGCGTTTCCCCGGGCGACAGGGGCGGCTTCTCTTCGCCTACCTGGTGGCGGAGCAGGGTAGACCGGTGCCGCGGGACGAGCTCGCGGAGGCGATCTGGGCCGAGGCGCCGCCGGCGACCTGGGACAAGGCACTTACCGTCATCGCGAGCAAGCTCCGAGCGCTGCTCGCCGAGTGCGGTGTCGGCGATCCGAACGTTCTCACTGGTGCGTTCGGCTGCTATCGCCTCGATCTCCCCGAGGGAACCTGGGTCGATGTCATCGCTGCGGTGGATGCAGCCCAGGAGGCAGAACGAGCTCTGGCGAAGGACGACGTGGAGAGGGCGCAGCAAGCAGCGATGCGTGCCGCCTCCCTGGCGCGGCACCCGTTCCTGCCCGGAGAGACGGGAGCATGGGTCGAGGGAAGACGGCTCGAGCTCGAAGAGGTGAGGGGCCGCGCATTGTGCTGCCTGGCGGATGCGTGCCTGCGGTCAGGAAATGCAGCGAGCGCGGCAAAGTGGGCCGAGGAGACGATCGCGCTCGAGCCGTACCGCGAGACCGGATACCGGTTTCTCATGGACGCCCACACGATGGCCGGGAACCGGGCGGAGGCGCTCCGCGTCTACGAGCGGTGCCGACGGCTCCTGGCCGAGGAGCTCGGCGCTTTCCCCTCACCGGAAACTGAGTCGATCTATCGCGGGCTTCTCGGGGCCCCTGCTCCCGAGGCAACGGCAGAGGCTGCAAGGGCCGCGCCCGTCCCGGTTCTTGTGAACGAAACGCAAGAGGAGGAGGTGGCTCCCGCTCGTCCGGGCCGAATCCCGGGCCGCAGGGTCCCGATCGCGACCGGCGCGGCTCTACTCCTGGCGGCGGCGATCGCCGTCGCCATCCTCGAGCTCACGGGCAGGGAGAGCAGCTCGCGCCTCGCCGCCGCTGCCGAAAACTCGGTTGCGGTGATCGACCCGAAGACGAGTCGGCTCGTGGGCGATGTCCCGGTCGGCAACGGGCCGACGAAGATCGCTTTCGGCGAAGGAGCAGCGTGGGTGATCAACGCGGACGACCAGACGGTGGAGCGCATCGACCCCACGACGAGCACGGTGAGGCAGACGGTCAGGGTCGGCAGCGGCCCGACTTCGGTCGCCGTCGGTGCCGGGGCGGTGTGGGTTACGAACGGTCTCGATGGGACGGTCTCGCGCATCGACCCGAAGACGAACACCGTCGTCCAAGAGATCCCTGTCGGGAACGGCCCGAGCGGAATCGCCTGCGGCGAGGGGTCGGTTTGGGCGGTGAACCGCGACGACCACACGGTGTCCAGGATCGATCCGCGCTCCGGCCACGTCGTGAGAACTCTCGACGCGGGCACCGACCCGGTGGACGTCGCCGTCGGCGCCGGAGCCGTCTGGGTGACGAACGAGTCGACGGGGAAGGTGCTCAAGATCGATCCGGCGTCGACCCGCATCCTCGACGCCGTCAACGTCGGCCGCGGCCCCCGGGCGGTGACGGCCGGTCCCGCCGCGGTCTGGGTCGCAAATGGCCTGGACGGCACGGTGTCCCGGATCGATCCGACGGCTGCCGTCGTCACACACACGATTCCCGTGCGCGAGGGCCCGTCCAGTCTCAGCATCGGTCTCGGATCGGTTTGGGTCAGCAGCGAGTTCGGCCGGTCGATCTCCCGTATCGATCCTGCGAGGAACGTCGTCTCGCGGACGATCCCCCTCGGCGGCCGGCCGGTCGGCGTCGTGGCATCCCCTGCCGGTCTGTTCGTCGCGGTTCGGCCATTCGGCGGCGCGCATCGCGGCGGGGCCTTTACGGCGCTCGTGTCCGGCACGCAGGTCGACTCGATCGATCCGGCGATCAGCTTCGACACGATGATGTCTGGACTGCTCAGCCTCGCGTACGACGGGCTGACCTCCTTCAGGCGGGTCGGCGGTACCGAGGGCACGCAGCTCGTGCCCGACCTGGCGACGTCGCTTCCCCAGCCGACGAACGGCGGGAAGAGCTACACGTTTCGGCTTCGCCCCGGTCTTCGCTACTCGACGGGCGAGCCCGTGCGACCCGAGGACTTCCGACGTGCGATCGAGCGGACCTTCGCGTTGCGGGGACCCGGGGCGTACTTCTATCTCCGGATCAAGGGCGCCGACGCCTGCTCGCAGAGGCCCGCGCGCTGTGACCTTTCAGAGGGCATCGTCGCCGACGCAGAGGCCCGCACCGTCACGTTTCACCTGACCGAGCCGGACCCCGAGCTTCTCTACAAGCTGGCCTTGTCGATGGCGTCCGCGGTTCCCCGCTCGGCGCCTAGCCGGCCGGCCGTCCGCCGTCCGCTCGCGGGGACGGGACCCTATGTGATCGCAGGTTACGTGCCGGGGCGGCGCCTGCGATTCGTGCGGAATCCGCGCTTTCGCACGTGGTCGAAGGCAGCAAGGCCGCCCGGCTACCCGGACGAGCTCGTCTTCGAGTACGGCGCCGCCCCCGCATCCCAGCTTCGAGCCGTCACGCGAGGCCTCGCCGATTACGCGTACTCGCCTCCCCTGGAGGAGCTTGCACAGCTCGCGCCGCAGTATTCGAGCAGGGTGCACTCGAATGCACGCCTTGGCGCGGCGTACGTCTTCCTCAACACTCGCCTGGCCCCCTTCGACGACGTGCGTGTGCGAAAGGCCGTGAACTACGCAGTCGACCGGCAGGCAGTCGCTCGCGCCGCAGGAGGCGCTCCGGGCGGCCGGCCGACGTGCCAGATCCTGCCACCGAGCTACCCGGGCTATCGGCGCTACTGCCCGTACAGGCGCGACCTCGCCCAGGCGAGACGGCTGGTCGCGGCCGCGGGGAGGCGAGGCACCCCGGTCGTGGTCTGGACGACGAAGCGCAGCGCCTTCCTGGTGCGGCCGGTCGTCGCCGCCCTGCGAGCCCTCGGTTACCGCGCCCGGGCGAAGGTCGCGGATTACCGCACTTGGAAGTACGACAGGATGCAGGCGGGGGTTCACTCGTGGTTTGCCGACTATCCGGCAGCGTCCGACTTCTCCCCGCTTTTCTCCTGTCGCGCCGTGGGTGTAGCGGCGTCGAACCCGGCAAGGTTCTGCGACCCAGGGGTCGAACGGACGATCGAGCGCGCGCTCGACGTCGTCTCGACCGACCCGCAGGCTGCGAACGACCTCTGGGGAAAAATCGACCGCATGGTCACCGACCGAGCGCCCTATGTGCCGTTGATGAATCCTCGAAGAGTGGATTACGTCTCCGCACGCGTCGGTAACTACCAGTTCAACCCACAACTCGGGACGCTGTTCGACCAGCTCTGGGTGCGGTAGAGGCAGGTCCAGAGAGCTGGCGTCGATCCGATTCTGGCCAGGGCAGTCGAGGACGCGAGGATCGACGCCAACCACGGCGCGCGAGCTCGAGGTCCGGCGACTGCTCGCCGACGGGCACGTCGAAGAGATAGGTAGGGGCGCCTCCCAAAATGGGCGGTCCTGCCGATCCGCCGGCGCAGCTCGCCTCGTAGCATCGCCACCGTCGAACAACGGGAGGAGCGATGGCGACATACGTGATCCTGCGCCGCGGCGGCTGGCGGGCACCGGACGAGCTCCACGGGGCACTCGAGCGCTCGAGCGCCGAGAGCGAGCGGCTCTCCATCGGGTGGCTCCGCAGCTACGTGCTCGCCGAGCTCGACGGGAGCCTCGGCACCATCTGCGTCTACGACGCGCCGAGCCCGGAGGCGGTGCGCCTGCACGCCTACCGCGCGAGCCTGCCCGTCGACGAGATCGTCGCCGTGGCCGACACCGTCGTTGTCGGCGATGACGCCGCGGTGGCAGGCTCCGGCCGTCGTTCCCTTTCGGAAACGGGAGAAGGAGGACTGGAATGCATCTGAAAAAGCACCTCACAACCGTCGCGGCCCTGCTCGCGGCTGTGTGGATCGGGGCTGCGGCGGCCTCCGCCGGCGCCGCCCCCTCCGCACCACACCTGCTCTACAGCGGCCTCGGAGGCGGCTCCGGGAGCACCGTAGGGCCCCACGGCGCGCTCTACGTGAACGACCCCGTGAACGGCGCGATCGTCCGCGTCGACCCCTCGACGGGGGACGCGTCGACCTATGCCGACTGCCTGCCGAAGCAGATCAGCGGCGTCGGCCTCGGCGGCGGGATGGACGTCGCGTTCATCGGCCACACCGCCTACGCGCTCGTCAGCGTCGTCAGCGACCCGCTGTTCGGCCCGGACGGGCCGCCGGACGGGATCTACCGCATCGACGGACCCCACAGCTGCACTGTCGTCGCCGACATCGGCGCCTGGTCGATCGCCCACCCGCCCACCGGTCGCGGCTTCGACTACTTCCTGGTGACGGGGGTCCAGTACGCGCTGCAGCCCTGGCGGGGCGGGTTCCTCGTCACCGACGGGCACCACAACCGCGTGCTCCGCGTCGGCCTCGGCGGGTCGATCTCCGAGCTGAAAGGCTTCGGCGACGTCGTCCCCACGGGGCTCGCCGTCCACGGCAACACGATCTACATGGCGGAAGCGGGGAAGATCGTCGACGGCGGACCGGAGAACGGGCAGATCGTGGCGATCGACGCGAAGTCGGGGGCAGTGAGCGACGTCGCCGCCGGCGGGCCGCTGCTCGTCGACGTCGAACGCGGACGCGGCCAGAGGCTGTTCGGCCTCGCGCAGGGCAGCCACAGCAACACGACCCCCGGGACGCCGGCCGATCCGAACACCGGCGAGCTCTTGCGGGTCGACGGCCACGGCGGCTTCTTCGTCGTCGCCACCGGGCTCGACCGCCCGACCTCACTCGAGATCATCGGGAACACGGCGTACGTCGTCACCCTCACGGGCCAGATCTGGGCGGTCGACCACATCGCAGCCCCGCCGTACGGCGGCTGAGGGGCGCGCGGACGGGCAGTCGCTGCGCGGCGGCGGCTGCCCCGCCCGCGCAAAGGATCGGCTGCTCGGCGGGCTGATCCACGGGTACGAGCGCATCGGCCCGACTGCCGAGATTGGCCGCGCGGCGCTACCTATCTTGGGCCGCAACGCCGAGGCCAACCGCTCTCGCGGTCGCCTCGGCGCGTGTGCGCACGTCGAGCTTGCGCAGGATTGCCGCGACGTGATGGTCGACCGTCCGCTCGGAGAGCACGAGCCGGCCGGCGATCTCGGCGTTGCGAAGCCCTTGCGCGACCAGCGCGAGCACTTCGAGCTCACGCGCGGTCAGGTTGGCGGGATTCTGCTGCGTGGTCGGCCGCGGCCCACGCGGCAGCCCGCGTGCGCCGCGCTCCCGCAACCGACGTGCGACGATCGCCGCCGCCGGCCCCGCTCCGAGCTGCTGGAGCTCCCTTAGCGCCTGCCGCATGGGTTGCTCCTCGTTCGCGTCCGCGAGCGCGAGCGCGGCCTCGTACGGGAAGCCGAGCTCGCGCCAGCGCTCGGCCGCGGATGCGCAATCCCCCGCGAGCTGGAGCGCGTACGGCTCTGCGATCCCGGGCGGGACCGGCTCTTCGACTCCGGCGCGTCGGCGCCACAAGGCCAGCTCGCCGGCGACCCAGGCCCACCCCTTCTCGACGGCCCGCTCGAAGACGCCTTCCGATGCCGCGAGTATTGCGCCGTGGTCGCGTCCTAGCCACCCCACCTCCGCTCTCGCCGTCGCGACCGGCCACATTCGGAACAGGTCGCCGGCCGGCTCGGCCAACGCCAGCGCCTCCTCCAGCGGCGCTGCGTGCCCGGGATCTCCGCGCCGCGCACGCACGAGCCCGAGCACGGCGAGCGCCCAGATGCGGGGTGCGATCGAGGTGCGGTGGAGGCGGAGGACATGCGCGGCCGAGTCCGTCGCCTCCGCCCAGCGGCCCTCCTCGAGCTCCATCCGAGCGCGAAAGGCGATCAGGTAGTACCGATAGAGCTCGAGGCCCTGCTCGCTGCAGTAGTCCAGCCCCTGTTCCAGGTAACGGGCCGCGAGATCGTGGCGGCGATCGCCGACTGCCGTGCCGACGAGCATGAACAGAGCCCTCCCGACGTGCTTCGGGAACCCGGCCCCGCGTGCGCGCTCGAGCGCTTCCGCGAGCCGGTCGCGTGCGTTCGGGTCGCACACAGCGATCGTGACCATCGCATCGAGCGCGATCTCGACCTCCCCGAGACGCTCCGCGAGCTCGAGCGCGCGGTTGCCCCAGCTCACCGCCTCATCCGCCAGTTGCTGGTCCTTGCATCGAGCCGCGAGGTTCGCGTACGCCATCGCGAGCTCGCGTCCCGGCGGAAGACCCTTCAGCAGGGAGACGGCCTCGCGGGCCGTCCGTTCCGATTCCGCGTTCCGGCCGGGGCAGATGAGGATCTCCGAGAGCCAGCAAAGCGCCGCGCCTTCTTCGAGCCGCTGGCCGAGCTGCCGGCGGCACGCGAGCGCCTCCTCGATCGCCTCGGTCGCCGCGTCCTGCTGATCTGTCACGTAGCACTCGCGGGATCGGCGCTCGAGCAGCTCGGCCCGGTCGGCCAGGGGCAGCCCATCGCCGAAGCGAAGCGCGCGCGCGTAGTGGGTCGCCGCCTCGCGGTGCGCCCCGACCGTGGCGGCGCGCTCCGCCGCCGCGGGGGCGTAACGGAGGACCGCCTCCGCGTCGCCGGCCGCCTCGGCGTGGTGCGCCAGCCGTGCGAGATCGGGATCGCCTGTCGGCGGCGCCTCGAGCGTTCTGAGCGCCTTCCGATGCAGCTCGAGCCTGCGATCGGGCGGGAGCGAATCTTCGAGAGCGAGACGGGCGAGCTCATGCCTGAAAGCCACGCCTCCTGGGACAGATGCGAGCATGCCCGACGACAGAGATTCCTCGAGCCGACCCTGCGTGTCGGTGGCGATGGACTCGAGCAGCCAGAGCTCGGCCTGTCGAGGAACGATCGCGACCGCATCGAGGATCGTCCGCGCGGCCGGCCTCAGGCGTGCGGCGCGAGCGAGCACGGCGTCTCTAACCGTGTGCGGGATCTCATCCGCTTCGGCCGCGAGGACTTCAGTGACGAAGAACGAATTGCCCGATGTCGTGCGGTAGAGCTCCTCGGCGTCGACGCCAAGGGGCTCTGCGAGCTCCGCGACCGCAGCGGGCGACAGGGGCGCGAGCTTCATGCGGCCGATTGCTTCGCCCGCCAGGTCTCCGAGCACGACCTGTAGGGGGTGGCCGCCTGTGAGCTCGTCGTCTCGATAGCTGGCGAGCACCAGGGCGGGAACGGTCTCGGCGCGCCGTGCCAGCAGCCTCAGCACGTCGCAGGTCGCCTCGTCGGCGGCGTGCACGTCCTCCAGGACCACTATCGTCGGCAAGCGTGTCCGCAGCTCGCGCAGCAGCGCTGCCGCAACCTGATACGGCCGTCCATCGCTCTCCGCAAGCTCGGCCAGCTCTCCGCCGGCGCTCTCGGCGATATCGAGAAACGGGCCGAGCGGCCGCGGCGTGAACAGAGCGTCGCAGGCGCCCCAGAGCACCCGCGCCGAGCCGTCACGCAGGTCGCAGAAGCGCCGCAAGAGCGACGTCTTGCCGACGCCCGCCTCTCCCCCGATCAGCAGGACGCGCCCCTGCGAGCTGCGCTGCACCGCTTCCAGGCCTTCGGCCAGCAGCGTAAGCTCGCGCGCGCGCTCGAGCAGCTCGCCCGACTTATCGGAGGTCCTCACCGCCACTACCTTCTCATCGTGCATCAGCGGTCCCAGCGCTTCAACTGCGCCGAGAAACAACGGACCTGTTGCTCGCACGGAACATGGCAACGGCCCGCTATCTGGGGTACATGCCTCCGTCGAGGGAGATGACCTGGCTCGTGAGATAGGGGTTACGTAGGATCGCGAGCGCTAGATCGGCGACCTCTGCCGGCAAGCCCAGTCTTCCCAGCGGGACCAGCTGACGCAACTGCTCGGGATCGCCGGGTAGCAGCCCGGTGCCGCTGATCAGCGCCGGTGCGAGCGCGTTGACCGTGACGCCGGCGGGGGCGAATCGGGCGGCGAGGAAGTGCGTGAGGCCGTGCAGGCCTGCTTTCGACGCCGCGTAGTGCGGGCCGACGATCCCGCCGGTGAACGCGGCCACCGACGATGTGAAGAGAACGCGGCCAAAGCCGCGCGCCCGCATCGCCGGCAGCGTGCGCTGTGCGAGCAGGAACGGCGCGCGGAGGTTCACCGCGACCACCTCGTCGAAGTCGTCGCTCGAGACGTCTTCGAGTTGCTGCGTTCGGCCGAGCCCGGCGTTCGCGACGAGCACGTCGATCGTGCCCAGGGCGGCCTCAGTAGCGTCGACGAGTTCGCCGGGGCCGGCGGACGTGCCCAGATCCGCCCTGATCACGACGGCCCGCCCGCCGTCGGCGACGATCTCGGCCGCGATCGCCTCGGCCGCCTGCGCCTGCGTTCGGTAGCCGAGCGCGACGGCCGCCCCGTCCTCTGCCAGCCGTCGCACAAGTGCCCTTCCGATCCCACCGCTGGAGCCGGTGACGAGCGCGACCCGACCGGCAAGTGTGGTGTCCGCCTCCATCGATTGCCTCCTTCTCGTCGGACGTCGTCCCTGAGCACTATCTGCAACTGCAACGCGCACCCGCAACTGATCCGGCTCTTGCACTGGAAAGCGCTCGCCCGCGGCGTCGGCAAGATCCCCGCATAGGGGCGCGACCAGCTTGACCCCGACCAGCTGCTCGGCCCTAGCGGCAGCGGGCGCGTGCCCCCTGCGGCAGGGTTGCGTCGGGCGGCACAACGTAGACTCGTTGGCCGCGAAGTGAGCGCAGCTCGAGTGTCGCGGGCGGTCGGCGGTAGACGTCAAGATGGAACGCGATGATCGCGCCGCCGGTGTCGAGCGCGTGGAACCAGCCGTGTGCGGGAGTGTCGCAGTAGGCGGGGATGAAGACGCGGCTGCCGAGGGGGATCACCTTCGGGTCGACTGCGACGGTGTGCCAGAAGGGAAGCGGCCGGGTGCGGCCGGCGGCAAAACGCAGCCCCGCCGGAGGTCGCAGATAGCGGGCTGCCGGGTCGTTCGACCAGCCACCGCGAGCGAGCGGGAAGGTCACCTGGCCACGCCGATTACGCCACCCGAAGGCGAGCCAGGCGGGCGCGCCGCTTGTCCAGGTGCCGTTCCAGCAGGGACGAGTGCTCCGGCCGGCGGCGTCCACCCAGCCCAGCGAGTAGGGGCCGGCGAAGTGGTAGAAGCGGTCGTCGACGCCGACTCCCTCTCCGTTCATCGCGACGCCGTTGGGTCCGTAGAGCCAGTCGACGCGGTGCCGCCCGGGAAGACCAGGAACCGACATCAACTTCCCCGTGAACCAGGCCTCGCGGATCGGGTAGTACTCGGTGACGACCGCTCCGGAGACCCACCGCGGGCTCGTAATCCTGTGCGCGGTGACCGGCGGCCGCGGCGGGCAGGCTCCGGCTGCGCCGGCCGCCGCCGGCCTGCCGACCGGTCCGAGTCCGGCTCCCAGAACCGCGACCGCGATCGCAACCGACAGTCGAGTATGCACGTGCAAGCCATTCCCGCTCCCGGACGGATCAACGCGTGCGCGAAGGGCGCGTCACGCTCACCGGTGGGCGGCGAACGTTGGCCCTCCTCGGCGGGTTGCTCGGACGGAAGCACGTGGCTCTACGCGAGTCGCCGTTGGCTTGCGCTACGGTGCGTCGGGAGCAACACTTTGAGATGGCCCACGCGGGTCGGGGGGAACTGGTGGAGATCGGCGAACCGGAGCGAACCTACACGGTCGAGCCGTTGGAGGATCCGGTGCCCCGCGAGCTTCCCGCCGAGCCGGCTGAATCGCCGGCCAGACCGTCTCCGGCCGAGACGCCGAGCGAGCCGGAGAAGGTCGAGTCGCGCTGAGCACGGTGCCCGATGACTCCCTGAGCGCAGCACCGGATTACGTCGAGCCGATCGTCGGCTGGCGGGTCTGGTTGGTCGTCACGGAGGGCAAGGGCTTCCGGCTGCGAAGCGTCGTCTACGACGCGCTCTGGTCGCCGCGCAACGAGTTGGTTGCACGGTGTCTCCAGCACACGTTCCGTCTCCCGTGGCGCAAAGGCTCCAAACACGTCCCGCCCGCGGGCGGCTGCGGCTGCGGCATCTACGCGGCCAGGGAGCCGGAGGACGTTGCGAGCTATCTCGAGGGACGCAGCTCGGCAGACACGCTCAGCGTCCACCGGGTCATCGGTACCGTCTCCCTCTGGGGCGGGGTCGTCGAGTGCACGCGCGGCTGGCGTGCCTCCCGCGCCTACCCGAAGACGATCTACGTCCCGACGACGCGCGCCCCATACTGGCTCAGGGCAGAGCGAGTCGACGAGGTAGCGCTTGCCCTGACCGACTATGGCGTTCCCGTCGAGCTCCTCGATGCGAACTCCTGCGACGCGGATGGTGTCGTTGCCGCAATCAGTGCAGGAGTCGCGCGGGACTAGTCGACCCGTGCGTGTCGCCGTGGCACCGGTCGAATTCCGGTGCCGCTCGCCCGCCTGAGGAAGATGTCCGGCTGCCCGTTCACGCTCGACTCGACCTGTCATCGAAGGGCTGCGTCGGTGCCACCGCGGCGGAGCAGGGGGACGGCTGCCCAGCAGTACCGGGCGACGATCGACCGGTAGGGCCGGAAACGGTCGCCGAGCGGCTCGAGCTGCTTGACGCTTGGTGTGGCGTCGAGGTTCCAGGCGAGGCCGTAGCCTTGGCGGACGCCGAGATCGTCGACGGGCCAGACGTCGAGCCTTCGCAGCTGGAACATGAGGTACATCTCCGCCGTCCAGCGGCCGATGCCGCGCACCCTGATGAGCGCAGCGATCAGCTCCTCGTCGCTCCGCCGCGACGTGCGCGTGAGGACGACCGTGCCGTCGAGCACCTTGCTCGAGAGGTCGCGCAGCGAGGCCAGTTTGTTCGCGGACAGGCCGGCGGCACGGAGCGCGGCATCGGATGTCGCATTCAGCGACTCGGGCGTCAGCGTCTCGCCGACCGTCGCTCGCAGGCGGCCATAGATCGCCTGCGCCGCCCGTCCGGCAAGCTGCTGGAAGACGATCGCCCTTACGAGCGCGGCGAACGGGCCGTCCGGATCGCGCGGCCGGTGCCTGATGTATCCGACACGCGCGACCAGCCGGGCGAGCACAGGATCGCGCGAGGCGACATCGTCGATCGCCGTGCGGAGCGACGCCCGAGCCACGGCTATCGCTCCGGCAGCAGCCGCCGCTCGCCGCACACAGGCAGGGTCTGATACGCCGTCAGCCTCGCCACCACTTGCGTTCGAGCGCGCGCTCGGTGCCACCGGTGCGGTCGAGCGCGTCGAGTTCCGCGAGGTCCTCGTCTGAGAGCGTGAAGTCGAACAGCTGGGCGTTCTCTTCGATCCGCTCGCGGTGGGTCGATTTGGCGATCAGCGGAACATCGCGCTCGATGCACCACCGGAGTAGCACCTGGGCAGGGGTGCGCCCTAGTCGTTGCGCGATCCGCGCCGCCGTTTCGCTGGCAATGTGGCGGCCGCGTCCCAGAGGGCTGTAAGCCTCGAGCGCGATCCCTTTTTGCCGGCATGCGTCGAGTAGGCCCTTGCGGTACTCGTAGGGACTGAATTGCACCTGATTCACGACCGGCGCGACCGTCGCCGTCGCCAAGAGCTGTAGCAGCTCACCAGCGTCGAAGTTGGAGACCCCGATCGATCGTGCATACCCGAGCTCTCGCGCTCGCTCCATTCCGTGCCACGCCCACGTCGGCCCGCCCTCGGGCCAGTGGACGATGTAAAGGTCGACGTGTTCCACCCCGAGCCGCTGAAGGCTCCCTTCGGCCTCGGCGACTGGGTCCTTCTGCGCCGGATTGAACTTGGTGGTGACGAACACCTCCTCGCGCGGGACACCGCTCTCGCGCAGTCCCTCCCCGACGCTCTCCTCGTTGCCGTAAGCCTGGGCCGTGTCGATGTGTCGATAGCCGAGCTCGAGCGCCCAGCGGACGGCGGTGACGCACTCGCGCCCATTGGGGACTTGCCACACTCCGAGCCCGAGCATCGGGATCTGGTTGCCGTCCGCGAGCAAGCGCGCTCTTCCGTCCACGGTCACTGCGGCGTTTGACATGGCGTCCTCCTTGGGGTCGATGCGTGTCGTCGGTGCCTCGTCGCACGCCCTACGTACGAAGCCGCGGAAACACTAGCTTCGCAGTCCAGCTCATTCGTCCCTCGACTCGCCCATCACGGCCTTGAGGTCGAGGATCGGCGTGCCGTCGATTGCCTCGAGCGCCTCAACGCGCAACCGAGTGGGCGACTCGACGGCGCTGACGGTGACTCGGTGCAGGCCGATCGGGTTCGGGCGATCGGGAGAGCGCGTTGCGAAGACACCCGTCAGCGGGATGCTTGGGTCTCCTCGTGGGTGAGTCTGTAAGACGGTTCGGTCGGCCAGGTGGAGCCAGGTGAGCAGGATCAAATCCTGCCCGGGTGTCACGCGATGCAGCGCGGATGCGAACGCCGTGTCGATCTCCAAGAGAGCTTCTGGTGCTCCTTCGATCGCCTGGTTGGGGGCATCGCGAATGGCTCGAAGTGTTGAGCGAACGGTTCCGATCGGCCGCACCGCGTAGCTTGCGTCTTCCATCACTCAGCTCCTCATCTCCGGCCGCCTGGCGATTCAGGCGGCCAGCTTGCCGGTCGCGACCATCTTCTCGCCTATCTGCTCCCTTCCCGCATAGGCGAAGGGGTGGCGGTAGGCGTCGAGGGCGCGCCGCCCGTCCACGTCAAACTGGAAGCCTTCGTCCGACCGCGCGTCGTAGACCTTGACGATGACTTGGTTCGTTCGCTCGTTCCAGTACAAGGAGACGTCGATTCCATCGCCGGTGCGGTGCGCAAGTTCTTTGTCAGGGTTTGTCGTTGTCGGGGTCATGCTGTTCCTCCTCGCTCGGAAGCTGGTGTGGTCGCGGTTTGTCGGTTCGCGAATGCATCCACCTTCACGACGAACGAGAACAGCGGGAAAGGACATTCCCGCGTGAGACGAGGCCGAGCGTCGCCACAGCCAGAACCTTCAACGCCCCGCTGTGAGCGGGTGCTTGCCCAGCGGTGGTCGGCTCCTTCTCGGGCCTTCGAATGGACAAGCTTGGGCACCTCAGACTGCTTCCGTCATCGCCAGATCTACGAGTTGGATCGTGTCGTTGAGGAGCTCGTCCTGTGGTGACACGCGCCGAGTGTCTTCACCGCCTGCAGCGACTTGTAGACGAGGGCGAGCTGCCCGAAGGTGAGCTTCAGCTCGTGGGTCTGATGGTCGAGTCCGGGCCACGTTGATCCGTTCGTCGCCGTCATCGCCCTCTCGGCATCGGCCTTGAAAGCCCCGGAGGAAGGACACTCGCTAGGATCGTCAGCCGGCAGATCCGTGCAAATCAACTCGTGAAACCGTTGCTCGCAGCGTCCGTTCTGTCTCATCGAGGTGATCCTCCTTATCGCGAGTTCTGCGGTTCTCTACCGGTGCAGACGCCGGGGCACAGGGAGTCCTTCCCCGTCGCTTTGAGCCAGGAAGGGTTGGCGTTTCTCGGGCGTCCTTGATCGGTAGGAGCCCACGATCGAGGAGGTCGGGATTCAGGTCCACAAGCACGAGGCGTCGGTGGCGGAGTCGCCGCGGCGTCCGGCGTCTGACGCGCCCGAGCTTCGGGAGTTGCCTGCGGATGAGCGGCATCCCCATCTCCACCGTCAACGTCTCGGCAGCCGCATGGACGCCGTCGGCGCGCCGCGGCCATCGGCTGGCTGACAGACTTCACGCGTGCTCCCTCTCTCTGACGGAATCCCGGCCCGGCGCCTGCCGATCGTCAACGTCTCGATCATCGTCGCCAACTTCGCGGTCTGGCTGTTCTACGAGCTCCCGCACCTGCGATCGGCCGTGTTCCACGCGTCCTTCTATCCCTGCACCGTCAACAACTCGTGTCACGGGCCCGAGTCATGGGGGGTCAGCTGGATCACGGCGATGTTCTTGCACGGAAGCTGGGACCACATCCTCGGCAACATGCTCTTCCTGGCCGTGTTCGGAAAGAACGTCGAGGATGCCTTCGGCCCGATCCGCTACCTCGCCTTCTACTTCGCGGGCGGGTTCGTCGCGACGATGACGCAGACCGCCATGACGCTGCTGTTCGGCACCGCGGCGGAGGGGCGTGTGCCGAACCTGGGCGCGAGCGGCGCGATCGCGGCGGTGCTCGGTGCCTACTTCGTGCTCTACCCGCACTCGAACGTGCGCGGACTCGTCGTCATCTTTCCGGTTCAGCTGCCGGCCTGGTTCTTCCTCGGCGCCTGGTTCCTCTACCAGCTGATCGAGGCGAACTTCGGACTCTTCGGTTCGGCCGCGAACGGCGGTGGCGTCGCCTTCTTCGCCCATGTCGGCGGCTTCGTCTTCGGCGTCATCGTCGCGCTGTTGCTCGGGCGCGCCGGGCAAGTCGCCCCCCGAGGCGGCGGCCAAGCGTTACGCGTTCCTGCCTGACCGCGCTACGGGGCTGCCGATGCGTCCTGAGCCGGTCGCGCTCGCGCGGCTTGCCGCGCAGCCGACCGCATGACGGTTGACGACCCGCTCACGAGGCGGTTGGCCGCCGCTTTCGACGTGCTCGAGGGCACGAGTAGGTTTCTTAGCGTCTTCGTTTCTTCTTCGCGATTTCGTAGTCGACGAGGTCGAGAACGGCATAGGCGAGCGCCGCGGCGATGACGAGCATGATGAAGATGTAGGCGACCCGGCCAGTCCCAGCGATCCAGGCCGCGAGGAGAGTCACGCCGGAGAAGAGAGCGAACCTGACCAGATCGAAGAGGCTCGGATAGGTGACGTTCCGCCTTCTCACGCGCCCCAGGTTACAAACCCCGGGCTGAGACTGTGTAGGAAACAGTCCTCAGCCCGTCACCGGTAGGTGTCGTGGACGACGAGCTCTTACAGAAAGGAGCGTCTGACCATGGAGCAATCCGCGTTGCTCGAGCGCATCTCACACATCTCCGCGGAGCCGAACCCCGCTCTACTCCAGCACGCGGAGAAGCGAGCCGCGAACGTACAGAACCAGATCGCGGATCGGATCACGGCATTCGCCGGGTCCATGTGGTTCGTCTACATCCACATCGTCTGGTTCAGCTGTTGGATTGGGTTCGGGGTCGAGAAGTACCCCTTCGGCTTGCTGACGATGATCGTCTCGCTGGAGGCGATCTTCCTCTCGACCTTCGTGATGATCAGCCAGAACAGAGCCGACGCGAAGCGCCAGGTGATCGCCGACCAGCAATGGCAGACCGTCAGGGAAGAGGACAGGCAGAACGAAGAACTGCTGAATCTCTCGCATCAGATCCTCGAGCTGACGAAGGCGATTCACGCCGTCACGAGTCCGCGATCCGGCGCGCAGTAGTGCCTTTGGCACAGTCAACCGTGGGAAAGAGGCCCGAGGCCGAGCAGCGCCCGCTTGCCGAGCGCGTTCCGCCCGAGCTCAGGGCTTGCGCGGCCGACGATTATCGTTTATCGTCGATTAACGATGATGCGTCGCGAGCAGGCTGAGCTGTACGCGAGCTGGTTTCGCTGTCTCGCCGATCCGACGCGGATCCAGATCCTGAACCTGCTCGCGCGTGAGCGGCGGCCGCTGTCGGTCGGCGAGATCGTGGCGGCGGTCGGGGTCGGGCAGTCGACCGTGTCGGAGCATCTGCGGCGCCTGGCCGAGACCTGCTTCGTGATGGTCGAGCACCAGGGGACGAGCAGTCTGTTCCGAATCAACGAGCGCTGCATCGCCTGCTTCCCGTCGGCGGCGGAGCTGGTGATGGGTGAGGCGAAGGCCGACAGCCTCCCACTGCCGCGGCCGGGGGCGACGAGTCGCGGTGCTCGCCGCGCCGCGCAGCGTGGGCTGCCGCGACGGGCTCGACGATGAAAGGAGCGTGCAGGCGATGACGACGACGACGGACGAGCTGCGCGAGGAGGTGCGCCGCCGCTACGCGGAGTCGGCGAGGGCGGTAAGCGAGGGAAGCGGCAGGGCCGGCTGCGGCGGCGGAGCGTGTTGCGCGGAGGGTGAGGGCGACGCGGAGCGGTTCGGCGAGGTGTTCTACGACGCCGTACAGCGAGGCGAGTTGCCAGAGGCGGCGGCGCTGGCCTCGCTCGGTTGCGGCAACCCGACCGAGGTCGCCGAGCTGCGTGAGGGCGAGACGGTGCTCGATCTGGGCTCGGGCGGGGGCATCGACGTGATCTTGTCGGCGAAGCGGGTCGGGCCGAGCGGGGCTGCATACGGGCTCGACATGACCGACGAGATGCTCGCGCTCGCGCGGCACAACGCAGCAGAGGTCGGCCTGAAGAACGTGCACTTTCTGAAGGGCGTTATCGAGCAGATCCCGCTCCCGGCCGACTCGGTCGACGTCGTGATCTCGAACTGCGTGATCAACCTCTCGGTCGACAAGCCGGCGGTTCTGACTGAGATCGCGCGCGTGCTCAAGCCCGGCGGACGGATCGGGATCAGCGACGTCGTCGCCGAGGACCGGCTCTCGCCCGACAAGCGGGCGCAGCGCGGGAGCTACGTCGGCTGCATCGCGGGCGCGCTGTCGAAGGGCGAGTACGAGGCCGGGCTCGCGGCGGCCGGTTTCGTCGACATCTCGGTGGAGTTCACGCACCGAGTCGCCGACGGGATGCACGGCGCGATCGTGAAAGCAACCAAGACGCGCGAGCCCGAGCAGAGCGGGCGGCACGCGATTCAGCCGACGCCGCGCGACCGCTGTTGCTGATGCCCGTCGAGGCCCCGGCGATCGTCACTGTCGAGCTGCGGCCGGAGCACTGGCCAGAGGTCGCCCGGATCTATGCCGAGGGGATTGCCACCGGCGACGCCACCTTCGAGACCGAGGTTCCGAACTGGAAGGAGTGGGACTCCTCCCATCTCGCCGACCACCGCTTCGTCGCCCTCCGCGACGGCTGCGTCGGCGGCTGGGTGGCGGCGACAGCCGTCTCCGACCGCTGCGTGTACGCGGGCGTTGTCGAGCACAGCGTCTACGTCGCCGAGAGCGCACGCCGCCAAGGTGTCGGCCTGCGCCTGCTCGAGCGGCTGGTGAGCTCGACCGAAGCCGCCGGGATCTGGACGATTCAGACCGGCATCTTCCCCGAGAACGAAGCCAGCCTGCGCCTGCACGAACGGGTCGGGTTCGAGGTCGTCGGCCGTCGGAAACGCATCGGCCAACACGCCGGGGTCTGGCGCGACGTCCTCCTCCTCGAGCGCCGCAGCGATACTGTCGGCTGAGCCTGGCGAGGCTTTTGGGTCAGGCAAGCAGCGCCCGCAGAGCGCCGAGCGGCTCCTCGCGGACGCGGAAGTAGGCCCAGCTCCCGCGCTGCTGCCGCTCGACCAGCCCTGCCTGCAGGAGCACTTTTAGGTGATGGCTGACCGTCGGTTGACTCAGGCCGATCGGATCGGTCAGGTGACAGACGCAGGCCTCGTGGCCGGGCTGTGCCTGGATCAGGCTGAGCAGCCGCAGCCGCGCCGGGTCGGCGAGTGCCTTCAGCGCCGAGGCGAGCTGCTCGGCATCGTCTGCCTCCAGCGGCTCCTGCAGGAGCGGCGGGCAGGAGGCGGCGATCGTCGCGATCGTGTTCACCAGATCCGATATTGACAGAGATCGATGACCTCGTCATCATCGGCGGCGCAAGAACATCGATCACCGTCGATATCCGGGAGGCCCGGCATGCCGCAGGCGCTCGACCCCGTCACGCAACGCCACATCGACCAGGCCGCCGAGCGGCTCGCCGAGGAGTTCGCCGGCATCTTCTCTCAGGAGACGATCGCCCGCTACATGGCCGAATCCCAAGACCTGCTCGGCTCGTGATCACGATGGGCTGTGGCGACGCCTGCCCGATCTACCCCGGAAAGACGTACGAGGACTGGGAGCTCGACGACCCGGCCGGCCAGGACCTGGCGACCGTCAGCCAGATCCGAGATGAGCTCGACCAACGCGTGCAGAAGCTGATCGCCGAGCTCCTCCCCGAGAACACGGCCATGGCGAACTGAATCGAAACGTCCCGATGCTGAGGCGACCGCTCGCGCGGATGCTGGCGGCCGAGTTCGTCGGCACCTACGCGCTCGTCTTCGCGGGCTGTGGCGCCGTCATGGTCGACGCGAAGACCGACGCCCTCGGCCACGTCGGCGTCGCGCTCTCCTTCGGGCTCGTGATCATGGCGATGATCTACGCCGTCGGGCACATCTCCGGCGCCCACTTCAACCCAGCCGTCACCTTTGCCTTCGCGCTCAGCCGTCACTTCCCTTGGCCACGTGCGCTCGGCTATTGGACGGCCCAGCTGCTGGGCGCGCTCGTGGCGGCCGCGCTCCTGCGCGGCTCGCTGGGCAACATCGCCGCGGTGGGCGCGACGCAACCTTCGGGCTCGCAGGGGCAGTCGTTTCTCTGGGAGCTCGTGATGAGCTTCTTCTTGATGTTCGTGATCATTGCCGTCGCCACCGACACGCGCGCGGTCGGCGAGGCCGCGGCGATCGCGATCGGCGGCACGATTGGACTGGACGCGATGTTCGGCGGCCCGATCTCGGGCGCCTCGATGAACCCGGCCCGCTCGCTGGCGCCGGCGCTCGTCTCCGGCAACCTGCACGCGCTCTGGCTCTACATCCTCGCGCCTGTTGTCGGCGCCACGCTCGGGGCTCTCACCTACCAACTGATCCGCGGCGAACCGACGCAGCCGGCAGAGATCGCGCGCTCGCTCGACGCGCAGCGGGAAGCGACGCGGGAGAAGAAGCTCGCATGATCCGCGTCGCCGTCGACTGAAGCCGTCGACCTCGTCATCAGGCCCATCCTCGCGTCCGGTCGGTGCTGCTCGAGCCGGCCTCGAGTTCCGAGGTCAGTCGTCAAGCAGTGTCTTCTGCCGCTGCCAACACCTCTTCGACGACTGCGTGCACGTCGTCGTCGGTGGTGCGGTGGTTGGTAATGCAGGCCCGGAGCCCGACCGCGCCGCGGATGTTTGCGTTCGAGAGCCAGACCCGACCACGCTGGTTCACTCGCAGCAGGATCTGCTCGTTGCGCTCGTTCAGCGCCTCGGCGTCGGCGTTCGTCCAGCGGAAGCAGACGGCGCTCAGCTCGACCGGGGCGAGCAGCTCGAGCTCCGGCTCGGCCTCGATCAGCTGCGCGAGCAGGCTTGCCTGCCGCAGGTTCTCAGCGATCGCCTCCCGGAAGGCGTTGAGACCGTGGTAGCGCAGCGACAGCCAGACCTTGAGTGCCCGGAACCTGCGCGAGAGCTCGAGCGTCTGGTCGAAGAACGCGAACCCCTCGATCGGGTCGTCGCTCATCGTCTTCACATACTCGGCGCTGTAAGCGAACGTCCGGCGGGCGAGCTCCGCGTCGCGGTAGAGCAGGATGCTGCAGTCGAGCGGCTGGTAGAGCCACTTGTGCGCGTCGAGCGAGATCGAGTCGGCGAGCGCCAGGCCGTGGAACCACGCCGGCTCGGCGAGCGCCGCCGGCGCGCCGTACGCGCCGTCGACGTGGAACCAGAGGTTGTTCGAGTGCGCGACCTCCGCCAGCTTCGCGAGCGGGTCGATCGCGCCGCTCATGATCGTGCCCGCCGAGGCGACGAGGGCGATGCCGCGTCTGTCGGCACGGCGATCCGCCGCGATCGCGGCATCCAGCGCATCGAGGTCGATCCGCATGTCCTCGTTCACGGGGATCAGCCGCAGGTTCGCGCGCCCGATGCCCAGGATCGCGACCGCCTTCGGGATCGACATGTGGACCTCGTCCGAGGCATAGACGACGCACGGCTCAGCGCCGCCCTCGTTTGCCGGCGCGTGCGCCTCGCGCGCCATCGCCAGGGCCATCAGGTTCGCGAGCGATGCGCCGTTGGTGAGGCTGCCGTCGAAGCCCGCGCAGCCGATCGCCTCGGCGAGCCAGCCAACGACCGTACGCTCGATCGTGACCGCGGCCGGCGCCGACCGCCAGGCAGTCACGTTCTGGTTGAGCACCGAGGCGTACAAGTCGCCGAGGGCGCCCACCGGCTCCCCCGAGCCGATCACGTACGGGAAGCGGCGCCCGGTCGGCGCGCGCACGTGTTTGGCGATTAACTCGAGATCGCCGAGGATCGCCTCCCCAATCCCTTCCTCTGGTAGCGGCAGGTCGAACGCGGCGGCCGTGTTCAGCGCGGAGGTCGCGGAGACGGTGTCTCGGCTGTCGAGGCCGGCGAGGAAGCCGGTTGCGGCCTCTGTGACTCGCTGCGCCAGCCTTCGAAACTCGTCGGCGGAGAGCTCCAATGGCGGCATCAGCGAAGTCTCCCCGACAAGTGTTCGCGCGACAACCGCGGCGCGGTCGCTCGCGGCCGGCGTCAGGCTCGCGTCTCGAGCGCAGGGTGCGGATCGTTATCCGGCGACAAGCCCTGGCTCTCGGTCAGGTAACGGACGACGTCGGTCCCGGAGTCGCTCGCATTGCGGGCGGCGATCGGCGGCA
>JBKOVL010000104.1:0-6801 GCA_046723895.1 Actinomycetota bacterium | reverse complement strand
GCGAGCGCGAGCACCGCCACGAACGCCATCCGGACGGGATCGACCGCCGGCCGCCACGACACCTGGCCGCCCTTGATCACGTACGCGCCGGCCGGGCGACCGCCGAGGCCGAAGCCGCCGCCGCCGTTGCCCTCGTTGTCGCCGCCGCCGCCGCCGCCGCCGCCAACCCTGGCAACCGGGATCACGACCACTCCGTCATGCTCGATCGGGTCTCCGAAGACGCGGCGGACCGAGATCGCGTCTCGCACGCCGTGTAGAAGCTCCTCAGGGTTCATCTCTCCTCCTTCCGTCGGTCCAGGAAGCCTTGCACGCCCTCGGCCGCGTCGTCGGTCAGCATCGAGAGCGCGAGCCAGTCGTGCGCGTGGCGGATCGTCCCGTGCCAGGCGGCGTCCCGCCAGAAGTCGAGCTGCGTCTTCGCGTAGCGCGTCATCGTCGGCAGCCGGTCGGCGAGCTTCTCGACGAGCTCGTCGACGGTCGCGTCGAGCTGCGCGGCCGGGACCGCACGGTTGACCAGCCCCCACTCGGCCGCCTTCGCAGCCGAGATCTCTTCACCGAGCATGACGATCTCGCGGGCGCGGCGGTCGCCGACGATCAGCGGCAGCCACTGAGTCGCGCCGGCGGCCGGTACCGAGCCGTGCTGGAGCCCGACGTGCCGGATGAAGGCATCGTCGACCATCACCGCGAGGTCGCACGCCATCTGCAGCTCGTTCCCGCCGCCGACGCAGATGCCGTTGATCCGGGCGAGCGTCGGCTTCCCCATGTGCCGCAGCGCACTCACACCCGCGTCCATTGCCCCGAACCACTTCCAGTACTCCCGCTCGTTGCCGACGTAGCCCTCCTCGGACCAGGAGCGGAGGTTCGCGCCGACGCAGAACGCCCGGCCCGCTCCGGTGAGGACGACGACGCGCACCTCGTCGTCCCAGGAGGCGTCCTCGCAGGCGCGCGAGAGCTCCCGCAGCATCTGGAAGTCGAACGCATTCAGGACGTCCGGCCGGTTGAGAGTGATCGTCGCCCGCGGCGGTGCCTTCTCGTAGAGGATCGTCTCGAGGCCGAGCCCGTCCGGCGGGCGTGAGGCCGGGCGTTTCGGTTCAGTCATTCGATCTCGACGAAGTGCACGCTGAACGGGATGCCCATCTCGGCGGCGTCCTTCGCGGTGGCAGCGAACTCGGGCGAGGCGGCGACCTGCCTGAACGAGTCCACGCCGGCGAACTCGAACTCGGCGTAGTAGCGGAACTGAGGCTCGCCGCCTGCGGCCCCGAAGACCTTCCCGTGGCGGAAGGTCGCCGGGATCGGACGGACGGTCTCCTCGATGTGGCGCTGATACCGCGCCGGGTCGACGTCTCCCTCGTACAGGACGAATGCGCGGACCATGACGGCTCCTTGGCTCGGGAACGGCCGGAGCCTAATAGGGTTGTCCGGTATCCGGCGGCACTTGCTCTTACGGCGCCGCCGGCTCTGCGACGGCCGTGAGCACCGACGCCGCGAAGTCGTCGGTCGTCGCCGACCCGCCGAGATCAGGGGTCGGAGACGTCACCAGCGCGTCCTCGACCGCGGCGGCCAGTGCGCGGGCTTCGTCCGGACGGCCGAGCCCGTGCTCGAGCATCAGCACGACGGAGCGAAGCGTCGCCGCCGGGTTCGCTGTGCCGCGGCCGGCGATGTCGGGCGCCGAGCCGTGGACGGGCTCGAAGATCCCGGGGCCGTCGTCGCCGAGACTGGCCGAGGCGGCGAGCCCGAGCCCACCGGTCATGCCCGCGGCGACGTCGGAGAGGATGTCGCCGAAGGTGTTCTCCATCACGAGCACGTCGAACTGCTCGGGCGCGAGGACGATCTGCATGGCTGCGTTGTCGACGAGCATGTGCTCGAGCTCGACCTCCGGGTACTCGGCAGCGAGCCCGGCGACCACCCGCCGCCAAACCCGCGAGGTGTCGAGGACGTTCGCCTTGTCGACCGAGGTCAGGCGGTTGCCCCGCTCGCGCGCGAGCGCGAAGGCACGCCGCCCGACGCGCTCGATCTGCGCCGGGTGGTACTCGCACGTGTCGAAGACTGTTCCGTCGGCCCGCTCTCCGCGCGCGCCGTAGTAGAGCCCGGCGACGAGCTCCCGCACGATCACGAAGTCGATCGCTCCCTTTCGGGCCGGACGGAGGTTGGCGTAGACGTCGAGCTCGCGCCGCAGACGGACCAACCCCTGCTCGGGGCGAACGTCGGCCGCGTCGTACTCGGGAAGGCCGGCCGCGCCGATCAGCACCGCGTCTGCTGCCGTGCACGCGGCCAGCGTCTCGCTGGGTAGGGGGTCGCCGGTGGCCTTGATCGCGGCACCGCCGAAGAGATGGTCCTCGAGCTCCACGTCCGGCACGAGCGAGTGGAGCACGGTCTTCGCGACGGCGATCACCTCGGGACCGATGCCGTCGCCCGGAAGGCAGGCGACCTTCACGCGCGTTCAGCTGACGGGATGGTTCTGGGGCAGGCGGAGATAGTCGGAACGATAGAAGAGGAGCGGAGACGCGTCATCGTCGACACGGGCCTCCAGCACCTCGCCGATGGCGATCACGTGATCGCCGCGCTCGAGCTCCGAGTCGAGGCTGCAGACGAGAAAACCGAGACAACCGTCGATCACCGGGGTCCCGCGCACCGTCCGATGCCGGATCGCCGCGAACTTCTCCTCCTGGCTCTTCTTCGTCGCGAAGATCCCCGCTACCTCTTCCTGACCTTCTGCGAGCATGTTGATGCAGAAGCGCTCCGACTCGCGGACCGCGCCGAGCGTGCGCGAGCTGAGGTCGAAGCAGACGAGCACGAGCGGGGGATCGAGCGAGAGGGAGCTGAGTGCGTTTGCAGTCGCACCCGCCGGGCCGTCTCTCCCCTCCACGGTCACGACGCTCACGCCCGTCGCCCAGAAGCTCATCACGCGGCGGAAGTCGGGTGCGTCCAACTAGGTGCCCGTCCCGATCGGTACTTGTTCCGTGATCCGTAGGCCGAACCCCTCGAGCCCGGTGATCGCCTTCGGGTTGTTCGTGAGGATCCGGATCGTGGTCAGTCCGAGCTCGCTGAGAATCTGCGCTCCGATGCCGTACTCCTCCATAGGCATCTGGTCCGCCTCGTGCCGGCTGAGCCGGCGCTCGCGGTTCTCGCCACCCACGATGTAGAGCAGCACGCCTCGCTGCTCTGCAGCGATCGCCTCGAGCGAGAGCTCGAGATCGTCGCCGCACCGACACGTGCGGGCGTGAAAGACGTCTCCGCTCAGACACTCCCGATGGACGCGAACGAGCACGTTCGGCGCCCCCTGCACATCGCCTTTGACGAGCGCGAGATGCTGCGCACCGGTGATCTGATCCCTGAACGCGACCCCTTGGAACTCACCAAAGACCGTCGGCAGCCGTACACTCGTCACGCGCTCGATGATCTTCTCGATCCCGCGGCGGTACGCGATGACGTCCGCGACAGCGACGAGCGGCAGGGAGTGCAGCTCGCAGAAGCGCCCGAGGTCGCGGCCCGTTGCAACCGTGCCGTCTTCGTTCATGACGATCGCCATCGCCGCTGCCGGGGCGCACCCGGCCAGTCGCGCAAGGTCGACCGCCGCTTCCGTCCGCGCAGCACGTCGGAGCACGCCGCCCGGCCGCGCACGGAGGGGGAAGACCGTTCCCGGCCGGGAGAAGTCGCGGGCCCCGAGCGCCGAGTCGATTGCAGCGCGGATCGTGCGTGATCGATCCTCAGCGGAGGCTCCCGCCCTACTCAGTCCGCGGAGCGTGATCGACAATGTCGGCTGCCAGTCGTCGCCGTCGGACACGAGCGGCTCGAGGCGGAGCTCGTCGCACCGCTCGTCCGAGAGCGCAAGCCAGACCATGCCGTGGGCGTGGCGCGACATGAAATTCACCGCCTCCGGAGTTGCGTGCTGGGCGGCGATGGTCAGGTTGCCCTCGAAGCTCTCCCCGCGCGACTCGCAGATGACGACGAAGTGTCCTGCGTTCAGCTCGGTTGCAGCGCGCTGCGCGGCCTCGAGATCGACCTCCGCGAACGGGACTTCCACGCCGGCCACAATACGTGCGGCGTTAGAGGGCGACGATGTCGTCGGGGCGCACGGGTACGCGGGCGAGCCCGCGGCCGGTCGCGTCCCGTAGCGCCGAGACGATCGCCGCCGTCGAGACGACTGTCGGCGGCTCGCCGACGCCCTTGACCCCGTAGGGCGCGTCCGGCTCGGGGTCCTCGATCAGCTCGGAGACGACGGGCGGCATGTCGAGCGCTGTCGGGATCAGGTAGTCGGTGAAGCTCGCGTTCGTGATCAGGCCGTCGCGCGTCTGAATCTCCTCCATCAGCGCGAGTCCGAGCCCCTGGGCCGTGCCGCCCTCGATCTGGCCCTCGACCGCCTGCGGGTTGATCGCCTTGCCGACGTCCTGTGCCGTGCCGACCCAGACGACGCGCGTCAGTCCGAGCTCGACGTCGACCTCGGCGACCACGCGCATCGCGGCAACCGCGAGTGCGACGTGCGACCGCTCACCGGTCGTCTGGCCGGTCTCCGGGTCGAGCGGCGAGGTGCGCGGGTGGTGGTAGACGCGCTCGACGTCGACCTCGTCCGCACCGGTGCGTTCACGCTCCTCGAGCGCCGCCCGGCAGGCGAGCCGGACGGCGCCGCCGGTCATGTACGTGAGGCGCGAGGCGGAGGACGAGCCGGACGAGTCGATCCTGGTCGTGCCGGCGGGCGCGAGGGTGATGTCTTCGAGCCCGAGCTCCGTGCGCGCCACCTGGAGGATGACGCCGGAGACGCCCTGGCCGACCTCGGCCGCCGCACAGTGGATCTCCGCCGAGTCGCCGCGAAGGACGACCCGCGCCGCACAGAAGTCGTCGAACCCCTCCGAGTAGCAGATGTTCTTGAACCCGACCGCAAAGCCGATACCGCGCCGGACGCCCTGGCCGTGCGTCGTGTTGCCGGCGCCCCCGGGAAGGCGGATCGGGTCGCGCGGCAGCTCCTCCGGGTCCGGCGGCTGGAGAGCAGCGGCGCGGCGAATCACCTCGGCGGTCGGGAGCGAGCCAGTGATCACCTGGCCGGTCGGCAGGGTGTCGCCGGGCGCGAGTGCGTTCAGCAGGCGCAGCTCGACCGGGTCGATCCCGAGCGCGGCGGCCAGCTTGTCCATCTGCGACTCCGCGGCGAAGCAGGTCTGGACGGCGCCGAAGCCGCGCATCGCACCGCACGGCGGGTTGTTCGTGTAGACGCTCGTCGACTCGATCAGCGCGTTCGCGACGTTGTACGGGCCGCAGGCGAACGAGGCCGCATTCGACGTCACCGCGGTCGAGGACGAGGCGTACGCGCCCCCGTCGAGGAGGACACGCATTCGGACGCAGACGAGCCGCCCCTCGCGCGTCGCCCGGTGCTCGGCCCAGACCTTCGCCGGGTGGCGGTGCACGTGGCCGACGAACGACTCCTCGCGACCGTAGACCAGCTTCACCGGACGCCCCGTGTGCAGCGCGAGCATCGCCCCGTGGATCTGCATCGAGAGATCCTCGCGGCCGCCGAACGCACCGCCGACGCCGCCGAGGTGGAGCCGGACCTGCTCCGGCTTCAGCCCGAGGCACGGTGCGACCTGGTCGCGGTCGACATGCAGCCACTGCGTCGCGACGTAGATGTCCACCCCGCCCTCGCCGTCCGGGACGACGAGTCCCGACTCCGGGCCGAGGAAGGCCTGGTCCTGGATCCCGAGCTCGTAGACGCCCTCGACCACCACGTCGCCCTGAGCGTCGGGGTCGCCGTGGCGGATGACGAGATGGCGGACGACGTTCGGCCGCGGGTCGTCGCGGTAGCCGTGCCCCATCGTCGGCCGGTCCGGGTGGAGCGGCTCCTGCTCGGTCGCGCGCTCCGGGTCGACGACGAGCTCGAGGGGCTCGTACTCGACCTTCACCTTCTCGGCGGCCCGGCGCGCCTGCTCGGGATGCTCTGCGGCGACGAGCCCGACCGGCTCGCCGTAGTAGCGCACGCGGTCGATCGCGAGGACAGGCTGGTCCGGGAACTCGAGGCCGTATTTCTTCGCACCCGGGACGTCCCCGTGCGTAAGCACGGCGTGGACGCCGGGCATCGCCAACGCCTCGGAGATGTCGATCGCGGCGATGCGCGCATGTGCATGAGGGCTGCGGACGGTGTGCCCCCAGAGCATCCCCGCGGCCGAGAGGTCGCTCGCATACTCGAACTCGCCCGTCGTCTTCGGGATGCCGTCCGCGCGCGGCACGCTCTCGCCGATACGCCCGAGCTCGAGCCGGCGCGGAGCCGCCGTCGTCGTCACCTCGCCCCGCCGGCGCACAATCGTCACTCCCGCGTCACCACCCGTGACGATTTCCCCGCTATGCTCGCATCGGGTGGTGGGTCGGGGTGCCCCGGAGGGAGGCGGGGTCTTCGGAGGACGGTTCGCCTTCGTCACGCTCGCCCCGCGGCACTCCGGACGGCGTCGAAGATCTTCTGGTAGCCGGTGCAGCGGCAGAGGTTGCCCGAGAGCGCCTCGCGAATCTCGTCGTCGGTCGGGTCGGGTCGTTGCTCGAGGAGCGCCGCGGTGGCGACGACGAGGCCAGGCGTGCAGAAGCCGCACTGGACGGCACCCGCCTCGACGAACGCCTCCTGCACTCGGTGCAGCGCGCCGTCGCCGGAGAGGCCTTCGACCGTGACTACCTCGTGGCCGTCGGCCTGCGCGGCAAGGACCAGACAGGCGCAGACGACCTTCCCGTCGAGGAGCACCGAGCACGAGCCGCACTCGCCCTGCTCGCACGCGTTCTTCGAGCCGGGGAGCCCGAGCCGCTCCCGCAGCGCGAACAGCAGGCTCTCGCCCG
>JBKOVL010000115.1:0-6635 GCA_046723895.1 Actinomycetota bacterium | reverse complement strand
CTGGTCGTTACGGTCCTCGATCTCGCCGTCCTGCGCCACCCGGGAATGTTCAACCAGTGGTCGCGGCGCTACAGCCGCTTTGCCGTTCCGCGGGTGGTGCAGGCGGCGGAGGCCGTGATCACGATCTCCGAGTTCACCAGGGGCGAGGTGGTCGAGCTGCTCGGCACCGCGCAGGAGAAGGTGCACGCGATCCCGATCGCGGTCGAGGCGCCGTTCGGCGCGGACGGGCCGCGGGCGGAGGGCGACTACGTGCTCGCGGTCGGCACGCTCGAGCCGCGCAAGAACCTCGCCCGCGTGGTCGAGGCGGCCGGCCGGGTCGGAGCCGAGTTGCGCGTCGTCGGCGCGCGCGGGTGGGGCGGGGTGAGCCCGGACGGCACGGGCGTGCGCGCCCTCGGCGAGGTGCCTGACGAGGAGCTGGCGGCGCTGTACCGTGGCGCCCGCGCGGTCGCGTATCCCTCGCTGTACGAGGGCTTCGGCCTGCCCGTGCTCGAGGCGATGGCCTGCGGCGCACCGGTCGTCACCTCGCGCGGCGGTGCGACTGAGGAGGTCGCGGGTGACGCCGCGGTGCTCGTCGACCCGCTCGACCCGGGGTCGATCGCCGCGGGTCTCGAGGAGGCTGCTTCGAGACGTGAGGAGCTGCGCGCCAAGGGGCTCGAGCGCGCGCGGGCCTTCTCGTGGGACCGCGCGGCGCGTGACACCTGGGCGGTCTACGAGCGGGCGGCGGGATGACGCGGCTCGTCGTCATCGACGCGGACGTGCTCGGAAGGCAGAGGACCGGCGACGAGACCTACGTCCAGAACCTGCTCCGCCGGCTCCCCGGGCTCGCCGGTGACGAGTTTCGGTTCGCCGCGCTGACGCGGCACCCCCGGCTCGTCCCGGAGGGCGTCGAGGCCGTGGAGGTTTCCGCGCGCTTCCAGGAGCTGCGGATGATCTGGGGCGTGCCGCAGGCGCTGCGCCGGCTCCGTCCCGCGGTCGCGCATTTCCAGCACGCGCTGCCGCCCCGGTGGCGCGGGCCGATGGTCGTGACCGTGCACGACCTCTCGTTCGAGCGGACCTCGACCGCGATGGGACGCCGCGACCGCGCGATCTTCAAGGTCGTCGTGCCGTGGTCGGTCGGCCGCGCGCGCCGCGTGATCGCGGTCTCGGAGCGGACGAAGCGTGACCTCGTCGAGCTGTACCGCGTCCCGGAGGAGCGGATCACGGTCACGCCCCACGGGATCGACCCGGCCTTCGGGCCTCGTCGCAGCGCCGCCGGGCGCAGCCCGACGGCGCACACGGAAGGCGTGGGTGACAACCGCGGCGGCGACTATCTCCTCTTCGTCGGGGCGATCCAGGCGCGCAAGGACCCGCTCGCCGCGCTCGAGGCAGCCGCGGAGGTCGGCCTCCCGCTCGTCGTCGCCGGGCCGGAGCGCGAGCCCGCCCTCGCGCGCGAGCTCGAGCGACGCGGCGCCGACCTGCGCGGTTACGTGGAGAAGGACGAGCTGGCGAGCCTGTATCGCGGCGCGGCGGCGCTGGTCCTCACCTCCCGCTACGAGGGTTTCGGCCTGCCCGCACTCGAGGCGATGGCCTGCGGCACGCCCGTCGTCGCGAACCCCGATCCCGCCGTCCAGGAGGTCGCCCGCGACGCAGCGCTCTACGCCGAGCCCGACGCCCTCCCGGACGCGATTCGTCGAGCGATCGCCGAGCGCAGCCGGCTCGTCGCGGCCGGCCTCGAGCGCGCGAGCCGGTTCTCCTGGGACGAGACGGCGCGGTTGACGCTCGAGGCCTACCGCGAGGCGCTCTCGTGATCTCGGCGATCGTGGTCTCCCACGGCCATCGCGCCGAGCTGGCGGAGTCGCTCCCGGCGCTCGCGCCGCAGGTCGACGAGGTGGTCGTGATCGCGAACGTGCCGGACAGCTCGCCCGAAGACGCCCACGGCGCGCACGTCCTAGAGAACGACCGCCCGCTGAGCTACGCGGCCAATCTGAACCGCGGGATCGCCGAGACGGCCGGCGAGCTCGTGCTCGTCAACAACCCGGATGCGGTGCCCGAGCCCGGCGCGATCGCGGCTCTCGCCGGGTTCATCGCCGGGCACCCGCGCGCGGGGATCGCAGGTCCGCAGCTGCGCGACCCTGACGGCTCGTGGCAGCCCTCGCGACGCCGCTTCCCGACTGTCGCCGGCACCCTGGTGCGCCGAACGCCGCTCCGCCGCGTGTTCCCGCCGCTCGAGCGCCAGCGCGCGCACTACAACCTCGACGAGCGGCCGAACGAGCCGGTCGAGGCCGACTGGATGCTCGGCGGCTCGCTGCTCCTGCGCCGCGAGATGCTGGACGAGCTCGGCGGCTACGACCCGGGCTTCCGCATGTACGGCGAGGAGATCGACCTCGCCTACCGGGCGGCGAAGGCCGGCTGGGAGCGGTGGTACGTGCCCGCGGCCGTCGTCCGTCACCGCTGGGATGCGCTGACGGACGAGCGCTTCCTGACGCGTCGGACGTTCTGGCACTGGCGCTCGGTGCTGCGATTCGTCCGCAAGCACCCCGAGCGGCTGCTCGCGCGCTAGCCGCGCAGTCGAAGGAGGATCCACTCGGCGAGGAACGGCTCGCCGATCCGGTAGGCGCCGGGCCCTTCCCTCAGCACGACCTCCTCCTCGGTGAGTGCGTCGAGCGCGCGTTGGACGCTCGACCCTCCGGGCAGGCCGTAGCGACGGCGGAAGTCCTCGCTGGTCGCCGAGACGAGAGGCTCGGCCGCGAGCGCCTGCAGGGTTGCCCGCTGGACGCGGGAGGCCTGATCCCAGATCAGCGTGAAGTGCGCGTTCTCCGAGCGCAGCACATGGTCGAGCGCGGCCTCGAACTGACCTTGGCCGGCCTTACCCCGCGGGGCCGTCTCCTCCCACAGGGCGTAGGCCAGCTCCTGCGTCGCGTACGGATGACCGCGGGTCGTCGCGAGCACGGCGTCGACGGAGTCAGGCTCGATCCGCCGCCCGGTCGCCTCGAAGCGCTCGTGGATGAACGGGGCGAAGTCCTCGGGTGCGATCACGCCGAGCTCCATCTGCTTTGCGCTGCGCCAGAACGGCTCGTTGACATCGTTGAAGAGGCCCGCCATCATGCTGCGCTTGCTGCCGAGGTAGACGTGCGCCACGTCCGGCTGAGCCTGGAACACCGCGCGCATCAGCGCCGGCAGGTTGGGATCGAGGTCGAGAATCTCCTCGAACTCGTCGAAGACGAGGCACGCACGGCGGCCGCGTTCCGCCGACAGCTCGGCAGGGAGCTGGAAGAGCTTCTCGAGCGTGGCGTCGACGTCGTCGGTCGCGTGCCCGGCCCGGAAGCTGAAACCGAGCGAGCCGTCGATGGGATCGACGGTCATCACCGGGGCGATGCGAAGGCTCCGGAAGACCTGCGCCGCGCGCTCCCTGGCCCGGAACAGTGGGGTCGCAATCTTCTCGAAGATCGCCTGGGCGAGCTTCGCGGCGAGCTGCTCCTTGGTCGCGGCCGTCATCAAATCGACCTGGGCGACGAGCACCCGCTTGGCGGTGAGCTGCTGCGTTGCGCGCCGGACGAGGGACGACTTCCCGTACCGCCTGGGTGCGAAGATGACGACGTTCTGGCCGTTCAGGACGTCAGCCGTCAACTCGCGAAGCTCGGCCACGCGGTTCGTGAAGGCCTCGTCGAGGGCCAGATCGCCGAAGCGGAAGGGGTTGGCAGGCACTTTCCCGGGACCTTCAACGCTAGCATGCGTACTATTGCATACGCAAGTCAGTCATTCGCAAATATGCGAATCGCAGCTCTGCGTCACGCGCCTTGATGAAGACTGGAGCGCTCGCGCTCCGCTTCCGGCTCACCCACCCGGCGGCGGCGTCGGCGTGAACGAATACGTGACCTGCGCACCGAGCTGGCGCCTGTCCGAGGAGCCGAAATCGTGCGGCGAGAAGGTAGGCGAGATGCGCACCTCGACCCGCGTCGGGGGCGTTGCCCGCAGGTAGAAGTCGCGCGCCTTGCCGCTGTGCACGACCCAGTGCAGCCGCTCCGTGACCTTCCCGAGCGCCGGCTCCTTGTCGGGGCCCTGCACGAGGCGGCCGGCCTCGATCGTCACCCGCCCCGGCTTGTCCGGGCCGTTGAAGGCCGCGCGCGAGACGAGCACGTGGATCCAGCCGGGCTTGTTCCCGGGTGTCGAGAACTGGTTGTACGCGCTGAAGCCGCCCGCCCAGCCGTCCGAGTAGATCCCGACCGGCGTGCTCTGCAGCCGCAGCGGCTGGTCGATCCGGAGCAGCCGCCAGTACGAGGGCTGGACGACGACCTTGTGCGTCGGGAATCCGTACTGGTCCTCGGTGATCACGCGCTTCACCGTGGGCTGGAGCTTGAGGCTGCCGGCGACCTGGATGCCCTGGTCGGCGACGATGTAGCTCACGCCCGGGGGCGCGCCATGCTCGAACGGGCGGCCGACGCGGCGGCCGTCGGGGGCGATGTCCGGCGTCAGGTAGCCGGGAGGGGTCGTCCCAGGGCCCGGAGCGGTCGCGTCCAGGCTCCAGACGTACTGGAGCGCGCGGTTCCAGAACTCCATCAGCCAGATCCCCTGCGGGTCGGTGATCCGCTGGCCGAGGTAGATCGTCGGGTTCTGCCCCGTCGCCTTGTCGAGCCAGTTCGGCGGGCTCGGGAAGTTCGCGAGCAGCGCCTGCGAGAAGCTGTTCGTCCCGTTGCTCGCCGAGATCTCGCCGGCGAGTCCCCACGCGATCACGAGCGCAGCCGCGCCCGCGGCGATACCGACCGTCAGCCTGGGCCGCGCGAAGAGGCGCGGCAAGACGAGCACTGCGATCGAGACGATCAGGACGACGACGAGCAGCCGGGTGACGTCGCGATCGTCCATCGCGAGGTCGCGGTTCGCCATCTGGACGATCGAGAAGCCGAGCGCGTCCGAGTAGGGCCAGAGCTCGAGCTGGTACGGCGTCGTCAGGATCACATACAGGCAGAACCCCGACGTTGCGGCGATCGCCCAGAGACGGAGCCGGCCGCGCTCGAGCGCGAGCCCGGTGGCGACGAAGAGCAGCGGCGCGAGGTAGATCAGGTTGCGCTCCGCGACCACGGTCGCGAACTTCGTCGAGAGGTAGGACGCCTTCGTCGCCGTGTAGAGGCCGAAGGCGATCAGAGCGGCGGAGGTCAGCGCGACGTAGGCCTTCAGCTCCCGCGTCCACTGCTCGCCGCGCGGGCGCACGAGGGCCGCGAGCGAGACCACCGGGAGGACGCCGAGGCCGATCGTGAACGCGCCCGCCGCCCACAAGCCGTAGACGATGGTGCGGTGACGGTAGAAGCCGGTGGCGATGTACCACGTGTCGGAGTGGGCGCCGACGACGGCACTGAAGAGAATGATCGCGCCGATCCCGAGCACGACCGCGCCGAGCCAGTCGCCGACTGACCACGTCTGCCGCCAGCGCTTGAACTGCGTACTCGTCAGGAGCAGGAAGATCGCGGCGAGCGCGTAGACCGGGAACAGCACGGCAAGCTCGCCGCGCACGAGCGGCGCGACGAGACACGCGGCGGCCGCGCCGATCGCCCACCAGCGGGTCCGGGCCGCGAGCGCCTTGGCGACGAGGAAGAGGCACACCGCCGCCCACGGATAGGCGGCGGGCTCCTCGACGAGGAACGGCGCGTAGGCGAGCGCCGGCGTCGCGACCGCGCCGATCGCGGCGAACAGCGCCCACGGCCGCGAGAGGACCATGCGGGCGAGGAAGTAGGCCGGGAAGAGCGCCGACGTCATCACGATCACGCCGACGTACTTGATCGTCGCGTAGGCGCTGGCGACGTCGCCGATCCGCCAGAACGGCGCGAGCAGGTACGCGTAGAGCGTCTCGAAGCCCGAAGGGTGCCCGCGGAGGGCTGCATGGCCCGTCTCCGAGATCGACCGCGAGATCTGCGCGAGCTTCAGCTCGTCGGTGAAGAGCCACGGCGTGACGTGGCCGCGGGTCTGCCAGCCGTAGAGCACGCAGAGCCAGAGGTACGCGGACGCGAGCGGGATCGCCCGGTAGAGCCGGTCGATCCTCGCCGTGCTGGTCGCCCCGACGGCGGCGGTCGTCACTCCTGCGCCGCGCCCAGGACGACGAGGGGGTCGAGGTCGGTCTCGCGGCGCACGAACCGACAGGGGATCCCCGCGGCGGCGCAGGCGCTGACGACGACGTCCAGCCTGTCGGCCGACGCGTTCGGGATCGTCACGAGCACCGCGTCGGGCTGGGTGGCGGCAAGGATTCGGTCGATGTCGCTCGTGCCGCCGTAGACCGAGACGCCGAGCAGGCGGCGGCGGTGGAGGCGCGGATCGTCGTCGGCGAACCCGACCACCTTCTCGCCGGGCGTCTCGCGCAGCTCGCGCAGCAGGCTACGGCCGGAGCGGCCGGCGCCGACGATCAGGATGCGCCTTCCTCCGCGCTCCGCCAGCGTCGACCGCGCGCGGAAGAGCGCCCGTTCGGCGAAGCGCGAGGCGCCGATCAGCACCATGCAGAGCAGCGCGTCGAGGACGAACACGGTGGCCGGGAAGTCGCCGAGATGCACCGTTGCGACGACGAGGCCGAAGGCCACCGCCTCGGAGATCGCGACTCCGACGACGATCGACGCAGCTTCCCGCGAGCCGGCATAGCGCCAGATCCCCTGGTAGAGGCCGAGCACGATGAAGGC
>JBKOVL010000218.1:0-4054 GCA_046723895.1 Actinomycetota bacterium | reverse complement strand
CGGCTCGTCGACCTCGGCGTCGCGCGTGAGCTCGCGCGCTGCGTGATGCCGGTCGGCGCCTACACCGAGTTCTACTGGACGGTCAACGCCCGCTCGCTGATGAACTTCGTCTCGCTGCGCGCTGCGGAGACCGCCCAGCGCGAGATCCGTCGCTATGCCGAGGCGGTCGAGCTCTTCTTCGCTGAGCACATGCCCGTCACACACGCCGCGTTCGTCGCGAGCAACCGGGTCGCGCCGTAAGGCGCGACCAACCCTAGGTCGTCATCACCACCGGGACGTGCTTCTGGCTCGGCACGTGCAGGGTCACGACCCACCCGTCGAACAGCTTCGGAAAATCGCTCAGGTCGTAGGGGACGGAAAGCCGGACGGTGACCGACCGCCGGGCCGTCGCGAACGACCCGCACTGAAGCGTCGGACGGCCGTGCTTCGAGAGCAACAGCTCGTACCAGCCCCCGTCCGGGCTGGGCGGCAGGCCGCGCACCGTCATCTCCAGCGGGTAGTTCCCGGCGGCGTCCTGCGCGCCGACGGCAAGGGTGGCGTGCGCCGAGGCCAGCTGGCCGACGCCGTGCATCTCCAGCGACCGGCTCGCCGAGAACTCGTCCGGGCCGCTGCCGACGAGGAACCCGACACCGAATGCGGCGGCCGCGACCGCGGCTGCGAGCACGAACGCCGCCCGCGCTCGCCAGCGGTGGAACCGGCGCTCGCGCTCGGGCCCCTTCGGCGGCTCGGCGAGCCGTGGCGAGAGGTCCGGCGGCGGGCCGGCCGCGATCAGCATGTCATGTGCCCGGCGAAGCTTCGCCAGCTCCTCCGGCGTCCCCTCGTCGCCGACGAGGTCGCGGAAATCGGGGGGCTTTCCGGCTGGATTCGGGCTCATCTCAGCTCCCCCTCGAGCTCGTCGGCCAGCCGGGCGAGGCCGGCGCGGGTGCGGGTCTTCACGGTTCCGAGCGGGATGCCGAGCTCGGTCGCGATCTCGCTCTGTGAGAGTCCGCGCCAGTACGCGAGCTCGAGCACTTTCCGCTCCGACTCCGGCACCGTCTCCAGGGCGCGGTGGACACGCCAGGCAAGCCAGGACTGCTCCGCCTGCTCGTCGGGACCGGGCTCGTTCGAGGGAGTATCGAGCGGCTCGGCCGGCGGCTCCACGCGGGTACGGCCGCGGTCCGCGATCGCGTTTCGCGCGACGGCGTAGAGCCACGGCGCGACCGGTCCCCTGTCGCGGCGGTAGGTTCGAGCGGCGCGCCAGACCGAGGCGAACGCCTCCTGCGCCGCGTCCTCGGCGCGGCCGCGGTCGCCGAGCCGCCGCATCGCGAGGCCGAGGACGGCCCGCGCGTAGCGATTGTAGAGATCGCCGAACGCGGCACGGTCGCCGTCCGCCACGCGCGCGAGCAGATCCTCGTCCGTCGGTTCGAGCACAGCCACCAGCGGCATCGTCGCCGCTTCCGGCGCACGGGGCAAGCGGGTGCGGATGTCGAGTGCGAGCTCCATCTCCCTCGTTAGTGCTACGGGTTCCAGCCCCCGCGTGGATTCGTGGGTGGAATATGCTCAGACGTCATGACGACCATCGCCTACAACTTCCAGGAACTCACCGCGCGCGAGCTGCGGCCGGGCCTGCACGAGCTCGACGGGATCTCGCGCGAGACGATCGACGCGCACTACAAGCTCTACCAGGGCTACGTGAGCAAACGGAACGAGATCCTGGGCAAGCTTGCCGAGGTCGACCTCTCGGCGGCCAACCAGGTCTACTCCGAGGTCCGGGCGCTCAAGGTCGACCTCAGCTTTGCGCTCGGCGGGATCAAGAACCACGAGTTCTACTTCGAG
The DNA here is from genome assembly GCA_046723895.1 of Actinomycetota bacterium. Taxonomy (GTDB): domain Bacteria; phylum Actinomycetota; class Thermoleophilia; order Gaiellales; family Gaiellaceae; genus DATBLE01. Next base: position 2,239 of record JBKOVL010000218.1, on the reverse strand, counting down.
CATCTCGGCGGCCACGGCGGCGACCCCGACGGGCCGGTCGGCGAACTCATCCGTCGTGACTTCGGTTCGGCCGAGGGCTGGCGCGTCGACCTGAAGGCGACCGGCATGGGCGCGCGCGGCTGGGCCTGGACCGCGTACGACTGGGACGAGCGGCGCCTCTTCAACTACATCGGCGACGCGCAGAACACCTTCCCGGTCTGGAACGCCACGCCGCTCGTCGCGCTCGACGTGTACGAGCACGCGTACTTTCTCGACTACCAGACCGACCGCGCGTCCTACATCGACGCGTTCTTGAACAACCTCGACTGGGGCGTCGTCAACGGCTGGGTCGAGGCGTACGGCATCCCGGTGCGCTGACACTTGCGATCCTGATCGTCGCCGGCTACCTGGCCGGAAGCATTCCGTCGGGGTACTGGATCGTCCGCGTGTTCAAACGCGCGGACATCCGCACCCTCGGGAGCGGCAACATCGGCGGGACGAACGTCTGGCGTGTGTACGGGCGCTGGTACGGGCTGCCCGTCGTCGTCCTCGACACGGCGAAGGGCTTCGCCCCGGCCCTGATCGCGACCCAGATCGACGGCCACCTCGCCGGCGTCCTGGCCGGCGGAGCGGCGATGCTCGGGCACTGGCGGCCTCTGTTCATGGGCTTCCAGCGCGGGGGGAAGATCGTCGCGACGACGGGCGGCGCCTTCCTCGGGGTCGCCCCCGTCGTCGGCGGGATCGGCGCGGGCATCTGGATCATCACTTTCGTGCTCTCCCGCTACGCATCGCTCGCCTCGATCGTCGCCGGGCTTTCGCTCCCGGCGATTGCGGCGCTGCTCGGCTACCCGTGGCCGGTGATCGCCTTCGCCGGCGTGGCGGCGGTGGCAATCGTCGTCCTGCACCGGGCGAACATCCGGCGGCTGCTCGCCGGCACCGAGAACCGCGCGACGCTGCGACGGGCGGCTCCCGCGAAGCCGTAGGGCTACCGCTCGAGCGGGGCCATCGTGAGCCCGCGCTGCCTGAGCCCGTTCCAGTAGTGCTCGGCGACCTCGCGGTGCCCTGACCAGACGACCGCCTGTCCGGTCGTGTGGATCCGGTTCGCGAACCCCATGCCTTCGGCGAAAGAGATGCCGATCACCGTCGAGAGCGCGGCGGCGACGCCGTCGAACGTGTTGTGGTTGTCGTTGAGGACGATCACGTGCCACGGCTCGCCCACGCCGGTGCCACGTCCGCGATCGACCCGCTCCTTTGTCCGGGTCACGAGGCGAGCCACTCCTGGAGGTTCGTGTGTCGTTCCGGGCGCTTGCCGTCGTCGAGCTCCGCGCGCAGCTCGCCGACGGTGCCGTACCGCTCGGCGACGACGTCGTGCGTGTGGATCGTCTCCAGGTTCACCTGCCGCGACCACAGGAAGTCCGTGTCCTCGAGCTCGGGGTACGACTCGAGCGACTCCTTCAGCGCGACCCGGACAGAGTCCTCGACGAAGCGGGGCTGGAGGTGTGCGTGCTCGACGACGAAGAGCTCGTCCGGGCGCTTGAGCAGCTCGTAGACCGGCGAGCTCATCGAGCGCTCGACGATCTCGACGAGGTCTTCGGCGTTGACGACGCGGTCTGTGCCGAGATACAGCGTTCCGCGCCCGCGCTGGTTGTGCGTCGCGAGCGGGACGAGCTCGAGGATCCGGTCGACGTCACCCTCGCCGAAGCCGGCCTCGAGGAGACGCTCGGCAGACCTCCCGCGCACGAGCCCCTGGGCGCACGGGCACGCGTTGATCCCTGTCGCCTCGACGCCGACGACGCGGCGGGTTGCACCGGCCGAGGCGCCGGCAATGCCGATCAGCGAGACCATCTCCTGCGTGCGCATGCGTGTCACCGGCGTCTCCCGCTGGATCGGGTAGCGCGCCGAGATCCGAACCTGGGCGCGCAGAGCCTGCTGGCGCTCGACGATGTGGGCGGCAATGTGCTCAGCGAGCACCTCGACGAGGAACGCCTCGCCGATCACGACCTCGTCGATCGCCTCCTCGAAGACCTCCGGGAAGCGCGACATGTGCACGCCCTTCTGGGCCGGGTCGAGATCGACGTAGCAGTCGATAGTCGCCGCGACAAGCGCCTCGTCACCGCCGTGACGCATCCGCAGGGCCTTCTGCACGCCGGTGACGCCGGCCCGCGACAGGCCGACGCGCACCTCCGGTGGGGAGGCCTGGAGATCCTGGTCGAAGATCGTTCGCTCGCTCATCGACTGAACGCTACCGGAGGGTCTACGG
>JBKOVL010000267.1:0-3930 GCA_046723895.1 Actinomycetota bacterium | reverse complement strand
GTGCGGCACTCGCCGGCGTCGGCGCCGCCGTCGCCGTCGTCGGCCGCTCGCTCGACCGCGCCGCAGAGGCGCGCGCTGCGGCCGAGGCGGCCGGCTCGCGCGCGATCGCGCTTGCGGGCGACATGACCGTCGAGCAGGACGCCCGCCGCGTGGTCGCCGATGCAGTCGAGCAGCTGGGTCGGCTGGACGTGCTCGTGAACGCCGTCGGCGGCGGCGCCGGCACCGCGCTCCACCCGGCCGAGGAGTACCCGGAGCCGGAGTGGGACCGAATCGTCGATCTGAACCTCCGCAGCACGCTCCTCCCGTCGCAGGCCGCGGCCCGGACGATGATCGCCGCCGGACACGGCGGCCGGATCCTCAACATCTCGTCCGTGCGCGGACAGCTCGGGATCAACGCGGGCTACTCAGCCTACGTCGCCGCGAAGGGCGCGCTCAACGCGCTCACGCGACAGTGGGCGACCGAGTGGGCGAAGTATCGCATCACCGTGAACGCGATCTCCCCGACGTTTGTCCGAACTCCTCAGGTCGAGAGTCTGCTCGCCGACCGCGCCTTCTACGACGGCCTCGTCGCCCGTATCCCGCTCGGACGGATCGCGGAGACGAACGACCTGGTCGGCGCCGTGCTGTTCTTCTGCTCCGACGCGTCCTCGTTCGTCACCGGGCAGGTCCTCACGCTCGACGGCGGCCTGACCGCAACGCAGTAGCGGGCCGAGAATGCGGGAGGCCGGCTCGAGGCCGGCCTCCGCGTCCGCTGAGAAACGCGCTTACTTGGCCCAGGGCGGCGGCGTGCCCTTCTTGCAGGCGGGCGCCGTCCGGCTGGGAGCCGGCGACTTCGGGCCGAACAGCCCACCGAACGTCTGGTCGACGTTCGGGATCACCTTGATCGTCTTGAAGCCCAGCTTCCCGCCGGTCTTCACGATCTGCACCACGTAGGCCGGCTGGATCGAGTTGCGGTTCGCGTCGAGCCGCACCCTGCCGTTCGGGAACGACGGAGTCAGCTGGGTCAGGACGCCGCGGAGCGCAGCCCCGGTCGCACCGTGCGTCTTCTGCAGGCCCTGGATGATCGCGTGCATGCCGTCGTAGTAGAGCACCGTGAAGAGGCTGTCCGCCGGAGCCTTCGGATAGACCTTCGAGATCCCGGCGATGTAGGCCTTCCACGTAGGCGTCCCGCCGCCGAGCGGCACCGGGGACCCGCCGGCCAGGCCGACCAGCGCGTCACCGACACCGAACGACGTCGGGTCCATCACCGAGGCCCCGCCGAGCATCGTCTTGGCGAGACTACCGCCGAGAGACGCATACGCCTTCTCGGCGGAGATGGTGTTCGACCCGCCGGTCAGGAGCAGGACGCCGTCCACGTCGCGCGGGAGCTGGGCGACGTACGACGCCCAGTCGGTCGTGGTCAGGGGCGCCCACAGCCGCTTGGTCACGTCCCCGCCGAGCGAACAGAACTCCGCCACGAAGCCGGCGGCGAGCGTGTAGGGGTAGGAGTAGTCCTCTCCCAGGATCGCGGCCTTCTTCCAGTGGAGCGTCTTGTACGCGTACGACCCGAGGCCCGCCATCCACTGGGCCCCGTCACCGCCGAAGCGGAAGAAGTTCTTGGCCTTCACGGACATCGTCGTCACCTGCGCGCCCGACGTGCCGTTGACGAAGGTCACGTTCGGCTGCGTCTTCGCGTAGTTCGCGATCGCGATGCCCTCGTCGCCCGAGAGCGGGCCGAGCAGGATCTGGACGTGGACGTTCTCCACGAGCCGCCGCGCCTCGGCGACCGCCTTGTCGGGGGTCGCGTCCGAGCAGCCGAAGTAGATCTTGATCGGGTGGCCGGCGACGGTTGCGCCGTTGACCTGGCTCTGCGGACCCGTGCCGGCGGGTTTGCCGTGTGCCCACTTGACGAGCGCGTATTTCGCGCCGGAGTAGGACTCGATCTCGAACGGCGCGAACGGGCCACCGCAGGTCGTCAGGATCCCGATCTTGATCGGGGCCACGGCGTCGGCAGTCCGGGACTTGCCATACCCGGCGCTCGCCAGTCCCGCCGCCAGGGCAGCGACGGCGACGAGTCCGGTTAACCACAGTGCGGGCCTGCGCCCGCTGAGTTGCCGTTTCAACGTTCCCTCCTTTGCCGAGCCCGGGCGGGGCTCTCGACTGCCATGTCGCAGCAATTCTGCACCTGATGTCAAACGAAAATCAAGAATCGATTACGCTAGGCGGAGGCTGAGATGCGGATCACGCGTTACGGTCGAACCCGATGAGAGCCCAGGCGGTTCCCGCCCCCGTACGCCGCTTCGCCGGCCCCGCTCTCGGTTTCGGTGTGCTCGGGTTCGCCGCTGCGTGGGTCGCGTACAAGGCGTTCGCAGCGGGCTTCGCGAGCTCCGGCAACGCCCCCACGTTCGTGATCGTCGGGCTGAACGGGCTGAGCCTCGCCGGCCTCTACTTCATCACCGCGACCGGCTTCACCCTGATCTTCGGGCTGATGCGGGTCGTGAACATGGCGCACGGCTCCCTGTACCTGCTCGGCGGGTACATCGCCTGGTCCCTGACCGCCAACCACGGCTTCGCCTACTGGCCCGCGCTGGTCGTCGCGGTGCTGATCGGCGGCGGCGTCGGGCTGGTGATGCAGCAGCTCTTCCTGCGCTGGAACCTCGGCCAGGACCTGCGGCAGGCGCTGATCACCATCGCGATCTCGATCGTGCTCGCCGACCAGATGCTCGTCCACTTCGGCGGCATCGCGGAGTCGATCGCGCCCCCCGGGGGCTTGGACGGCTCGGTCGACCTCCACGTGTACGACCTCCGGTATCCGGCCTTCCGGCTCTTCGTCCTCGGCGCCGCGCTTGCGGTCGGGCTCGGGCTGTGGGCCTGGATCAGGCTGACGCGCTTCGGCATGGTCATCCGAGCCGGTGTCGACAACCGCGCGATGGCCTCGGCCCTCGGCGTCAACGTCCAGTTGATCTTCGCGATCACGTTCTTCCTCGGTTCCGCGCTCGCTGCGCTCGGCGGGGTCTTCGGCGGGACGATGCTCTCGCTCGAGCCCGGCCGCGACTCCAACTTCCTGCTCAGCTCGCTCGTCGTCGTGATCATCGGCGGCCTCGGCAGTCTGGCGGGCGCCGCTCTCGGCGCGCTCCTACTCGGTCTCGTCGAGCAGCTCTCGAGCGTTTACCTCCCGTCCGGCTACACGAATTACTCGATCCTGCTCACCTTCGCGCTGCTGATCCTCGTGCTCGCGATCAGGCCGGCGGGCTTCTTCGGGAGAGCGCGGTGAGCGCGGCGCGGCTGTGGCGGTGGGGCCGGCTCGCCGTCGTCGCGGGCGTGCTCCTCGTCGCGGCGCTCTGCCCGGTGCTCTTCTCGACGTACTTCACGAGCGCCGTGATGGTCGTGGTCCTGTGGACCGGTCTCGCGGCGGCGAGCTTGAGCTTCCTCGCCGGCTACGGAGGGATGGTGTCGCTCGGCCAGATGGCTCCGTTTGGCGTCGCCGGCTTCATGACTGCGAAGCTGAGCGTCGAGTCGCAATGGAACCCGTGGCTCGCGGCGCTCGTCGGTCTCGGCGTGGCGGTGGGCGTCTGTTTCGGCTTCGGCGCGATCGCGAGCTCGAGCGAAGGCATCTACTTCCTGATGATCACGCTCGCCTTCGCGATGCTCACCTTCTACTACTTCTCCCAGGTCCCGACCTTCGGCGCACACGAGGGCATCAACGGGGTGATGCCGCCAAAGCTGCTCGGCGATCCCGTGCTGCACCCGACCCGGATGTACTACGCCTCGCTGATCGCCTGCGTCGTCGTCTACGTCGCCGTGCGCTACCTCGGGGGGACGGCCTTCGGGCTCACCCTCCAGGGCGTGAGGGACGACCCGGTCCGAATGAGCGCGCTCGGCTTCACAGTCAGGCTCCATCGCACGATCGGCTTCGCCGCGGGCGCGCTGATCGCGGGGATCGCCGGGATC
>JBKOVL010000169.1:0-8741 GCA_046723895.1 Actinomycetota bacterium | reverse complement strand
CACGTTCACAGACCTGATCTACGTCGACGATGAGGCCGGCCAGATCCTCGTCCACAAGCTCCCGACGACGCCGGACGACCCGTCCCAGGGGACGGTGCAGGGGATCAAGGAGCTGACGGCGCTCGCGGGCACGGAGCCCTCGCAGCTCGAGCAGGTCTTCCACGGCACGACGATCGCGACCAACCTCGTCATCGAGCACGACGGCGCCCAGGTCGGCCTGATCACGACCGAGGGCTACCGCGACATCCTCCACATCGCGCGGCACAAGAAACCGCTCAACTTCTCGAACTACCAGGACCTGCCGTGGCAGCGGTATCCGATCGTGCGCCGCCGGTACCGGCTGACCGTGCCCGAGCGGATCACACGTGACGGCTCGGTGCTCGTGCCGCTCGACGAGGACAAGGCGCGCGAGCAGGTGCGCAGGCTGAAGGAGGCGGGAGTCGAGGCGGTCGCGGTCTGCTTCCTGTTCTCGTTCCTCAACGCGGAGCACGAGGCGCGGGTCGCGGAGATCGTGCGCGACGAGTTCCCCGAGGCGTTCCTCTCCGTGTCCTCGGAGGTGCTGCCGCAGTACCGCGAGTACGAGCGCTTCTCGACCGTGTGCCTGAACGCCTACATCGGGCCGCGCGTGTCGCGCTACGTGCGCCGGCTCGAGGACGAGCTCGAGGCGATGGACGTGAAGACCGGCCTCCACCTGATGACCTCGGCGAGCGGCGTCGCGACCGCCGAGGGCGCGGTCGCGCGGCCCGTGAACCTGCTGATGTCGGGCCCGGTCGCCGGCGTCGTCGGGGGCATCTGGGCAGGCCGGCAGGCCGGTTACGACAACGTGATCACGCTCGACGTCGGCGGGACTTCCGCCGACATCGGGCTCGCGCAGGAGGGCAGGCTGCGGATGAAGCACCTGCTCGACACGCGGGTCGGCCCGTACCAGGCGATGATCCCGATGGTCGACGTCGATACGATCGGCGCGGGCGGCGGCTCGATCGCGTACGTCGACGCCGGCGGGATCTTCCGCGTCGGCCCGCGCTCTGCGGGTGCGGATCCCGGCCCCGCGGCGTACGGCCGCGGCGGCACCCAGGCGACGGCGACCGACGCGATGGTCAACCTGGGCTGGCTGCTGCCGGAGACGTTTCTCGGCGGCGGAATGAGCCTCGACGCCGACGCGGCGCAGCGGGCGTTCGAGGCGGGCCCTGCTGCGGCGCTCGGGATGACGGTCGAGGAGGCATCGATGGGCGCCGTCCAGATCCTCACGCACTCGATGGTGCAGTCGATCGAGGAGAACTCCGTCCGCAAAGGCTATGACCCGCGCGACTTCGCGCTCGTCGCCGAAGGCGGCGCCGGGCCGCTGTTCGCGGCCCAGATCGCGCTCGAGGCGGGGACGCCGTGGGTCGTCGTGCCGAACTACCCGGGCGTCACCGCCGCCCTCGGCCAGCTCGCGACGGACATGGTCTACGAGTACGTCGCGACGGTGTACGAGCGGCTGTCGAAGCTCGACGCGGCCGCACTCCAGACCGCGTTCGAGGAGCTCGACGAGCAGGCGCGCGTGCAGCTCGAGCACGACGGCGTCCCGCTCGACCGGATCCTGATCCAGCGCGTGGCCGACTGCCGCTACCTCGGCCAGGGCTACGAGCTCAGAGTCGATGTCGACTCCGGCGCGATCGACCACGACTGGGTCGAGAAGACGCGCCGCGACTTCCACGACATCCACGAGCGCGAGTACTCGCGACGCTTCGAGGACTCCGACATCGAGATCCCGAACGTTCGCGTGCGCGGGATCGGACTGATGCCGCCGCTGAGGGTTCCCGAGGTCGAGCACGGCGACGCCTCTCCGGACTCGGCGCTCCGGTACGAGCGCCACGCCTGGTTCCGTGTCGGCGGCGAGCTCCGCCGGGTGCCGACGCGCTTCTACGCGCGCGAGGGGCTGAAGGCCGGCAACCGGCTGGACGGCCCGGTGATCGTCAACCAGTACGACTCCACGACGGTGGTCCCGCCCGGGCTGACCGCGCGGATCGACCGCTTCGGGAACATCGTGATCGGCACCGGCATCGCGCCTGAGCCCGAGCCGCTCGCGACTGCGGAGGTGGTTGGATGAGCGTCACCGAGTACGAGGTCGGGCGGCAGCCGGGGCCGCCGACATGGAAGCGCGTCGAGGTCGACCCGATCACGCTGCGGGTGCTCGGCGGTGCGTTCCACGCGATCGCGAAGGAGATGGCGGGCGTCCTCTTCCGGATGAGCTACTCGTCGATCATCCGCGAGTCGGAGGACCTCGGCGCCGGCATCTTCGATGCGCAGGGGCGCGAGCTGTGCGAATCGGACTCGACGCCGATGCACATCGGCTCGCTGCCCTGGTACATCCGCGGCTTCCTGCACCGCCTCGAGGGCCGGATCGAGGACGGCGACGTGATCGTCCACAACCACCCGTACCTCGGCGCCTCGCACTCGCCGGACGTCGCCGTTGCCGTGCCGATCTTCCACGAGGGCGAGCTGCTCGGTTTCGCCGCCGTCACCGCGCACGTGCTCGACGTCGGCGGGTCCTTCCCCGGCATCAACGCGGACGCGTTCGACGTCTACGCCGAGGCGAAGATGTACAACGCCCTGCGCTGGTACGAGCGCGGGAAGCTGAACGATGACCTCGACCGGATGATCTTCGACAACGTCCGGACCGAGACGATGAACCGCGGCGACATGAACGCGATGCTCGCCGCGTGCCAGCTCGGCCGCGAGCGCTTCCTCCGGCTCGTGGGTCGCTACGGCGCCGACGTCGTCATGAGTGCGGCGTACGACTGGATGGACTACTCGGAGCAGATGCTCCGCGCCGAGATCGCGAAGATCCCGGACGGGACGTACGGCCCTGTCGTCGGCTGGCTCGACGACGACGCGCGCAACCGCGACGAGCGGCTCCGCGTCGAGACGCGCGTGGTCGTGGAGGGTGACGAGATCACGATCGACCTGACGGGGTCCAATCCGGAGGTGCCGACGGGCTACAACGTGCCGTTCGAGGGCTCGCTGCTCGTCAGCTGCTACTACGCCGTCCGGACGATCCTGCTCGACGAGGTCACGTTCCCCGAGCACGTGCCGCAGAACGACGGCGTCTTCCGGCCCGTGAACGTGATCGCGCCGAAGGGGACGATCTTCAACCCGAGCTTCCCGCGCGCGTGCTTCTCGCGCTTCTGCCAGACGCAGCGCGTGGTCGACAACGTCAACCTCGCGCTCGCCGAGGCGCTGCCGGAGAAGGTGACGGGCGGAAACTCGGCCGGCATCCACTTCTGCGCGTACGCGGGGTTCGACGAGTCGCTCGGCGAGTACTGGCTCTATCTGGAGGTGAACGAGGGCTCGTACGGCGGCCGGTTCGGCAAGGACGCGATGGACTCCGTCGACAACCTGATGGCGAACACGCGCAACAACCCGATCGAGGAGCTGGACATGCGCTTCCCGATGCGCTGCGACCAGTACGAGCTGCGCCCGGAGCCCGCGGCGCCCGGGAAGTGGCGCGGCGGGGTGGGGATCATCCGTCGCAACCGCTTCCTCGTCGACGGGACGTACTCGTGCGAGGGCGACCGGCAGACCGACCCGCCGCACGGCGTCTTCGGCGGCTGGGACGGCCTCGTCGCCTCTTGCCGGAAGAACCCGGACACGGCGCGGGAGGAGGTGCTGCCGGCGAAGGTGACCGGGATCCCGTTCTCGGCCGGCGAGTTCATCGAGTTTCGCGAACCGAACGCGGCGGGGTACGGCGACCCGCTCGAGCGCCCGGCGGAGGCGGTGCGCGAGGACGTGCTCGACGACCTCACGACGGTCGAGCTCGCGCGCGACGCGTACGGCGTCGTCTTCGCGGACGTGCGGACGCTCGAGATCGACCAGGCGGCGACGGAGGCGCTCCGCGGGCAGCTGCACGCGAGCCGGAACGGCGGATCGCTGGCGGAATACTTCGCCGAGCGCCCGCTGCCGGCCGTGAGCCCGCCGACGTCGGTCGCCGGCAACCGCGAGCTGGGCATCGCCTAGTCCGACGTGGCCGTCAAGCAGTACGAGCTGGTCGCCGAGCGGCTCCGCCATCGTGTCGTCCACGGCGAGCTCCAGCCGGGCGAGCGGCTGCCGAACGAGGCGACGCTTGCGACCGACTTCGGCGTCAGTCGCGCGACCGTCCGCGAGGCGCTGCGCGTGCTCGCGGCTCAGAACCTGATCCGCACGTCGAAGGGAGCGGGCGGGGGCTCGTACGTCACGCTGCCGAGCGTCGACGGCGTCTCCGACTACGTCCAGTCGAGCATCGCGCTGCTCGCCGACGCCGACGACGTCACCCTGTCAGAGCTGCTCGAGGCCCGGGAGCTGCTGGAAGTGCCGGCCGCGCGGCTGGCTGCGGTGCGGCGGAGCGAGGCGGAGCTGGAGCGGCTGCGGGAGGCGATCCCGGACCAGCCGCTGCGCCTCGGCACGCAGCGGCAGTTCGTCTACAACCAGGACTTCCACCTGGCGGTGATCGAGGGCTGCCGCAACACCCTGCTCGCGATCGCGGCGCAGCCCGTCTTCGCGGTTCTCCAGCGGAACCTCGCGCGGTCGAAGCTCGGCGCGGGCTTCCACCGCACGATCAACGAGCACCACCGCGCGATCGCGGCCGCGATCGAGGTCGGCGACGCGGACACTGCGGGCGACCAGATGCACGCCCACCTCGAGTTCCTGCGCCCGTACTACGAGCGCGCCTGGCGTCGCGCGCGGTGACGCCGGTCGCGTTCGGCATCCAGGGCAGCGGCCAGCTCGTCGGCGGCGCCCCGGACCCGGCGGTGTTCCGGGAGGTGGCCGTCCGGGCCGAGGAGCTCGGCTACGACTCGATCTGGGCGGGCGATCACATCTCGTACCGGAACCCGATCGTCGACGTCGTCGTCGCGCTGTCGACCTTTGCGGCGGTGACGACGCGGATCACGGTGGGGGCCGGTGTCGTCCTGCTCCCGCTCCGCCACCCGAGCGTCGTCGCGAAGGAGTTCGCCTCGCTCGACTACGTCTCGGGCGGCCGCGTGATCCTCGGCGTCGGAGTCGGCGGCGAGAGCGGGCCGGACTTCGACGCAGTCGGCGTGTCGCCGCGCGAGCGCGGAGCCCGCACCGACGAGGCGATGCGTGCCCTGCGGGCGCTGTTCGGCGAGTCCGCGGCGGCGTTCGCCGGGCGGTTCTTCTCCTTCGAGGGGATCTCGATCGAGCCCCGGCCTGCGCAGGCGGGCGGGCCGCCGCTGTGGGTGGGCGGGCGTTCGCGAGCTGCGATCCGCCGTGCGGCGAGGCTCGGCGACGGCTGGATCCCGATCTGGGTCTCGGCCGGGCGGTTCGCGGAGGGGCTCGCGGAGCTCCCGGAGAACGTTACGCCCGCGGTCACGCTGCCGGCGCACGTGGGCGAGCGGCGCCGGCTGTACGAGCACCTGCGCGCGCGCTACTCGGGTGACTTCGGCGAGCACGTCGTCGATCGGTACTGCATCGCCGGCAACCCCGACCAGTGCGTCGCGCGCGTCCGCGAGTACATCGACGCGGGGGCGCGGCACGTCGTCTTCAACATCCTCGAGCTCGACGACGCGAAGCGCCTGAAGGAGGTGGCGCTTGCTGCCGCTGGCTGACGTCCGGGTGGTCGCGGTCGAGCAGTACGGCGCCGGCCCCTGGGGGACGCTCCAGCTCGCCGACCTCGGTGCGGAGGTGATCAAGATCGAGGATCCGTCCTCGGGCGGCGACGTCGGCCGCTACGTGCCCCCGTTCCAGGACGGTGAGGACTCGCTCTTCTTCGAGAGCTTCAACCGGAACAAGCGGAGCATCTCGCTCGACCTGCGGCACGCCGCCGCGCGCGGCGTCTTCGAGGATCTCGTCCGCGTCTCGGACGTCGTCTACGCGAACCTCCGCGGCGACCAGCCGGAGCGCCTGGGCCTCACGTACGACCGGCTGCGGCACGTGAACGAGCGGATCGTCTGCTGCTCGCTGTCCGGCTTCGGGATGACGGGCCCGCGCGCGAGGGAGGGCGGCTACGACTACATGATGCAGGGGCTCGCGGGGTGGATGAGCCTGACCGGCGGCCCCGACGACCCGCCGACGAAAAGCGGGCTGTCGCTCGTCGACTACTCCGGCGGCTATGTCTCCGTGATCGCGGTGCTGGCCGGGCTGTGGCGTGCCCGCCGCGACGGAAGAGGTTGCGACTGCGACGTCTCGCTGTTGGAGACCGCCCTCGCCGAGCTCGTCTACGTCGGCACCTGGGCCGCGTCGCGCGGGTACGTGCCGCCGCGACGGCGCAACTCGGCGCATCCGTCGATCGTGCCGTTCCAGAACTTCGAGACCGCCGACGGCTGGATCGTCGTCGCCTGCCCGAAGGAGAAGTTCTGGCAGCTTCTCTGCGATGCGATCGGTCGGCCCGAGCTGGCGCAGGAGTTCGCGACGTTCGCCGATCGCGACCGGCGGCGTGACGAGCTGGAGCCGATCCTGGAGGACGTCTTCCGCGAGAGGACGAGCGAGCAGTGGCTGGCGACGCTCGCGGCGGCAGGCGTGCCGTCGTCGCCGGTGAACGACGTCGAAGCGGCGCTGGCGGACGCGCGGCTCGTCCGATACGAGCATCCTCGGCTCGGGACGGTGCGCCAGGTCGCCTCGCCGCTCCGCCTCTCCGGCTCCGAGCCGCCCGCGCGGCCGGCGCCGGAGCGCGGCGCGGACACGGAGCTGGTGCTGGTCGAGCTGTGCGGCTACGAGCCGGCACGCGTGCGCGAGCTCGCGGCCGCCGGCGTGTTCGGTGAGCTCGAGGCGGTCGCGCGGCGGGGCTCGTGAGCGCGCGCGACCTGGTCGGGTACGGCGCTTCCCCGCCTGACCCGCGTTGGCCGGACGGGTCGCGGCTCGCGCTCAGCTTCGTCCTCAACTACGAGGAGGGCGGTGAGCGGACGCCGCTCGAGGGCGACACGCAGTCGGAGTCGTACCTGCACGAGGTCGTCGGCGCCGCGCCGACCGTCGGCCGCCGCAACCTGAACACCGAGTCGATGTTCGAGTTCGGGAGCCGGGCCGGATTCTGGCGGGTGCACCGCATCTTCACGGGGCACGGTCTAGCGCTGACGGTCTACGCGGTCGGTCAGGCGCTCGAGCGCAACCCGGAGGCGGCGCGGGCGATGGTCGACGCCGGCTGGGAGGTGGCCAGCCACGGCTGGCGGTGGATCGACTACCTGGAGATGCCCGAGGAGGAGGAGCGCGAGCACATGCGGCGGGCGCTCGAGGCGATCGAGCGGACGTGCGGGCAGCGGCCGGTCGGCTGGTACACGGGCAGGATCTCCGAGAACACACGCCGGCTGGTGGTCGAGGAAGGCGGCTTCCTCTACGACTCGGACTCCTACGCCGACGAGCTGCCGTACTGGGTCGAGGTCTCCGGGCGCGACCACCTCGTCATCCCGTACACGCTCGACGCCAACGACTTCAAGTTCCTGATCCCCAACGGGTTCGTCACCGCGGGCCAGTTCCTCGAGTACCTCGTCGACTCGTTCGAGCAGCTCTACGCCGAGGGCGGACGGATGATGTCGGTCGGCCTCCACTGCCGGATCATCGGCCGGCCGGGCCGGGCGTCCGCGCTCGACCGCTTCCTCGCGCATGTGAAGGAGAAGCCGGACGTGTGGGTGACGACGCGTGCGGAGATTGCCCGCCACTGGCGCGAGCACCACCCGCCGCGTCCGAGCTGATCGGAGGCTGCGCCGGCCTCAGCGGCGCGGCCGCGGCTTCACACGCAGGAACACCGAACGATCGACTCTGTTGCCGTGAATGTCGACTGCGCGGATGTTGACGCTGTAGACCCTTGCGATCGCCTTCGCCAGCGGGACGCGGAACGAGATCCATCCGTCGTATCCGATCCTCGACAGGGGCTGCGCCGTCCGGACCAGCCTGAGCCGCCGGTTCGGAGCCTGCCTGTAGAGCGTCACCGTGAGGCCGACCTTCGCGCCGGTTCCAGAGCGCGACCAGAGCTCGAGCGCCGCGAAGCGGACGAGCGGATACTGCGCGCCGTAGTCGAGCGTGATCTGCGGCTCGCGGCCGTCGTAGGCGGCTGCTCGCCTGGTGAACATCGCGAGGGCGGGCTTCTTCGCGCCGTTGCGGCTGACGAGGCCGCTCTTCCACTCGCTCGTCGGGTCGTCGCGGAGGATGAACCAGATGAACATATCCACGTTCGGGTCGCCCGCCGCGACGTCGAGCGCCTGCCGCAGATAGGCGGCCTGCTGCGCACTCGTCACTCCGCCTGCCTTGGCCGGCCTCGTCTGGTAGCCGTACTCGGTGATCCAGATCGGGACCGATTTCCGCTTGAACCAGCTGGCGAGCCTGTCTTCGAACTTGGGCAGGTGCTTGAGCGTCACGTTCGGCCAGCGCACACGCTGGGTCGGCCTCTGCCTCAGGGTGGTCGGGTACGGGTGGTGTGACCAGGCGTCGAACTTCAGCCTCGGCTTCTGCGCAGAGAGGAGCCTTGCGAAGCGGCCCGGCGACTCCGTCTCCTGCACGCCTCTCTCTCCGAGGTAGCGGTCGCGGCCGCGGGCGGAGGTCTCGCCGATCCCGACCAGCGCGTGCGGGCTCCCGGCCTTGATGCCGGCGTACGCGGCGCGGTAGATGTTCGCGTAGATCCTGGGCGCGACCGGCCTGCGCGTCCGCGGGTTGTACTGCGGGGAGAGGAACAGCCCGAGGTTCGACTCGTTCCAGACTGTGTAGTAGCGGACGAAGGGATACCCCCGATGCCGGCCGGAGTAGCGGTTTGCGAGGGCCTGCGCGAACTTCCGCAGGTC